>NZ_JACOQH010000003.1:0-361412 GCF_014297335.1 Roseburia yibonii
CTGTAGCTTGTCGATCGGTTTGTACATTGTTTTAGTCCCTCGTATGCTCAAAATCTGTAAAAAACTGCAAGAAAAACGATTTGTTTTCGTCAAAATCCTTGCTATCATTATACCAGAAAGTGGGGCAAAAGTCAGTAAAATCAAGTGTTTGCGGCTTGATCAGCAGACACTACTTAATAACTGACTATATGCTTCTACCTTACGAAATGTATTTCCTAACATTTCTCGATTCCTGTATTCTCTAATAGCTTCCATATCAAACTCCGCATAAAAAATTCCCTCAGTTTTATCATCAGCCAGCAAAACTGTGTTATCAACACATTTTCCATTTCTATCCCAGCAAATTGGGCTATATGCGCAGGAACATCCAGCATTATCTCCATTCGGATTTGCCATAGCAACTGCAACCATATTTTCATAAGCTCTTGTAGAAAGTGCCCTGATTCTTGGTTGCATAGAACCGCAATCATTTGGGACAAGAATAACCTCAGCTCCTTTTAACATCAGTATTCTTGCACTTTCTGGGAACTCTCTGTCATAACAAATCATAATACCTAATTGTATTCCTTCAAAATCACACACCTTAAATTCTTTCCCTGATTCAACATCTCTTTCATCTGCGAAATCACAGGTATGCACCTTAGAGTATTTCATCAATATATTACCCGACTTATTGATAACAAAGGCTGAGTTCTGCGGTTGCTTACTACCTTTTGTAAATGCAGTGATTACTACACCTATTTTATATTTTTTAGCATTCTCACATATTTTCGTAATCCTCATATCATCATCTGCAATACTTTTTTCATATGCCATAGGCAAATCATATCCTGTAACAAAGCATTCTGGCAGTAAAAGAATATCCGCATGTTTTTCCGAAGCCTCTTTCATTGCTATAATGATACTTTCAATATTTTTATCTATTTGTGCATTAATGGCACGTTTTTGTAATATTGCAATCTTAAACATTCACTTTCTCCTATCTGTTATCATTTAAGTCACTCCATCCATTCACCTGTAGTGAACCCAATATATCTTGTCACTTAATCAGTTCCATTTCATTTTCCATCTTTACAAATCCATATCTTTCATACAAAGGTCGTCCCATATCGGTTGCCTCTAATGCAATATGTGATATGCCCTGCTCCCTCGCATCTTTTATCAATAAATCCAATGTGTGATATGCAATTCCCTGTCTACGATATTCCGGATTGGTATACATATTCATGATATAAGCCTTTTTGCCTGTCGGGTTATGATATGTCGGCATAACCTGATAAAAGCTGACTCCACCTGCACCGATAAACTTTCCGTTATCATATACCAAATATGCAACATGCTCTCCAGTTTTCAATGCATGTCTATAATATGCATATGATTCCTTCTCTACCAGAGACATATCCACATCATCCGACAATTTATTAGCTGCACGCAGGACAATTATTCTCGTTCTTACTAATTCATCAACATCTTTCATTGTTGCTTTCTTATATTCAAATCTTTCTATATGATCATATGTGCAACCACCCAATGGTTCGTCAAATGTCATTGTTACGTTCTTGTCAATAACAGAATCTGTTAATTTTTTCGTAAAGCAGATAATTCTATTTGCTTCTACAAAACCCATTTTTAAGTGAAATTTGCGACTATTTTCATTATCTAGCTCACAATCACTGGCAAATTCTGTACACCCCTGCTCCTTTGCCCACTTCTGACAGGTCTCTAACAGACCTCTTGCCAGTCCTCTTTTTCTATATTCCGCTTTTATAAAAATCCCTTCCAAGTACCCTACTGGACTTGAAGCTGTGCCTTCTACATAGTCATGTCTTAATCCACATTGTGCGAAACCAACTGCGCCTGCATCTGCCACTGCAATAAAAACTCTCCCCTTCTCTTTGCTAATATAATCGTAAAATTCCCTTGCCAATTCTTCAATGGTATGTGATTTCCACATCTGAATCGCCAATTTTGCTACTATCTGTACATCCTCCAAAGTTGCTACTCTAATATCCATTTTCATTATCACTCCTACAGCCGATATAAGATTTATCCCTATTACTCCGCCCACAAATAGAGCCAAACTAGAGCCATTCGATAAAACAAATGCCGGAAACCTGCATAAATACAGGCTTTCGGCATTTCTGTCCGTTATTCAAACTCAATCGTTCCAGGTGGCTTACTCGTCAGATCGTAGAATACACGATTGACTCCTTTCACCTCATTTATAATTCTGCTCATCACCGTCTGCAATACTGCGAACGGAATCTCTGCGGATTCCGCGGTCATGAAATCAACGGTGTTGACCGCACGAAGCGCTACTGCGTAGTCATAGGTTCTTTCATCGCCCATGACACCGACGGAACGCATATTGGTAAGTGCCGCAAAGTACTGGTTCGGCATCCAGGACGGTTCCTCGCCGTTGGCTTTTTTGTAATCGGCAACCGCCTTGTCTACTTCCTCGCGGTAAATCGCGTCGGCATCTTGTACAATACGAACCTTTTCTGCTGTCACTTCACCGATGATACGGATTCCAAGTCCCGGTCCCGGGAACGGCTGACGGAAAACAAGTTTTTCCGGAATGCCCAGTTCAAGACCGGCTTTTCTTACTTCATCTTTGAAAAGATTGCGAAGCGGTTCAATGATTTCCTTGAAATCAACGAAATCAGGAAGCCCCCCTACATTGTGGTGGGATTTGATGACTGCGGATTCACCGCCGAGTCCGGATTCCACAACGTCCGGGTAGATCGTTCCCTGCGCAAGGAAATCCACTGCTCCGATTTTTTTTGCTTCCTCTTCGAAAACACGGATAAATTCTTCCCCGATGATCTTACGTTTTTTCTCCGGTTCTGTGACACCGGCAAGTTTTCCGTAATAGCGCTCCTGCGCATTGACACGAATAAAGTTTAAGTCAAACTGACCGTTTGGTCCGAATACGCTCTCTACCTCATCGCCTTCGTCCTTTCTTAAGAGACCATGATCTACAAAGACACAGGTCAGCTGCTTTCCGATCGCGCGTGACAGGATTCCTGCCGCAACGGACGAATCCACTCCGCCGGATAACGCAAGAAGAACCTTTCCATCGCCGACTTTCTCACGGATGGACTGAATGGTCTCTTCTACGAAAGAATCCATTCTCCAGGTTCCGGCACAGCCGCAGACGTTACGCACAAAGTTATAGATCATCTGTGTGCCGTTTACGGTATGAAGGACTTCCGGATGAAACTGGATCGCATAGAGTTTCTTTTCTACATTCTGTGCTGCCGCGATCGGGCAGTCCGCAGTATGGGCAACCACCTCAAATCCCGGTGCCGCCATCTCAATACGGTCAAAATGGCTCATCCAGCAGATCGATGTTTCCGGCATTCCCTGAAACAGAACTGCATTCGGTGCATAATGGATTTCTGTCTTTCCGTATTCTCCAACCTCTGGTGTGATGACTTTTCCGCCGAGTTTGTGCATCATAAGCTGCGCACCATAGCAAAGTCCAAGTACCGGAATTCCAAGCTCAAAAAGTTCTTTCTGATAAGAAGGAGAGTCCTCTTCGTAACAGCTGTTCGGCCCTCCTGTCAGAATGATACCCTTTGGATTCATAGCTTTGATCTTCTCAATGTCTGTTTTATAAGAATAAATCTCGCAATAAACATTGCATTCTCTGACTCTGCGGGCAACCAGCTGGTTGTATTGTCCGCCGAAATCAAGTACAATGACTAATTCTTTGTCCACGACTTTTTCCTCCTGGTATTTTCAATCTATCTTCCTATTATAAGGGAGCAGTTTCAAGTTTACAAGTAGAAGTTGTATCTTTTATATGTGCTGATGCAGATATTTTTCTTTGGTTGCCATTCCGCCGCGGATATGGCGCTCGGATTTGTTGACATCTAAGACTTTTCTCGCCTCTGCGGCAAGTGTCGGGTTGATCTGTACAATGCGCTCCGTTACATCCTTATGTACCGTACTCTTGCTGATTCCGAATTTCTTTGCGGTCTGACGCACGGTCGCGTTGTTTTCAATGATATAATTTGCGATATTTATAACTCTCTCCTCAATATAGCTTTTCACAAAAAATCCCCTGCGATACTAATTGTTACATTGTATGCCGGGGATTCTTTTATATGTCTGTCTAATTTTTTGGTCCGCCATGCGATCTTTCTGTCACCATAAGATCCTTACCTAATTATATTACAGATATCCATACAGACCTGCGCCTACTGCCGCTGCATATATCAGGAAAAGACTGACCAGCGCCAGCCATGCAATGACCTTAAAAACACCATTGCTTTTTTGGCTCTCTTTTTTACTTTTTTTGCTGCTCCTTTTGTTCTGCTTCCGGTGTCTGTTCCGAAAAAAAGCAGATTGAAGATAATGAGCAAAACCTCTGTGAGCAGGATCCCAATTCCTTTTCCGGTATGATACCGCTCCACAGTTCCGTAGCTTTCTTTTCCGGGTTTCTCATATACATAATAGGAAAACATGCGTTATACGCTCCTGGCGTCATTTTACTGATTCTCCCCTGAATTTTTTTCTTTAAACTCATAATCATTTTCATGCCGATCGCCTTTTTTTTCGTATCTGTTGTCTGTTTTCTGCTGTTTTAGAAATTCTTTCCGTCCCAGCCCCAGTCATTGATGCCCTGGTAAGTAATGTACACGGCACTTCCCGGGATTCCGAGCCGTTCTTTAAAGATACGGCAAATCTCCGCTGTCATTGCGTTATACTCTCTTGCGGAAGCGCTTCCGAACAGCTTTACCGAAACAAATGCTCCCTTGTCCAGCTTTTTGCCTCCCATGTAAAGATCGTAATTATCCTCAAATCCCAACATCAAAAAACCTTCCGGTTTATTTACGATCGAGATCGCGCGTCCCAGATCTGCTTTCAAGTTTTCGCGTTTCTCCCTGCTCACCGGGATAGAAATTTTTGAATCAATAAACGGCATATCCGCCACCTCCTGTTTTTATTTGATGACCGGCTGGAAATCCTCGGTATCTCCGCAGAAAAATCCGCCGATCTTTCCTGTGATCGTCTGCATGATATGTTTTGCGTGTGTATAATGTTCCGCGTCGATCGTCACAAAAAACATGGTCTTTACGCCCTGTTCTGTAAGCCAGTTCTTACTGTATTCGTCGCGAAATTCCGCCCTGGTCCACTCGAAATCCATCGAGCGTTCTTCCGGGATCACCACTTCAAGGACTCCCGCCGCTTCCCAGATCTCAAGTTCCAGGTCTGCTTCCTCCTGCAGCGCATCCGCGATCTCACGCACTGTGATCTCTTTTTGCTGCATGTAAAACCATTCTTTTGGAGCATCCGCCGCCCCATGGTTCTTTTCACGAATCTTTTTTAATTTTGACTTGTTTTTCATTCCATTTCCTCCAGTATCTGCCGCAGGGAATCCTCCACACGTCTGCATGCCGTCGCACGCACATCCCGCATGGTCGGATTACACGTCTCCATCAGATAGGGATGTCCGACAAATTCCAACATCGTCCGGTCATTTTCATTATCTCCGAACGCAGCCATCTCCTCCGGCAGGATATCAAGTTTTTCTCCGATCTCTTTTAAGGCAGAACCCTTGCTTGTGCCAAGCGGCGCGAAATCCACCCAGCGGTTTCCGGATGTCACGATCAGACAGCTGTCACCAAACGCCCGCTTAAAATCCGCCGTTGCCCCGTCACGCTTATCTTCCGGTGTAAAATAGGAAACCTTCATGATCGGTTCCTCGATCCGCTCCGGTTTATCTATGACCGTGATATTATTTCCAATATCGTCACGCAGATAGGTCACGAAAGACGGATCTTTCGGGATCACATAACTCGTGCACTCCCCCGATATCAGCACTTCGCAGTCCGGGTGTTCCAGTACGGTGTTGCTGATACGCATTGCCAGTCCATCCTCAAACTGCCGCTTCATCAATACCTGGTCCAGATGCATGACCAGCGCCCCATTTTCACACAGATACATGATCTTGTCCTTGACCGGCGCAAACAACCGCTGCAGGCTCGGATACTGTCTTCCGCTTGCCGGCATAAAAGAAACACCCCTTTTTGTCAGTTCCTCGATCAGTGGAAAGAGTTCCGGGCGGCATTTGGTCGCTCCGTCCAGAAGCAGTGTGCCATCCAGATCACACGCTATCAGTTTTATTTTTGTTTTCATCTTCTGCTATCCTCTATATGCATTTTCTGTTTTATATTTGATTTGTTTTCATACATGCTGACATCGGAGCGGTTTCTTGTCCCTTCAAAACTTTCGTCCCGCTCCGGATCAAACTGCGCGTAACCGCACGCGATATGGATCGGATAATGCTCCGGATCGCTGTTATATTTTTCCTCTTCCGTGCGCATTACCTCAATGCAGAAAAGGATCGGACATCTTGCGGCATGCTCCACGATACAGCAGAATTCGTCCCCGCCGATGCGGTAGACCTTTCCATAAGGATCAAAGATCTTTTCTATGATCCGCGCGGCATTTCTAAGGTAAGTGTCTCCCTCCACATGACCGTGTTCGTCGTTGCATTCCTTCAGATTATTCAGATCAAAGGAGACAAACATCTTTCCTCTGGCGCTTTTCATCTGCGACATGTCCTCCATATAGGCATTCCGGTTGTAAAGCCCCGTCAGGACATCATGGATCGCCAGTTCCTCATACACCTTTGCCTTCCGTCCCTTTTCGATCGTATCCACTGCATAGAATGCCGCCTCGTAACCGAGCATCAGCACAAACGCCAGGAATACAAAGCGTCCGAACAGATCCGCGTCACCGATATGGCGGTAATACAGCACGATATCCGTCACTGTTGCCGCCGAAAGCAGGATCATTCCTACGGTACTGATCTTCGCGTGCCGGTCGATCTGATGGCGGAACGCCTTATATAGCAGACATCCGATCATATAAAACAACGCGATACACAACATCATATGAGTCAGCCAGAGTGTTTCTTTCATATCCGCGATACCAAAAAACTGAAGTCCAAGCACAAACACCATCTCACAGGTATTGATCGCAAACAGCACCTTCCAGAGCTTCCGGTCCCCGATATTCAAAAACTCCCGCACAAATAAAACAAACGGAATCCCCATCAACATCAAAAGGATATACGCCATAAACGATGCCGCGATCCGGTCCCGCACGATCAGCATCATCGCGTCCGTCTCATTTGCCGACCAGACACCAAATATCGCCGAAAACATGCCCAGATGCAGCAGGCTGTTCCCGATCTCCGCCTTCCTGTGTACAATGCACCAGTAAACGATCATTCCAAATCCCAGTATGACGATCAGCGCGCTGACAAAAAACGTGATGACCGACTGCGCGAAGATCTTATAAAAAGCCTCCTGCTCTTTTCCGGTATAAAACGTGCAGTCTTGATACCGGACGTTTTGATATACCGGCGTCAGTTTGATCTTTATCTCTTTTGTTCCATATGGGACTGCCACAAAATTCCAGTGTGAGCCGGTCGTGCGTCCCCAGATTCCGCCTGTCCTTGTATTTTCATAGATCGGCTTTCCATCCGCGTAAGCCCACACAAGCTGGTGATTCGTGAAAAATACGATATTTTTCTGCATCCCCCCATAATCCTCCGCCGCAAACGAAAAGATCTCGCTTCCGTCCGCCTGTCTGGTGGTCGTGTCGGGGCTTGTTTCATCCATGCTTCCAAACTCCGTGATCTTAAAATTGGCTGCATACGCCAATAAGATCAACGCCAGCCCTGCTGCAATGACCAGGTACGGCATCCATCTTTTTATTCTTCTTATTAACATACTCCTGCTACCTCTGTATCCAAACTTTCCCTATTATCACAATATCTTATATACCGCATTTTTTCAAGGTTTTTCTCTCGCTTTACAGTTGCTTTTTTCCGAGGTTATGGTACAATAGGGGCATACAAACAGGGGAGCCTGCGACAAGCCGGCTGAGAGTAAGCTGTACTGCTTAGACCCTTAACCTGATTTAGATAATGCTAACGTAGGGAAATAATGACTGTAACGGATTCTTTGGATTATCGATCCACAGGATCCAGCTTATAGAAACGGAATACTTGCGTTTTGGTATTCCGTTTTTTTGTTATGGAAATGACCTCTTATCTTTATGGATCAGGCGCGCAAAAGACTATTTTGATAGAAAGAGAGATAAGAAATGAGAAATTACGCAACTCAGATGGAAGCAGCAAGAAAGGGAATCATAACCGAAGAATTAAAATCCGTTGCCGCCAAAGAACAGATGACCACAGACGAACTGCTGCCGCTCGTAGCTTCCGGCAAAGTCGTGATCTGTGCCAACAAAAATCACAAATGCATCGATCCGCAGGGTGTCGGTTCCATGTTAAAAACCAAGATCAATGTAAACCTCGGCGTTTCCAAAGACTGCAAGGACTATGACGTAGAGATGGAAAAAGTCATGGAAGCAGTCAACATGGGCGCGGAAGCGATCATGGATCTGTCCTCCCACGGCGATACGATCCCGTTCCGCCGCAAGCTCACCAGCGAATGTCCGGCTATGATCGGTACGGTTCCGGTCTATGATTCCGTGATCCACTATCAGCGGGATCTTGCCACACTTACTGCAAAGGATTTTATCGATGTGGTACGTCTGCATGCCGAAGACGGTGTGGATTTCGTCACGCTCCACTGCGGCATCACCAGAAAGACCATCGACCAGATCAAAAACCACAAACGCAAAATGAATATCGTTTCCCGTGGCGGTTCTCTGGTATTTGCATGGATGTGCATGACCGGAAATGAAAATCCGTTCTATGAATACTATGACGAGATCTTAGATATCTGCCGCGAGTATGATGTGACCATCTCCCTCGGTGACGCCTGCCGTCCGGGCTGTCTTGCGGATGCTTCCGATGTCTGTCAGATCGAGGAACTTGTCCGTCTCGGAGAGCTGACCAAACGCGCCTGGGCAAAAGATGTTCAGGTCATGGTGGAAGGTCCGGGACATATGCCGCTCGACCAGATCGCGGCCAACATGAAGATCCAGCAGACAATCTGCAGCGGCGCTCCGTTTTATGTATTAGGGCCGCTCGTTACCGATATTGCTCCGGGATATGACCATATCACCGCTGCGATCGGTGGTGCCGTTGCCGCGACCGCAGGCGCTGCTTTCCTCTGCTATGTCACTCCGGCAGAGCATCTTGCGCTTCCGAATGTCGATGATGTAAAACAGGGAATCATCGCTTCCAAGATTGCTGCCCACGCTGCTGATATCGCCAAGGGTGTGCGCGGAGCGAGAGATATCGATGACAAGATGGCTGACGCGAGACGTGTGCTCGACTGGGATGCGCAGTGGGAATGCGCGATCGACCCGGAGACTGCAAAGGCGATCCGTGAAGACCGCAAACCGGAACATGAAGACACCTGCTCCATGTGCGGTAAGTTCTGCGCTGTCCGCAGCATGAACAAAGCGCTGTCCGGCGAATACATCGATATTTTATAAGTACTTACTTCGATAACAGATCCATTCAAAAAAGAGAGAAAACGCTTGATAAAACGATTTCTCTCTTTTTTCTGTTTCTTGCTTAATTGTTATCTCACACTAATTGGTGTATTTCTGCAGCTCTTCCGCCACATCAAGCACTCCGCCCAACAGTTTCTTGGTTTCTTCCGCGTGCTCCAGGTTGTTGACACTGAGTTCCGCCGCCTGATGAGAGGATGCGGTCACTTCTTCCGTCGTTGCCGAAAGCTGTGTGATATTGTCAACGATCTGATTGTTGGACTCGGAGAGCTGGCCTAACATCTCATCGATTTGTCCGATATCCGTCGTAAGTTTGGTCACATTCTCATTCATATCCGTGAAGCTTGCTGAAACTTCCGTGATCAGGTCATCCTGCTTTCCTGCCGCAGCCACTGCCTCACCTACCGAATCCGCTGCCGAATGTGCATCCCCGGAAAGTTCCTCTAAGATCGACGCGATATTTTCGGTCTCCTGACGTGTCTTTTCCGCAAGCTGACGGATCTCATCCGCTACGACCGCAAAGCCTTTTCCGGCTTCTCCGGCTCTCGCGCTTTCGATCGACGCGTTTAACGCAAGGAGATTTGTCTGGCTTGAAATGGAAAAGATCGTATCCGCGATGCCCTTTACCGCTTCTGTCTTCTCCTGAAGCTTCTGCATGGACGCCGCCACGCCTTCGTTGATCTGCGCGATATTTTCCGACTGCGTCTTTAAGTGTTCCATCAGGTTCGCGTTCTTCTCATTGAGCTCGCCGGATTTTTTCGCTGTCTCTACCATCTCCGCAGAGCGCTCCATCGTCTCGCCGATCGCTTCCTGGATGTTCTGTGTCATCACGGTCTGTGCCTGGATATTCTCCGCTGTCGTCTGTGTGCTGTCTGAAATATCCCGGACTGCTCCGTTTACGGTATCCGTGGATTCATTGAGCTGGTTCATGATATCGACTGCCTGCTCTGTTCCCTCTCTGACCTGCTCTGCCACATTTACGATATGATCCATCATATCCTGCTGTTTTTTCTTTTCCTCGCCGAGCTGGCCGATCGTATCACTGTTGAATGTATGCGCAACCGCAACGGTCCAGTAGATCAGAAGCATCATAAAACAGATCACCAGTGTCGCGCAGATCTGATCCACAGTTTCGTCTCCGGTGCAGCGATGCAGCACCGAAATCTTTATCACGGTAATGATAATGTTAAGCGCACTCGTAACCACTCCGTAAAATCTGGAATACCGTCTGTCAAAAAACACGATACAGATGATAAACGGAACCGCTCCCATAAAGCGCAGATAATAAGCGTCAAATGCTATGCCCGTAAAAAACGTTATCACCAAAAGCCCGGTACTCAAGACATAGCGTATCCGGCGGTCTGCGCTGTTTGTGCGGTATAACATCAAATTTAAAACGATCATCACAAGCACGACCACTCCGATCATGCAGGTAAATCCAAGCGACCGTATTCCCCGCAGATATGCCACAAACACGATTACTGCAGCAAAAATATAAAACAAAATACTCGTAAGAACATACAACCCATTGGCGCGTGTCATCTGTTCTTTCTCATCTGCATACAGATAGTTCTTTTCCATCTTTTTCCTCTCCTTCTCTTTCGTTCTCTACTCTATTATAGCAATACAGCGTGCAAATTGATATAGAATTTTCTACAAATTCCGACGATATCTCATAAATATTTTTTCTTTTTAAAGATGTAGAGACTGACCACGACGATCAGCACCGAAACGAATATGACCACCGGATAACCATATTTCCACGCGAGCTCCGGCATATGGACAAAATTCATGCCATACCAGCCCGCGATCAGGGTCAGCGGCAGAAACACCGTCGTCACGATCGTAAGCACTTTCATTACATCATTCTGGCGGATGCCGATCTCGGACTGATATACGTCCTGCACCTGCATCGCGTACTCTCTTAACACCTGTGTTTCTTCCCGGAGTCTGCCCGCGCGGTCCGTAAACACGCCAAAGCACGTTGCCTCTTTCTCCCCGAAAAAATCCATCTCGTTTTCATGGAGCATTTCCCCCATATCCGCCATCTGGCTGTAATAGCGGTGCATTCTTGAGATTTCCTTTTTCATGCGTAACATCTCATGGTTAAATTCCTTATCCTCACGCTCCAAGATCCGTTCCTCCATCCCGGCGATCTTTTTTTCAAGTGCCGACAGATACAAGAGGTCATCATCGATCAGCGAGATCAGAAAATCATACAAAAAACGCTCCAGCGTGTAGCCCTTGCGCATTCTTGCCTGACGGATCTGCGCGATCTGTGTTCCGACGATCCCCGTGTCATCAATAAATATCATCTTTCTCTGTAAAATATAAAAGGCAAAACCGTAATTGTTCCGGTAATGCCCTTTCTCCGGGATATGGAATGTACCAAACAGATAGTCCGAATAGCTTTCCAGCTTGCAGAAATGAATATTGTCTTCCTGCCATCCAAGCAGATAATTCGCCCGGATGTCCGTTGCCTTCTCCCATTCCGCTCCGCTTAGTACCGCAATCCCGTCCTTATGATCTTTCCAGTCATCAAATTCTGTCTCTTCCAGCTGGTCATCCATGATCTTATAATAAATGACTGTCCACCTCCTGTATGTCTCTTCCTTCTTTTATCCTCTATCTTTCCCAAATTTCTCCCAAAATAACGCTCCCTAAGCCTGTTTCTGTGGCGTGAACTGAAGCTCGATCGTGGAAATGCACCCGCGAATGCTGACGTTCGCATGCTCTAACGATGCCGGAACACGGATACGGTTTTCCGTGTCAACACTCATCAGTTTCACCTGATCTTCCCTCCCTGCTTTTGCCCGCAGGACCTTCTCCTCATCCGACAGATACAGACACCGGTCCCCAACCCAGGCTCCATAAATTTTCCTTCCTTTTTTTCGCAGATTAAACTCCCTCGGCATGCTGACTTTTTTCCTGACTACCTGCGCATTTGTCTGTCCAACAGCAAACATGACGATCCCTTCTTTCTTCTCTGCAAATTCCTTTCCGGAATGCCTTATTTCCCTTTTATTTTATCACGTTTTGCCCGATTTTGTAAGAATTTTTTCATTTTTCAGATTTATTATTTACATAAACAGACATTTGTGTTATAGTTAGCAAGTCGGCTGGAAATATGCCGGTAAAACTAATATCATACATATTAGCAGAGTAGAAATCTGTGCGTTAAGTGCCATGTGAACAGGGAGTTGTCACACGGACGAAAAGCAATCGCTTGCGGTACAGGCTTCGCATCCCGCTGCTACATTCAGGTTATCTTGTCTCCTCTATGTAGTTTAGGAAAACTGCTAAAAGGAGGCTATTTTTATGAAAAAGATCAAACAACTCTTCTCGGATTCTCTTCACGAATTCACCGTAACCAAAAACCTTGTACTCTGTGGTCTTATGGCTGCGATCGCGATCGTACTCAGCATGGTTGCAAGCATTTCCATCGGACCTTACGTTAAGATCGGCTTCTCCGGAATTCCGAACCGCATCGTGGAATTTCTCTTCGGGCCGGTTGTCGGCTGCATTTTCGGCGGAGCGCTGGATCTCTTAAAATTCATGATCAAACCGGACGGCCCGTTCTTTTTCGGTTTCACCTTTAACGTAATGCTCGCCGGACTGATCTACGGCTGCCTGTTATATCACAAGCCGCTTTCGATCAAGCGTATCGTAATTGCGGAATTTCTGGTAAAACTGATCGTAAACTGCGGTTTAAATACGCTCTGGATCTCCATGCTCTACGGAAAAGCATTTTTCGTACTGCTTCCGATGCGCCTGTTAAAGAATGTGATCATGCTGCCGATCGACAGTGCCATCGTATTTTTCGCACTGTCCCTCACAAAGCAGACCGTTGGAAGACTCGGTTTTTCCCTGATCTCAGCGAAGAAACTTTCCGCGAAGGAATCTTAATTCCTGACCGGTAACAACGATTTATTTATTTAAAAGACAAGAAAACAAAAAAAGAACCGCTCCGGTTCTTTTTTTGTCTGTTAATACCTGGCACTTTTTAAAAGCTGCTTCGTATATTCTTCTTTTGGATTTTTATAGATTTCTTCGACCGGTCCCTGTTCTATGATCTCTCCCTCTTTTAAGATCAGCACGCGGTCACAGAGCTGGTAAACCACACGCAGATCGTGCGAGATAAACAGGATCGCCGTCTTTAATTCTTCATGCAGTTCTTTTAAGAGCGCAAGGATCTGCGCCTGTATCGTCACATCCAATGCGGAAACCGCCTCATCCGCGATAAAGAACTTCGGATTCAGGATAAGCGCGAGCGCAATGCAGACACGCTGTCTTTGTCCACCGGAGAGTTCTCCCGGATACCGCGAGAGGTATTCCTCGCCAAGTCCGACCCGTTTTAAGATCTCTCCCGCCTTTTTCTGTCTTGTTTTTCTGTCGTCCCGCGTGAAGTTTCTAAGCGGCTCCTCTAAAATCCATCCGATCGTTTTGGACGGATTTAGGGATCCGAACGGATCCTGAAACACCATCTGCGGATGCTTCTCCGCATGCGTGATGGTTCCATCATAGTTTTTGTTTATTCCAAGGAGCGTCCGGGCGATCGTCGATTTTCCGGAGCCGGATTCTCCCACCAGTCCTACGATCTCTCCTTCACTGATCGAAAAACTCACATCGCGCAAAACCTGCATCGTCTCTTTTTTCCCGAACAGTCCGCGCTTTCGTTTGTCAAAGAAAACATTTAATCCCAAAACAGATAGCACCGTCTTCTCCGGCGTTTTTTCCACTTTCTCTTTCTCACGTTCAAATCCCGGGATCGCGGAGACCAGCTTTTTCGTATACGCCTCCTTCGGCGCGTAAAAGACATCATCCGCACTGCCCGCTTCCACAATTTTTCCATCCTTCATGACAACCACCTGCCCGCAGAGCCTGTGTACCAGATGAAGATCATGCGAAATAAACAGGATCGCCGTATGCTCTTTTTCGTTGATCCGCTGCAGCAGCTCCAGGATCTGTGCCTGTATCGTCACATCAAGCGCTGTCGTCGGTTCATCCGCGATCAACAGTTTTGGTTTGTGTATCATTGCCGCGGCGATCATCACGCGCTGTCTCTGCCCGCCGGAAAGTTCATGGGGATATGCCGCATAAATCCGCTCCGTATCCGCGAGTCCCACATCACGCAGTGCTTCCATGGCACGCGCCCTGCGTTCCTCTTTGGACAGATCCGTATGGATGCGAAGGCTCTCCTCCACCTGCCAGCCGATGGTGCGCACCGGATCCAGGGAGGTCATCGGTTCCTGAAAGATCATTCCGATGTCCGTTCCTCTCAGTTTACATAACTCGCTTTCCTCCAACGAAAGGAAATCGTCATGCCCCGCAAACACGATCTCTCCATCCGCGATCACATTTTTCCGCTTTTTCAAAAGTCCTGCAATGGCAAGCGCGCTTAGGGATTTGCCGGAGCCGGATTCTCCCACCAGACCCACGCATTCTCCAAATCCTATGGTAAGATTAAAGTCCGTCACTACTTTTTGCTGTGTCTTCTTATCCTCAAATCCAATATTCAGATTTTTTACGCTCAGCAAACATTCTTTCTTTTCCATCGTTTCCTCTCATGCATTTCCACTGACATTCCATCGCTCATAAGCGAAAATCCGAGTATCATCAAAATCAGCACCAGTCCGGGCCAGATACAGCTCCCCGGCGAGACAAAAATATAAGACTGTGCCTCTGAGAGCATCCGTCCGAGACTTGCATAGGGCGGCTGTACGCCGATCCCAAGATAGCTTAGGCTTGCCTCCGCAAGCACCGCGTTGTTAAACCCGATCATAAGCGAGGACAGCAGTACCTGACGGATATTCGGAAGGATATGTACAAACATGATCCGAAGATCACAGGCTCCGGAGAGTCTTGCAAGTTTCACATATTCCATCTCCCTGCATCGTATGAACTCACTGCGCACAATTCTTGCGAAACTCGGGACAAACGCGATCCCAAGCGCAAGCACGGTCTGATAATTTCCAGGGCCGAGCACCGCGATCACCACCAGCGAAAGCAGGATACTCGGGAACGCGAACATGACATCCATGATCCGCATCAGCACCTCATCCAAAACCGATCCGAAATAGCCGGTAAAGGCTCCGATCAGGACACCGATACTGCCGCCGAGAAGCACTGTCCCTGCCGCCGCAAACAGTGTGATCTTACTGCCGGACATCACGCGGCTTAGAATATCCCGTCCGAGCTGGTCGCAGCCAAACGGATGCGCCAGGCTGCTGCCCGCAAGCTTCGCCGACGCATCTACCGCCTCCGGCGGATAGGGTGTCCAGATGATCCCCACCAGAACAAAGAGAAGCATCGCTACCGTGATGACACAGCCGATCTTAAAATTGTAATTTTTCCTTTTTTTTGATGTATTATCCATCGTTTATTCCACCGTAATCCTCGGATCGATCTTCCGGTAAATCAGATCCACACACAGATTTGTCACTATCACCACAAGCGCCATCATCATGATGATCGCTTCCACCACCGGATAATCCCGGTTGGAGATGGAAGTCATCAGTATTCTTCCAAGTCCCGGAATGTTAAACACTTTCTCCACAACAATACTTCCCGTAAAGATGTCGGCAAGCGCCATTCCAAAGAAGGTCAGAACCGGAAGGAACGCGTTTTTTAACACATGCCCGTATAGCACGCCCGAAATATCGT
This sequence comes from Roseburia yibonii, assembly GCF_014297335.1. Classification (NCBI taxonomy): domain Bacteria; kingdom Bacillati; phylum Bacillota; class Clostridia; order Lachnospirales; family Lachnospiraceae; genus Roseburia; species Roseburia yibonii. Next base: position 16,114 of record NZ_JACOQH010000003.1, read on the forward strand.
TTCCGCGGCTGTACGCCGTTCTCACATAATCGTGTTTCATCTCCGCGAGCAGTGAGCTTCTCAGCATTTTCACCGCCATGGCTGTCTTCGGAAGCGCGATCGCGACCGCCGGGAAAAACAGATACGCAAAGAATTTCCCCGCGTTCACGTCATAAGAGACAAAATCTCCCGGGACAAACAGTTTTAACACCACTCCGAAAACCAGTGTGAGCAGGATTCCCGAAAAGAACGACGGAACCGCCATGATGACCTGATTGAGCCCCGAAAAGACACTGTCCGCGATCCCGCCCTCGTGCTTTGCCATAAAAACAGCAAGCGGAACGGATATCACGATCATCAGGAAGAACGCCATAACCGTCAGTGTGATCGTGATCGGCAGTTTATCTAAGATCATTTCCCGCACCGGCATGCTGTAACTGTACGAAGTACCGAAATCTCCGGTGAAAAACGCAAACAGCCACGTCACATACCGCTCCATCAACGGGCGATCCAGTCCCATCTGTGCCCGCAGCGCAGCAAGCTGTTCCGGGGTCGCGTCCGTCCCTAATTTTGCCCTTGCCGGATCTCCCGGTATCAGTTCAAACGCAAGAAAGAGCAGAAATGACACGATCACCAGCGTAAGCAGCGTGGTAATGATTTTTTTTACGATCTGTTTCATGTTCTGCTCTCCTCCTCTTTCTCTTTTTTGTTTTTACTTACTGGTCATCTGCCAGCTTGATCTGTGCAATATCCTGGATATAAAGCGGATAGCATTTATATCCGGTAAATTTTTTGTTCAGTGCCACCATATCCGGCAGATCCTGAATGTATACACTCGCCGCCGTATCTGCGAGGATCTCCTCACATTGCTTGTAAGCGGCTGTCTGTGCATCCTCATCCGCGGTACTTCGCGCCGCCGCATATGCCGCGTCATAATCCGGGTTGGAATAATTGATAAAGTTGTTCTTCGCATCGGCGTTAAACCGGGATAACATCGCGGATGCCGCAAAGTAGGACGCATCCACGCCGACTAAGGTCGCCTCAAAATTCCGGTTGCCATAGGTATCATCCAGCCAGGTATTCCATTCCACCTGATTGATCTCTGCCGTAACTCCGATCTTCTTTAACTGTTCCGCAATGATCTGTGCCGTATCCACATGCTGCGGATAATTGGCAGGAACCGTGATCGTAAAGCTGAATCCGTCGCCATAGCCTGCTTCTGCCAGCAATTCTTTCGCTTTGTCCACATCATAGCTGTATTTGTCTGCCAGTTCCGGCTCAAAGTATTTCCGGAAGTTCGGGAACATGCTGCTGCCGACTTTTACGCCCTTGCCATCGGAAACCATATCGATGATCTCATCGCGGTCGATGCCGTAGCACAGCGCCTGTCTCACCTGTTCATTCTGGAACGCTTCAAAACTGTTGTTTAAGTAAAGTCCCTGTACCAGGTTCATGGTTCCTTCCACTACATTGTAGTCGTCTCCCAGCTGCTTTGCCTGTGTCGTGGTCAGATGTGCCATCATGTCGATGGAACCGCTGTTTAAGCTGGTGACAACAGAATCCGTATCGGCACATACTTTAAATGTGACCTCATCGATATCCGGCTTGCCGCCCCAGTAATCCGCAAAGCTCTCCAGTTTGATGTTTTCCTGTACGGAACGGGAAACATATTTGTATGGTCCGGTTCCGATCGGATCCGCATCCGGATCTGCGTTATCCGCAGGGACGATCGCCGCTTTTACGCCAGCCACATAGGACAGGAAATCGGCATCCGCCTCAGCCAGTGTGATCACCACTGTTTTATCATCCGGTGTCTCAATGGATGTGATATTAGAAAACGCCGGTATCAGAGCGGAGCCGCTGCTGCTATCGGCGCAGGTTTCAAGGGAAGATTTTACGTCCGCTGCCGTAACAGGATTTCCGTTATGGAATTTCACTCCGTCTCTTAAAGTGAATGTGTACACAAGCCCGTCATCGGATACCTCGTATCCGCTTGCCACAGCAGGAACTAAATTTCCATCACTGTCCGGTTTATACAAACCTTCAAACACATTAAACAGAATTTCTCTTGTTCCTGCCGCTTCCGCTTTGTGAGGGTCAAGACTGTCTTCCAAATCCTGTGCAATGCCTACAGTGATCTGTGAGGAATTTTTTCCACCTGTTTCGTCACCTGCGTTTCCGCATCCGCTCAGTGCAATAGTCAGTGTTGTGAACACGAGTAACAAAGCCTTTACTCTTTTACTTCTTTGTTTCATGTTTTTGATTCCTTTCTCTTTATGAAGTTTTCGTTGGCTGTCGGCCTTGACGGCAGTCGCTCGCCATGCCAGTGCCAGGGTTTATTGTAGTGCATTGCGCTTTAAAATGCAATAGAAAAAAAAGAACCGCAGCCTGTATTTCAGACTGCGGTCCCTCTCTGTGATGATACTTTTTTATTTTTTATGCTTCTTCCTTCTTTGCTGTAAACAGCTTGGACAGGCAGTGGTAAGCAACCAGTGCGCCAAGGATCATCAGTAAGATCGCAACGATAAGCTGCAGTCCGTCTACCAGGAATGTTGCTGTTCCGGCAGAAACGTTTCTTACTAATGCGATGGTCTTCTGAACCAGTGCGGTAAAGGTAACCGCAAGCATGACGAACATCGGGATGTAAAGTGTCCATCCGGTACGTCCGGTCGTCTTTAAGAATACGGCAAGCGCGATCAGTACCATTGCTGCGAGCAGCTGGTTCGCGGAACCGAATAACGGCCAGATGTTGTTGTATCCGCCAAGTGTTAAAAGCCATCCAAAGAATAATGTGATGATGGTTGCGAAATATTTGTTGGTAAGCACTTTATGTAAACCATCCATCTTTTCCGGATCTGTGGTATCTACATAGAACAGTTCCTGGAAAGACATACGTCCGATACGCGCTACGGAATCCAGTGATGTAAGAGCAAGCGCGGATACACACATGGTCATGAATACGGTCGCCACTTCATTCGGGACACCGAAACGTTCCAGGAATCCTGCGACACCGGAAGAAAAGATCGAGAACGGAGTTCCGTCCGGCTTTGTTCCGTTTACTGCAACTGCGCCTACAACAACAAGTGCAACGATACCAAGTAATGATTCTACAACCATTGCGCCGTAACCTACCATCGGCATATCTTTTTCATTGCTGACGGTCTTGGATGAAGTTCCGGAAGATACCAGACTGTGGAATCCGGATACCGCACCACATGCGATCGTTACGAACAGGGTCGGGAACATATAAGAAGTGCTTCCGTCTGCTCCAGTCAGTGCGAATCCGTTGAATGCGTTCAGCTGCATCGCCGGATGCGCAACAACGATACCAACAACCGCGCCAATGATCATACCAAGTAACATATAAGTTGTCATGTAATCTCTCGGCTGCATCAGTAACCACATCGGCAGTACAGATGCAAGGAACAGATATACCATGATGATGCCGATCCAGGCAGATTTTGTTGCGTAGATCGGAAGATGCATACCAATGGCAAACATGATAACGATGAGCGCTACCGCGATCACACCCTTTAATCCCTCGTTGATCTTACCTGTTTTTTTCAGTACCAGACCAAGGATGATCGCGAATACGATAAATAACATGGATACAGAAGCTGCTGCTCCGTTTGCAAATACCGGTGATGTCACTGCTGCTCCGGTCGCTGCGTCTACCGGGAACGCGTTAAAGGTACCTGCGACCATATCTGTAAATGCTGCGATAACAAGCAGGGTAAATAACCAGCAGAAAAGCATAAAGAGTTTTCTTCCTGTTTTTCCGATATACTTTTCGATCAGCATACCCATGGATTTTCCTTCGTTCTTAACGGATGCGTATAATGCTCCGAAATCCTGAACCGCACCGAAGAAGAGACCTCCGATGATCAGCCATAACAGAACCGGAACCCAGCCGAATACCGATGCCAGGATCGGTCCTGTGACAGGGCCAGCTCCCGCGATGGATGAAAACTGATGGGAGAATACTGTAAATTTGGAAGATGGCACAAAATCTTCTCCATCCTCATACTGGTAAGCAGGTGTCTTTGCGTTTGCATCGATTCCCCACTTTTTGGCGAGCCAGCGTCCGTAAAGCAGATAGCCGGCACCCAATGCAACAATTCCAATTAAGATAATTACTAAACCGTTCATTTTCTCACCTTTCCTCGTGAATAAATTTCCAAAACAGGACGTCTGCCTTAAACTCAGCTTTTGGCAGGTATAACTAAAATTCATATTAGTCATGCCTGCCATAACATCTCTGTTTTGTCTATATACTTTATCACTCTGTCGGAAAAATGTCAACTGTCCGATCTTATAAATTATCCGGGCGTGTTACCTCATAGTCGCTCCAGCTGCTTTCCGCCGGAGCTCCGGACATATCTGCCGTATCGGAATAGGAATCAGCCGTGATCGTATATGCACTCGTTCCTTCTATATATATAGTACTGTCCGTGCCTTTTACCGTCACCGTATTTCCATCCGCGTCCTGAATCGTTCCCTCACAGGAAAGGCTGCTTACTGTGCTGTCGCCGGTCACGATCCATGTGCTGTCTTTGTCAATATACAGGTTGCAGTATCCGTCCCCGCCATTTCCGGCATAAGTTTCATCATCCACAACCGCTCCGGTGAGGGTGCTGCCTGTCATATAGAGATCCAGCTGGCTGATGCTGTCCCAGATGATATCGCCCTGCATTTCCTGATCGTTCGCGCCAAAGAGGCAGTCCGCACCGTTTGCTCCGGTCTGTCCCCATCCTCTTTTGTTGTTATTTCCGGTGCAGCGCAGGAAGAATGCATTGTCATCCGCGTAGTTAATATCCACATTGGAAAGTACAAAGGTGGATTCAGTATTGGTCGTATAGAACATTCCGCCGTTTTTTGCAGTCAGTGTTCCGCCGTCCATCTCAAAGGTGCTGTTTCCGACCTCGGAATCCCCGGACATGCTCTGGTACAAGATCACATTCCAGGTGCAGTCATTCTGTTCGTCATCGCTCATGTTTCCGGTCAGATCCGTGTCAAACAGGTGCAGCGAATTCAAGCCCTCAATGCAGACCGCCTCTGAACCGTTTGCGGTAAGATCGGCATTGTTTACCGCGATATCCGCGGTACTGTAAACGGCCGGTGAACCGGTTCCGTTTGAGGTATAGCTTCCACCGTCCACAACCATCGTTCCGCCGCCACGGTCAGAACGGATCGCCGCTCTGTTTTACGACCACTGTGTCCGCAGTCACCTGAACCTCTGTTTCTGCTGCATCCTCCGTGCTCTCCGTTGTTTCTTCTCCGTCACCCGGTGCCTGCTGCCCGCTGGTCTGAACCGTTATGGTATCATCTCCGACTGCCGTCACTTCCCCGACCAGCGTTTCACTCTGTGCTTCTGATCCGGAAGCTGCCGCCTCTGTGGACGATACCGCCGTTGTCTTTGTACTCGTTGTTCCACAGCCTCCAAGCACTGACATACCTACAAAGACTCCTGTTAAGATTGCAATATATTTTCGTTTCATAGCCATCATCCTTTCTGTTTTTTTCTGATTTCTTATTTCAGTTTATATTGTGATCAAAGAGCCTTAGCTGAACCTTAGCTTTCTATTTTATTTTTTTGAACACATGTCACCGCAATCCGAAAAAGCGCTACGCCGACCACGAACAGTACCACGATCATTGCCACACCCTTGTTGATATCCCCTGTCAGCTGGGAAACCACACTGACGATCGCCGTGCCGATAAAGGAGGCTCCTTTTCCGCAGATATCAAGCAGTCCAAAATATTCTCCCGACTGCTCCGCCGGAATGATCTTCGCGTAATAGGAGCGGGACAATGCCTGTATCCCTCCCTGGAACATTCCGACAAAGATCGCGAGGATCCAGAACTGTGTCTGCGTACGGAGCACACAGGCAAACAGCGCAATCCCTATGTAAGCCACGACGCAGACCGTGATCAGATGTTCCGTGCGAAACCGCCTTGCCAGTCTTCCAAACAGGATCGCACATGGAAACGCCACGATCTGGGTCACCAAAAGCGCTAAAAGCAGTCCCGTACTGTCAAGGCCGAGCGCGGAACCATAGGCGGTCGCCATATCGATGATCGTATACACGCCATCTATATAGAAGAAAAACGCGAGCAAAAACAGAAAGATCTTCTTTTCCTTACGCACATTTAAAAATGTTTTCCCGATCCTCGCAAAACTCTCCCGGAACGCATGTGGTTTCCGCTCCACATAATTCTTCTGCCGGTAGGTCTTTAACATGGGTACGGTCATAAGCACCCACCATGCCGCCGTGACAAAAAACGAGATCCCCATCGCAAGCTCCATCGAAATGCCGAGTTTTCCGGCTCCAAGCACGATCATAAGACAGACCACAAACGGTACACAGCTTCCGATATAGCCCCACGCGTATCCCTGCGATGACACCTGATCCATCCGGTCCGCGGTCGTGACGTCTGCAAGCATGGAATCATAAAAGATCAGGCTTGCCGAATACCCGGTCTTTGCGATCACATATATGACCAGAAACACGAGCCACTGCTTCGCGAATCCCATCAGCACGCATGCCGCCACGCCTACCGCAAGCGCAACCGAAAAGACCGGCTTCTTAAAGCCCTTCGTATCCGCAAGCGTCCCGAATACCGGCCCGATAAACACGACCAAAAGCGTTGCCACGGATGCCGCATAGCCCCAGTACGCCAGATAGTCAACCGAGGACAGCCCCGCCTGTTCCGCCAGATAATTGAAATAGAGCGGCATGATCGTTGCGATCAGCAGTGTAAATGCCGAATTTCCGACATCATATAAGATCCAGTTTTTTTCTTCCTTTGTCAGTTTCATTTTTCTCCTCACTTCCCGCCACAGTGGCAATATCTTTATTTTAAAGAAATGTGAGCGATATTACCACCATAGTTATGTAAAATTTTGTAAAAACCATGTCACTTTTCTGTAAAAACAGATGCTATCCGCCCGGATGACTTTTCCTATCCGAATAAAAAAGCAGCGGAAACAGGTTCCGGTCAGATTCCGGGCTGTTCCGCCGCCTCTAAAGACTGCGCTTAGACAGGTTCTTTTATTTTACCAGACTTTCCGCATAGTCCAGTGCCGCCACGATATTCGGCAGGAAATATTTTTCTCCGATGTCATCCACGAAACCGTCTTTTTTCATGACGGACATCGGCTGTTCATTGACATGCGAAAAAATTAACGTGATGCGCTTCTTTTTCGCGCGCTTTTCCAGATCACGCAGGGAACGCATCGCGCTCGCGTCGATCGCCGGCACGCTCCGCATACGGATCACGACTACTTTTGTGGAGCGGTCGCTGTTGATGCGCAAAATCTCATCCGCAGCTGCGAAAAATAACGGCCCGCTGATCTCAAATACACGGATCGTGTGCGGGATTTCACGCAGCTTTTCCGCCTCTCCCGGTGTCATATCCGGCTCATCCGTGTATTTCCATGCTGTCACATCGGCTGTTTCCGCCATACGTTTCATAAAAAGCATCGATGCCAGTACCACGCCTACTTCGATTGCAACGACCAGATCAAAAAATACGGTCAGGAAAAATGTTGCGACCATGACGATAATGTCACTCTTCGGTGCTGTTTTGCACAGATGGAAAAAGGATGTCCAGTCTGCCATATTCGCAGCCACCACTAAGAGAACCGCCGCCAGTGTCGTCATCGGGATCAGTGCAGCAAGCGGCATCAACGCAAGCAGGATCACCGTCAGTGTCACGCAGTGTACAATACCAGCGATCGGGGTACGTCCGCCGTTTCTGACATTCGCTGCGGTACGGGCGATCGCTCCGGTTGCCGGGATTCCGCCAAAAATACCGGAAAAAATATTTCCGACACCCTGTCCGATCAGCTCTGCGTTTGATTTATGGGTATCTCCGATCATTCCGTCCGAAACGACTGCGGAGAGCAGGGATTCGATTCCTGCGAGGATCGCGATCGTAAACGCCGGCGAGAACATCTTCTGGATCAGTCCAAAGGAAATTGCCGGCATATGCGGTGTCGGGAATGAAGAAGACAGCTCCCCATATACACTGCCGATCGTATTGACCGGAAGTTTCGCGAAATATACGATCAGTGTCGTCACAATGATCGCGATCAGCGAACCCGGTATCTTATCGGTCACTTTCGGCCAGACAACCATGATAAGCACTGCTGCCACGCCGATCAGTGTTGCCGTCAGATTGATCGTTGCCGCGTTTTTCGCGTAACAGACCACTTTATCCAGAAATTCGGACGGCACCGACGCGATCTTTAACCCAAAGAAATCTTTGAGCTGACCGACAAACAGTGTCACCGCGATTCCACAGGTAAAACCGGTTGTGATCGTATAAGGGATGTATTTGATCAGGGAACCGAAATGGCAGAGCCCCATGATCACCAGCATCACACCCGCAAGAATGGTCGCAACGATCAGTCCGTCCGTTCCGTACTCTGTGACGATCCCGTAGATGATGACGACAAATGCCGCCGTCGGGCCACCGATCTGCACACGGCTTCCACCGAGAAAGGAAATAAAAAATCCCGCGATGATCGCCGTATAAAGTCCCTGCTCCGGGCCGACGCCGGACGCGATGGCAAGTGCAATCGAGAGCGGCAGCGCAATGATTGCCACGATAATGCCTGAAATAATGTCTTTGATCAGCTGTTCTTTCGTGTAGCCTTTTAGCACGTCAAACAGCTTTGGTGTTAAAGTATTCATAATTTTCTCCTCTTTATCTATTGTAAACTCACCGTCGCATTATACCACAGATTCCGATTCCTGAAAATTATTTTTCAGACAGTCCCGTATCGTCTGCATGGAAAGATCCACCGATGCGATCTCATCCGCGCAACGCTTTAATTCCTCTTTTACCAGTGCCTCATCCGCCACTTCCTCTGTCACATCGGAAAGCGGGAAATCGATCATCGGCATCCCGTTTTTTGCCTCCTCCATCCTCGAAAGATAGATGAGGTCATTGGTAAGCGCCGTCATCCGCCTGGTCTGGTTTCTGATATCGGCAAGCCATTCATTCTCCCCGAGCTCCATTTCAAGCACATCCGCGTCCGCGTCTATGATCGTAAGCGGTGTCTTGATCTCATGCCCGGCATCGGTGATAAACCGTTTCTGCTTCTCATAGTTTTCCGACATCGGCCGTATGATCCGCTTGGAAAAAAGGAAGATCAGGATAAAGACCGCCACAAGTCCAAACGTAGCCACCCAGACGCTGATGACCAGAAATCTCCAGAAACCGGAAAGTGTACGCCCGCAATCCAGAAACACGATCTGCACTTTATCCGCGTCATCCGAGACCAGATAGCGGTAATTTCCTACAAATCCCTGTGTCTTTCCGGATTTTAAAATACTCTTTGCATAGCGCACCGCCATTGAAAAATCGACCGCCGCGATCTGCCCGGTATCCGAGGACTGCACCGTCCCGTCTTCCGACAGATCGACCGAAAAATATCTGGACTCATAGGGCAGTTCCGGCGAAAAAGCCACCTTTTCATTCTCCCATTCCTGCTTTGGGAATGTGCCACCGTTCTCCATCAGGAATTCCAACGTATCGTCCGAGTCCGAGACCACTTCCCGGTAATATAAGAAATTAATCCCGCCAAGGATCAGACCGAGCACCGCCATCAGCGAGCACATCGATACGAGGATCAATTTGATACGAAGTTTACCCCGGCCGGATCGTCTTCCTCCTGCTCTTCCTGTTTCCAGATCTTTTCGTAAAGGCGCCCGCTTTTGATGCTCTGTCCGGGACTGCACATCAAAAGCTCCAACATCTGAAATTCCCGATTTGCCAGCCGGAAGCTCCCGGTCGGCGAGGACAGAGTAAAGGTTGCCCGATCCAGCAGGATATTTCCGGCTGAGAGTTTCGCGCCGTCCTGCAATGCCGCCACTCTTGTCATCGCGCGGATGCGCGCCAGAAGTTCTTTTGTCGCAAACGGTTTGGTCAGATAGTCGTTTGCCCCGCTGTCAAGACCAAGCACACGGTCGTCGATCTCCGCCTTTGCTGTCAGCATTAAGACCTGGATCTGATTTCCACTCTCCCGGAGCCTCGTCAAAACCGTGATGCCGTCCATTTTCGGCATCATGACATCCAAAACGACTCCGTCGTAATCCCCGGTACTTAGATATTCAAGCGCCTCCTCTCCGTCATACGCCGCATCCACCGTATAATGTTCATGTTCCAGTATTTTTTTTACCGCCCGCGACAGCGAACGTTCTGGTTATTTGTTTATATCAGTATTTATCTGCCCAATCCATTCTGTAATCACCTCTTCTGAAGTTTCCAGATGATCTTTTCCTTTGGAATCAAACTGAATCTGCATTTCATGTGCAAAGGCAGCTCCTTTGCAATTTTCCTTCATATCTTTTATAACATGCCCCGGCCATCCACCATTTGTCATAAATGGAATCACTATCTTTCCTGTAAAATCATTTGTTGTCAAAAATGTAAGCACTGCAGGTGCCATCGTATACCACCACGTTGGTGTTCCGATAGCAATCACATCATAATCAGCAAGATTTACAGATATCGGATTGATCTGAGGCATAAAGCCTGCCTCTACCTCTCTTTTTCCCTGTTCAACCACATCTTCATGACTGCCGCTGTATGGCTCTGCTGTTTCGATTCTCGCAATATCTGCACCTGTCCCATTAGTCAGCTGCTCTGCGATTCTTTTCGTGTTTCCATTTGACCAGGAATAATATACAACTAACATTTTCTTCATTATCTCTATTCTCCTTTACTTATTTTAGCCCCTGTAAACAGATAGATATACCCCACCATGACTACCGCTAAGAAAGCCACTATTACCCCGATGGTTATCTTTTTCCTTGTTTTCATTGCTCACCTCTTTTATTTCTTCTGTATTTTTGAACCTCCAAACACCTGCGACATCGGCATATGGGCAAGCATCTCATCAATAGATTTTACTTCATCCTGAGTCAGCTTTATATCTGCTGATTCCATATTTTCTTCCAGTCTATTTACTTTTCTTGTTCCCGGAATTGGTACGATATATGGTTTCTTTGCAAGCATCCAGGCAAGAGAAATCTGTGCAGGCGTGGCATTTTTTTCTTCTGCAATCACTTTCATCCAGGACATAAATTCATTATTTTCCTTTAATCCTTCTTCTGTAAACTGTGGCATTGCGCTTCGATAATCTCCCGGCTTTTCAAATTCCCCATGGGAATGATATGCTGCTGTCAGTAATCCATTTGCAAGCGGCGAAAATGCAACAAATCCTATTTTCAATTCTTCAAGCACCGGGAATAATTTCTCATAATCCCTGTACATCATGGAATATCTGTTCTGAATCGCTGTAACCGGGCATACTTTATGTGCACGTCGAATAATCTCTTCACTGGCTTCTGATAACCCCCAGTGTGTCATTTTTCCCTGCTCCATTAACTCCTTCATAGCTCCTGCCGTCTCTTCAATCGGTACAGTCATGTCAATACGATGAATATAATATAAATCAAGATGGTCTGTGTTAAGTCTCATTAAAGATCCATCAATCGATGCTTTAATCGTCTCCGGTCGTCCATCAGGAATCAAAGGTTTATTTACAGTTGTTGCAGTTTCATCAAAACGTATCCCACACTTTGATGCAAGGACAATTTTGTTTCTATATTTCAAACTTTACTGTAAGTATAAGAAAAAGAGACTCCGGACAGAAGTCTCTCTTTGTTACGATTCCTCCAAATATTTTTATATTCTTTTATAATCCAAGACTGTCTATCCATGAACTGATATCTGATTCAGACGCTCCACCATGGAATCGTTCCCCTTCTTTCCAGTCACCTGTTCCTGTCATCTCTTCCAGAAGATTACCGCTGTCACCGATTCCCGAGGTCGCTGCTGTACAGAATGGGATGACTGTTTTTCCTGTAAAGTCATTCTCTTTTACAAAGTTATCTACTGGCCATGCCGCAATTCCCCACCAGATAGGATAGCCAATGTATACCGTATCATATGAATCCCAGTTATCAACTGTTGTAGACACCAGTTCCACATCTCTTAAGCTCTCATCATCATGTTCTCTTGACACCCGGCTGTCATCATCTGTCCAGTCAAGGTCATCATCTGTATATGGCTCCACAGGCTCTATTTCAAACAGATCTGCCTCTGTAATTTTTGCTATCTTTTCAGCAACATCTTTTGTATTTCCTGAAGCTGAATAATATACAACCAATGTTTTTCCATTTCCTGTTGATGTATTTCCTGTTGATGTATTTTCTGTTGTATCTGTAGTGTTTTCGGAATTTGTATCCGATTCTTCATTTCCAGCCTGGTTTGTACTTGTAGACTGGCTGTCATTATTAGAAGCAGACTGGTTTGTATTGCTTGCTCCACATCCTGCCATCAAACCGATTGTCACGATGCATGTTAAGAGTACTGCTGCTATTTTCTTTGTTTTCATTCTAAGGTCACCTCCTGTCGTATAAAATGTTTGTCACGCTAATTTCTATCGGATAAAATTGGTAAATACAAAATCCGGTGCCTTTGGCATTTCAATTCCCATTTTTGTCGCAACATTTTTACAGTTAATGAAATATGCCATATTGTTTCCAAGGATCTGCATAACCTGCATTCCTTCGAGATCCTGTTTTACTTCATCCGGATTCGTCCCATGTACCATATTCCAATATCTCGATGTGATAATCGGCATCTGCATCAGACCAAAATATTTATTTACCTGATCCCATGTGGCCGTTGTTCCGGCCCTTCTTGCTGAAATTACCACAGCGGCAGGTTTCAGGCGGAATCTGTCGCCGCCACCGTTTAAATCGGCATAAAAGACTCTGTCCATAAAAGATGTGATTGCACCGCCTGCACCACCCCAGTGTACCGGAGTTCCAAATACGAATCCGTCATAATCCCCTGCTATTTCCAGAAATTCATTCACGATATCATCCAGGATGCATTTATTTTTTTCCTGACATTTTCTGCAGGCAATACATCCTGAAATCGGCTTATTTCCAATCCAGAAAATATCTGTACTTATACCATTTTCATTTAATGCACTGGATACTTCACAAAGAGCTGTATAAGTACAGCCATTTTTGTGTGGACTGCCATTGACAAGTAATACTTTCATTGATTTTTCCTCTTATGCTTACCAGTTCTTTTTTTCTTTTGAACTGTCATTATTCTTTTTTCTTTCCTCAACCATCTTCACGAACCATTCCACCATATTCGGATCCTGATGCGAGAAGAAGGAGCTTGTCTTCTTGTCCAGTTCTGCAATAGTCTTCATATCTTCATCAGAAAGTGTGAAATCAAAAACATTAAAGTTTTCTTCCATTCTCTCAATGTGTGTTGATTTCGGAATAACCACTACCCCTCTCTGAATATGCCAGCGAAGCATAACCTGTGCCGGAGTCTTCTGATATTTTTCTGCAATCTCTGCGATGACAGGATTCTCAAAGGTGCCTCCTCTGCCCTCACCGAATGGTGCCCATGCTTCTAACCGGATATCATATTTGTCTGCCCATTCCTTCATCTCTTTCTGCTGATTGAAGATGTGGGTTTCCACCTGATTTACCATAGGTTTAATGCGGTTGAAGGATGCAAAATCAACCATTCTGTCTACATAAAAGTTGGAAATTCCGATTGCTCTGATTTTTCCCTCATCGTACAGATCTTCCAATGCATGGTAAGCACCGTAAGCATCTGAAAATGGCTGGTGAAGCAATACCAGATCCAGATAATCTGTCTTTAACTTTTTCATGGATTCAAGAACTGATTTCTTTGCTTCTTCATATCCATAATGTTCAACCCACACCTTTGTTGTAAGGAAGATTTCTTCTCTTGGAATGCCTGACTTTTGGATTGCATTCCCAACCTCTTCCTCATTAAAATAACTCTGTGCTGTATCAATCGCCCGGTATCCAACTTTTAAAGCATCAAGCACACATCTTTCACATTCCTCTTTTGTTACCTGATATACGCCATATCCCAGTATTGGCATTTTTACACCATTATTTAATGAAATATATTCCATTGTCGTATCCTCCTTGTTTTCTTTCATTCATCTTACATTCATACTATAATACTGATAGATTCCTTTGAGAAGTTTCGATAAGTTTTTCAGTCTTAACCTTTCGGTTTATTCTGGTTCTTACTGATTGAACAGCCATCCCATAATTTCTTTGTCACGACAAAACAGATAGCCACCGCCATGCTGATAAGTGACCGGTGTTCCTTCAAAGTAATCTTTATCTTTTACATCCAGTACCACCAGTTTATCAATCTCTGATTCCGATAATCCCTGTTCTTTGTAAAGCTCATGTATCTGCTGGTATGCCTCTTTAAAAGGTTCTGATCCATAGTATTCGTCGCTTTCGCCAATCACAAAATATACCGGCGTTTTCATCTCCACAACCGGCTCATATGCACCATCCCACTGAGAGCTGCACATAAGTGCCGCTGTATATAATTCCGGCTGCTTTGCCAATACCAGTGACAGGGTTTCTCCTCCTCCGGAATAACCATTAATATATACTTTCGATGGATTAATAATATAATGCGTCAGAAAATACTGTGTCAGTTCAATTGTCTGATCTGCTGATGTCTGTCCCCAGTCATTTAACTGTGGAGCTACAATAATCATATCGGTAATATACTTCTGTGCTTCAAATCCAAAATCTTCTGTCCGGATATTTTCTCCCACGCCCTGAAAATATAATCCCTGATATCCGGGTAATGTTACATATAGTGCATATTCCTTTGTCCCGTCATATGCATCCGGAATATATACATTGTAATGAATGTCCCCTTCATTTGGAGAATGAAGAACATTATCCAGGAGGAAGCCCCGGTATTCTTCGCTTCCCGGCGTAACATTTTCCAATTCATCTCCGGATGTATTTTTTTCTGTATTTTCTTTTTTCTCATCTGGCTTCTGCTGTACGGTCTGTACCTGGTTTATTGTTTGTTGATTCTTCTTTTCATCCCTGCCGGGTTTTGAAAAATAGATATATACCATGATTACCATTGCTAAAATAACAACTCCAATAATTGTCAGTACTAATTTCCG
The DNA here is from genome assembly GCF_014297335.1 of Roseburia yibonii. Lineage (NCBI taxonomy): Bacteria > Bacillati > Bacillota > Clostridia > Lachnospirales > Lachnospiraceae > Roseburia > Roseburia yibonii. The sequence goes on from NZ_JACOQH010000003.1 coordinate 31,124, forward strand.
CTTTTCCATAAATACACCACCTTCTTTCAGTATGAACCTTTTCGTTTTCTCTTACCTGTTTTCTTTAAAAACACTCCACTATAATATCCAATAAATGCTATCAATATCATTACTGCCAGATAATCCAGCAGAAAAGGAAATATCCCCTTTTCATAATCATAAAATACAAAATGCATCCTCATAATCAGATAATCTCCTATCTGTCTCCTGTAAAATGCATATAAACCATAACCTGCAATTGTGGTTGCGACAGATCTTGCTGCCCATGTTCTGATGACGGATGGATGTTCCCATAATCGTCCTGCCATTGCTACCGCTATATTCCAATGGAATCCGAGATGTAATGACATCACCACCAGTCCCCAGTATGCGCAAAACATATGTATCTGTTTGGCTGTCATATATGTTCCGGAAATCTTTATCCATTTAAATATGTGATTTGACAATAATATTCCACTTATCATGGAACCCATTATAAGAATAAGCATGATGATAACCAGTACTGTCTGTATCACTCTGAACGCATTATATTTTCCTTTCCTTACAGAGGTCACCCATTTATGATTCAGTATGTGATGTGAAATAAAAAGCACAAGCATCGCCATACCAATCCACTCATGTGCAGTCTCGCTGAGCAGACTATATGGCATAAGAAGAAGCAAACATATCGTCATTCCTATATCTATCAATATTTTTGCTGTAAATCGTTTATTTTTCATATCCTACCTCTTATCTAAAGCATTCATATTGTCTTTATCTGCATATAATATCCTCCATTTTCACTTCAGCTAAAGTATAACAAAACGAGACTCCATTAGAAGTCTCGTTTTGTTATTCAGTATTAACCTTTAGGTTTCTACTCGCATGTATTCAATTTTTATTTTACCTTGTTAATAGCATTTATCAGCCGCTTAACCTTAATGGACGGTTTTTTCGAATGAAGAATTCCAAACGGCATAGTATAATCCCACTCTACTGGAATGATTCTGATCAGTGGATGAACACTTTCCCAGCTCTTGAATGCCAGTAATACCTCATTATTGTTTTCGCATCGGTTAAATGCTTCTACATTGTACAGATTAAAGTCTACAATATTGATTTCAGGATGATTTTTCATCATATCATCCCTTAGCATATCGCCATAATAACTCCATCCTCTTTGCATGAGCATAAGATTTTCTCCAGCCAGATCATCAAGTGTAATTTTTTCTTTTTTTGCCAGCCTGTGATGAATTGATACCGCCACACAAAATGGTTCTCTTGAAATCTCAGTACCATCACAACCTCTGAGTTCAAGCATTGTTTCATCAAAGATTCCAGCTATCACATCAATATTCTTTCCCATATTAGCCAGTATCTCTCTTGCATTCTCTGGTGTATTTTCAAATGTAATCAATTTAAACTTCATCTCCGGATATATTTTCTGTATCTTAGGCCAAAGTTCCACAAAAACTTCCGGTGGCGTCATCGGAGATATTCCAACACGAATGATTTCTTCATTATGATTCATTGCTTCCTGCGCCCGTATCAACGATTCTTTTGAATATTGAATCAGATATTTTGCATCCTGATAGAGCGATTTACCAGCTTCCGTAATAATAAGACCTCTGTGTGTTCTTTCAAATAATTGCAAATTTAAGCTGTTTTCCAAAGAATTTATCTGTTTAATAACCGCAGGTGCACTTATATATAATTCTTCTGCCGCTTTACTAAAACTTCCAGCTTCTACAACGCAGATAAATGTATCAAGTTGTGGATTATACATCATGTAATTCATTCCTCTTTGTGATTTTAAATCATCTGAAATGCTTTCAGTGCCCCAATAATTGCCTCTTCTTTCTCCTTCGGACATTGTGGTTGCTTTGCTCCCTCTGACCTAGGAATATTAAAATTCTCCGCTAATTCAATTCCACACTTCCTCTTCACCTGTGCAATATACAGATTAGATACCTTCATCCCATCATTATACTCTGCAACATACTTCTTTATCTCCTCATAAGTAGCCTGTCTACGCTCCGCTTCGGTCCGCGCTGGGCAAAGGTCCCCTGGACCTTTAGCGCCTCTCAGCCGCCGTTAAATCCATCTCGTCCATGTCAAGTCTCACATTCACATGATGCTTCGCTTCGTGGAGTTTGGACAATAAACATACTGTCTCCACATGCCCCGTAAACGGAAACATATCAAACGGCCGGCACTCTTTCGCCTCATATCCGTGCTTCGTTAAATATTTCACATCCCGCGCCAGCGTCTCCGGATTGCAGGAGACGTATACAATGCGCTTCGGAGCCAGCTTAACTGCGGAAGAAAGAAACGCCTCATCACTGCCTGCGCGCGGCGGATCCATAAAAAGCACGTCCACCTTTTCTTTGTTTGCTGCCATTTCTACCATGAATTTACCGGCATCATCGTTATAAAAACGGATGTTTTTCCGGTTATTGCGCTTGGCATTCGTGATCGCATCACGGACTGCATCCCGATTTAATTCCACGCCAATGACTTCTCCTGCGGTCTTCGACGCAACCATACCGATCGTTCCGATCCCGCAGTACGCATCAAAGACGCGCTCTTTTCCGGTCAGTCCGGCATATTTTACTGCTGCCTCATAAAGCTTTTCGGTCTGCACCGGATTGATCTGATAAAACGAAGATGGCGAGATCCGAAACATCAGTCCGCAGAGTTCATCCTCGATATATCCTTTTCCGTACAACGTGATGTTGCGCTCACCGAGCACCATGCTTGTCCGTTTGTCGTTTACGTTCAATACGACCGTGGAAATTTCCGGGTGCAGTTTGCGCAGCGCCTTGACAAAATTATTTTTTGACGGAAGGATCGGCGATGCCAGCACCAAAACGACCATGACCTGTCCCGTGGTAAATCCCCGCCGTACCAGGACATGACGGAGCAGTCCATAGCCCGTGTCCTCATCATAGGTCTTGATCTTAAAGGACTTTAACATGCCACGGATGTCCCGGATGATCGCATCCGAAAGTTCATCCTCGATGTCACAGGAATCTACATTGATGACCGTATGCGTTCCTTCTTTGTAAATTCCGGAAATGATGGTTCCGTTTTTTAAACGGTCAAACACCGCATGCACCTTATTCCGGTAATGATACGGGTCTTCCATACCGACAATGGGAAGCACCTTACAGTAGCTCCCCATCCATTTTTTTACTTCCTGTTCTTTTTTTGCAAGCTGTTTTTGATACGGTACACCCTGATATTCACAGCCACCGCACTTTTTCGCAAGCGCACAGCCATCCGCTTTTTTCCATGTGGCAGGCTTTCTTTCCGGGCTCTGTTTTTTGCCCGTCGTCTGCTTTCGGTCTGTATATTTTTTTTCTTTCATTTATAACATCTTCTTCTTTCTTAATATTAACAGCGTCAGCAGACAGATGACCAGTGTCAGCAGACAGATGATTCCAAAACCATTTGCGGTATTTGCAAACGGCATCCATTTTTCATTTACATTCATTCCATAAAGACCGGATATGACGGTCGGGATTGCCATAACAATAGTGATCGAGGTCAGATATTTCATGACGTTGTTCAGCCGGTTATCCAAAATGGAAGACAGAAGTTCTCTGGTTCCATTGATGATATCACGGTAGATGGAGGTCATCTCGATCGCCTGTTTGTTCTCGACTATGACATCTCCGAGCAGTTCCTGATCCTCCGGGTACTGCTTTAATCTCGTATAACGGGACAGACGGTCAAGCACCACGCCATTGGCACGCAGTGATGTCGCGAAGTAGACCAGCGTGGATTCCAGGCTGTGCAGATCGATCAGATCCTCATCCTCTGTATTTTCTCCGACTCTCTCCTCGATCGCCGTACGTTTTTTATCAATAATACGCAGATCGCTCTGATAAAGCGCCGCCGTCTGAAACAGGATCTGATAGACAAATCGCATCTTCTTCTTCGTGCTGAAATCCCGCACCCTGCGCTTCACAAAATGCTGCAGCACCGGCGTTTCCTCGGTGCAAACGGTAATGATCGCGCCCTGCGTGAGCAGGATACCGAGCGGGACTGTAATATAAGTCTCCACATCATGATTGACTTCTATGGACGGGATATCCACAAGGATCAACGTGTAACCGTCCTCAAGTTCGATACGGGAACTCTCCTCATCATCGAGAGCTGCTCTTATGTCGGTAATATCTATATCAAAATAATCGGCAATTTTTTGGGATTCTTCCATCGAGGGGCTTGTCATCTGAACCCAGACGCCTTCTTCAAGCTGTTCACGTTCTTCTATGATCTGTTCCTCTGTTTTGTATATTTTCAGCATGACACTACCTCCTCGTCCGATTTTTTACGCAGTACGGGCACATACACCTGTAACAGTATAGCATTCCTTTTTCCAATTTTCAATGACGGAAACTTGCGTTTTTCTCATGATGCCGGAAACCCAAAGTTATCTTTTTAATTCAACGATATATTCTGTCGTACCTTCCTCAAATTGTTTCTGACCGGTCTGCCGAAAACCATGTCTGTTGTAAAAGGAAATCGCCCTCGTATTTTTTTCCAATGCCCATAAATGATCCACACAAAATTCCCGGATCGCGAATTCGATCAGTTCACAACCGATCCCCTCACTCTGAAAGCAGGTATCGACGTACAGTTTGCGGATCTCTGTTCCATCTATCTGCACAAACCCTTTTATCACCCCGTCATCAAAAACAAAAATATTTTTCAGTACATCTTCCTTTTTAAAGTAATTGTCTATGACAGAAACTACCTGCATCTCGCCAAAGGAAAAACCCGCATCTTTGAATATGGGAAAGTAGTTTATTCTGTTATTAAATACATAAATTTCAGCAATTCTTGATAAATCTTTTGTTTCCGCTTTTCTTATCTTCATAGTATCTCCTGTCTGTCCAAGATCTGTCTCACCCATTTCCAATGGTATTAAAAAATTACATTGAAATCCAACCGAACGCATTTGCGATAGAACTCAATAAAATCAATCCGGCAAAGATCGGGCACAAATACCGGATCATAAAACAGAAGATCTTCTTTCTGCGAAATGTGCCTTCTCCATGCATCACTTCTTCCTCAATACGCTGAACTCCAACAACTTTTGATACAAGCAGACATGTTGCGATCGCCGCGATCGGCATCATAACGGTATTGGTCAGGAAATCAAAAAAGTCCAGAAACTGCATGCCAATTATTTTCACATTGACAAGCGGTCCGTATCCAAGTGCGGACAGACTTCCGATCACGATCATGATCACACCGATAATAACCGTAGATTTCTTTCTGTTCCACCCGAATTCATCCTCAAAAGTGGAAACCGCGCTTTCTGTCAGTGCGATCGAACTGGTAAGTGCAGCAAAAAGAACCAGCAGGAAAAACATAACGCCTGCAAAAGTTCCAAAACCCATACTTGCAAAAACTTTTGGGATCGTAATAAACATAAGTGCCGGTCCGGCCTGAAGCGTTTTGGCATCCCCACCGGAAAAAGCAAAAACTGCCGGAATGATCATAAGTCCGGCCATCATGGCAATCGCTGTATCAAAAATCTCAACCTGCTTTGTGGATTCCTCGATGGACGTCTCTCTTTTCATATAGGAACCAAATGTAATCAAAATTCCCATGGCAATGGAAAGGGAATAAAACATCTGTCCCATGGCAGTCACAACTGTCATCCAGGAAAAATTGCTGACATTCGGCACCAGAAAATACTTAACACCGGCAAGAGCCCCCGGTCTTGTCACGGAATATACCGTAATGATCAATGATAAAATTACAAGAACCGGCATCATAAACTTTGAAACACGTTCAATTCCATTGCGCACGCCGGCATAAATAATAGCCAACACGATCAGCGCAAATACCACAAAGTAAATCTCCGTTGAAACGCCGTCAGAAATAAATTCAGAAAAATATCCATCTGCTGCTACAAGCTGCGTCTGTCCTGTGGCGTAACTGACAAGATATTTTATGACCCATCCACCAATTACGGAATAATAGGGCACTATGAGGATGGGAATAACCGCATTGATCCAGCCTCCTGCCAAAATCCATTTTGACTTTCCAAACGAAGCGTAGGCTCCTACAGGACTTTTCCGGGTCATTCGTCCCAAGGATGTTTCCGCTATTATCATGGTATATCCAAATGTCAGGGCCAGAATAATATAAATAACCAGAAAAATTCCTCCACCATATTTTGCCGCCAGGTATGGAAATCTCCAAATATTTCCCAATCCTACCGAAGCTCCCGCTGCTGAGAGTACAAATCCTATTTTCCCGGAAAATGAACTCCTTTTTGTCTCATGCTGTTTCATTCCTTTTTATTCCTCATTTCGTATAAATTTTCAACTGATAATTTTCATAATCTCTTTTTCATGATCCCTGGTAAATTCACTTAATTCATAGGAGCGGATTCTCTCATTGACTAATATAGAAACCGCAAATCCATTTTTTACCAGGACCGCCAGTCTGTTAATAATCGTCTTATTTGTTACCGACAATTCTCTGCTGACTTCAATCGGAGTAAACTCTCCTCGATAGTTTTTAATCAAAAATTGTAACAGTTCCTTTTCTCTCCCTTCCGGAATAATACAATGCAGGGAGTCCCATCTGAATGGATTCATAATACTCGTCAATATCATATGCAAAATACTCCTCCAACGATCCGATACCATTAAATCCGTAGCCGTTCAAATCCATAATATAACCGGATAACAGTCTTGCAGTTCTTCCGTTACCATCTTCAAACGGGTGTATTGTCACTAATTGATAATGTACAACTGCTGCCACGATCAGAGGGTGGTCATCCGTTGTATTTACATACTCCACCAACTCATCCAGTAGTCCGGGAATATCGCAATATTCCGGTGGAATATAATCAGGATTTCCTGTTTTAGAATCATATACCGCAAACAGCACGCCGGGCGGCATGGGGCCTCTGAGTCCGATTTTCTCCTTGGAAGCACCCTTTTCCACCAATTTTTGCACATCTAAAATAAGCTTTTGGGAAAACTTCTCTTTTTTGCTTACCTTTTCCTCCAGGAAATTCAAAGCCAGAAAATAATTCCGTACCTCCTGCTCCGGTTTCAGATAATGCTTTCTTTCATCGCGTTCTATTACTTCATCCACCTGTTTTTCCGACAATGGATTGCCTTCAATTTTATTTGAAGCATAAGAACTTTTTTTTCTTCGAATTTTTGCGAAGTCTGTTCATGACTGTTTTGGACAGCTTTACCGATGATACTTTATATCTGTTATGCTCAATCTCTGTGATATATCTTAAAATTTCATTATTTTTACACTATTTTTCACTATTTCTCTTCTACATCTCCTCCACGACCTGGAAAATGTAAAACTTCAAATAATACGACTCGTCCGCCGCCCAGAGGATCGGATGATCCGGTGCCTGTGTGCGGAATTCCACCTGGCGCAGACGCTTATGCACATTGTGCGCCGCCTGATTGATGGTCTTGGTGAAAAGCTCATACGTCATAAAGTGGGAGCAGGAGCAGGTTGCAAGATAGCCGCCGTCTTTTACCAGTTTCATGCCGCGCAGATTGATCTCGCGATAGCCTTTGACCGCGTTTTTTACAGAGCTTCTGGACTTTGTAAACGCCGGCGGATCAAGGATGACCACGTCAAATTTCTCCCCGCCTTTTTCTAACTCCGGAAGCAGTTCAAAGACATCCTCACACTGAAAATGTACGGTATCACCAAGACCGTTTAACGCCGCGTTTTCCGTTGCCTGGCGCACCGCAAGCTCGGACGCGTCCACGCCGAGCACGCTCTTTGCCCCGGCGATCCCGGCATTTAAGGCAAACGAACCCGTGTGTGTGAAACAGTCGAGTACCTTTGCGCCGCCGCAGAGTTTCTGGATCGCCAGACGGTTATATTTCTGATCCAGGAAAAATCCGGTCTTCTGTCCGTCTTTCACATCCACGATATATTTTACGCCATTTTCCACGATCTCAACATTGGTATCAAACGGCTCACCGATAAATCCCTTGATGCGCTCCATTCCCTCTTTTTCACGCTCTTTCGCGTCACTGCGCTCATAGACGCCGCGGATCTTTATCCCGTCTTTTAAAAGTGTCTCTTTCGCGAGCTCCACGATCAGTTCCTTATAGCGGTCAATGCCGAGCGCAAGCGACTGCACAACGAGAACATCTGAAAATTTATCAATGACCAGCCCCGGCAGGAAATCCGCGTCACCAAATACCAGACGGCAGCTTGACGTGTCCACGGTCTTTTTGCGGTAATCCCACGCACGCTCGATCCGCATCCGGAAAAATTCCTCATTGATCTCACGCTTCGCGTCCCTGGTCAGCATCCGGACACGGATCTTCGAATTTCGGTTGATAAAACCGATGCCCATCGGATATCCGTCAAAATCATGGACATCCACCAGATCGCCGTTTTCAAAACCGCCCATCACAGAATCGATCTCATTATCAAACACCCAAAGCCCGCCGCTTTTAATGGTTCTTCCTTCACCCTTTTTTAATGTAACAACTGCTCTCATCTTTTTTCTCCTGTCTTTTTTTCTCTGTTTACAATATAAATGCCCGCGCATACAAATACAAGCGCGATCACGCTTTTTATCCCAAGTGTCTGTTTTTCTCCGTTTAATAAAAGTGCCGATAGGATCACGCCAAATACCGGATTCATAAAACCGAATACCGCCACGCGCGAGATCGGATTATATTTTAACAAAATTCCCCACAGACTGTACGCAACCGCTGAGATAAGCGCAAGGTAGATTAACATTGCCGTTGATGCCGCATGAAATCCCATCACTTTTCCGCCCATCAGAAAACCACATACACTCATGATGATCCCGCCGAGCACAAACTGATACCCGCTTAAAAGCACCGGATTTTCCGTTTTGGAATACCACTTTAAGAACACCGAGGAAAATGCATAGGCAACGGTCGATAAAAAGATAAATCCTTCTCCGAGAAAGGAAAATGTCGCGTCCAGTCCGCTCCCGGTCAGATTGACTAACACCACGCCCACAAAACCGATCACACAGCCGGCGATCTTATCCGCCGTCAGTTTTTCCTGATGAAACACAAGGCTTGCCACGAGGATCGCGACAAATACATTGACCGCCTCAATGATCGATGCCTTTACTCCCGTCGTATGCGCCAGCCCGATGTAGAAAAACAGATACTGTCCTACGGTCTGAAGCATGGAGAGCCAGAGGATCTTCCCAAATGCCTGACGCTTCGGGATCAGCACGCCGCGGTTTAAAACACTTCCTATTATAATAGTAAGAATTCCGGCAAGCGTAAAACGGTAACCGGCAAACAGGATCTGTGATGCCGTATCCTCCGCGCCGATCGCAAACATCTGATATCCGATCTTGATACAGGGAAACGCGCTTCCCCAAAGCCCACAGCAGAGCAGTGCGCCAAGCCACACTACGATCGTCTTTGTCATAAATTCTTCTTTTGTATTTTTCTTCTTTTCCATAAATCCAGAATACCTTTCTTTTTTCGGTCAAACTTCATCTCTTAAAATGTCCTGTGTTCCATTGTACTACTTTTTCCACCAAAATGCTTCAAAAAGATCTGGATTCTGCTATAATTGTGCTAGATTTAAAATGTTTTCCTTAAAAGGAGGTTCTTTATGGCTACCATCAGTCTTTGCATGATCGTAAAAAATGAGGAGACCGTGCTTGCGCGATGTCTGGACTCCGTCCGGGATCTGGTGGACGAGATCATCATTGTGGATACCGGCTCAACTGACCGCACCAAAGAGATCGCCGCGCGTTATACCAGTCAGATCTATGATTTCCCCTGGGAGAGTGATTTTTCCGCCGCACGGAATTTTTCTTTTTCCAAGGCTCATATGGACTATATCTACGCCGCCGATTCGGACGAAATGTTAGACGAGACAAACCGCACACGTTTTCTCCGGTTAAAGCAGTGTCTGCTCCCGGAAATTGAGATCGTCCAGATGAAATATGTGACGAAAACGGATTTTAACACCGTCTTAAATTTCAAAAAAGAATACCGGCCAAAGCTTTACAAAAGACTGCGCCCCTTCACCTGGGTCGATCCGATCCATGAGACCGTGCGTTTAGACCCGGTGGTCTTTGACAGTGACGTGGAAATTCTGCATATGCCGCCCGCTCCGCACCAGAATCGGGATTTTTCCATCTTCAGACAGGCGTATCAGAAAGACGGGATCCTCTCAAATAAGATCTTTGACATGTATGCAAAAGAACTTTTTATTTCCGGTTCCGACACGGATTTTGCAGATGCAGCTCCGATATTTCGCGCGTATCTCGCCTCTCCTGCCGCCAACGAACCGGCAAATGCGACGCTTGCAAAAAAGGCAGCGCTGGTACTCCTCCACACGGCACGCATCACGGATGACTTTCCGTCGATCTTAAAATTCAGTCTGGATGATATGCTGACCACGCCGAGCGCCGAAGCCTGCATGGAGATTGGGGAATGGTTCTTTGAAAAGAAACAGTTTGACACTGCGATTCTCTGGTTTTACCATGCCGCTTTTGAAGCCGAAAGTATCTTAAACGCGCGAAGCTCCGGAAATCTTCCACTCGCCCGTCTTTCGGATTCCTACCGCGCGCTTGCGGAAATTTCCCGTGGGCAGAAAACGGATGCCGAAATTTCCGCCTACCTGAACGCCGCATCCGACTATCTTGCGCAGAGCGAGGCGTGGGAACTGCCGGAAGAATGATCCGTTGCTTTTTTATTTTTTCTGGTCTATCATGGATTCATATCATTAACCGGAGGATTTCCATATGATCAAAGCACTTGCCTGTCTGTACCGCTACGGTCCTCTTGTGGTACTGATCCCGCTCATGTTACAGCATTATGCCGTGGCTGGAATGCTCATTTTGTTCTTCTCCATCTGGAATGCTTATGGATATAAGAAAAAATGGAGACATATTTACTGCGCGTATCAGAGCATGAGCCATCAGCAGATGACTCCCTGTTATATTGACTGGGATAACGTAAAAAAGCGGGAGGTGATCGGTATTTCTGTCACTGAAGCCTTCCTTGGTATTATGATGATCTTTATCTGCTTTCTTTAAAATGCGAGCAGTCGGCGCACGAGGTCCGGGGGACCTCGGCCTTACGCCGACCGCAGCGGAGCGGAGACGCGAGAACTTGTTCGAGCCCCGTCACCCTGACATAAAAAAAGAAGCTTCCACGAAGCTTCTTTTAATAAATGAGAGCGATAGACGGGGCTCGAACCCGCGGTCTCGACCTTGGCAAGGTCGCGCGTTACCAACTACGCCACTATCGCATTTGCTTATAGCAAAGCGGGTGATGGGAATCGAACCCACGTATCCAGCTTGGAAGGCTGGTGTTCTACCATTGAACTACACCCGCGCAATGCCTGGTTCCGGAATCGAACCAGAGACACGAGGATTTTCAGTCCTCTGCTCTACCAACTGAGCTAACCAGGCATTCCTGTTTTTCCAACAGCAAAAATAATTTTACAGGAAGAGCTTCATTTTGTCAAGGATTTTTCTCCAACTTTTTTATATTTTTTCTTTACCGGGGATCTGCCGGAAAAATCCCCGGTAAAGGCCGCTGCTATTCCAGGATCGCCACCGAATATGCCGGCAGTGACAACGTTCCGCCGGAAAATCCGATCTCTTCATCCGTAGTGGTAAGTGCTCCGCCAAGGCTCATTTTGGTACCTTCCCTGCCATTCAATGTTACATCCGAAAGATCGACCGTCTCCGCCTGCTCGGACAGATTAAACGCGATCACAAGCTCTCTGTCATTCCAGGTCTTTTTGAGCACGCAGACATTCTCATCCGAAAGGTCTTTTAAAAATGCCACCTGTCCTCTTGCGATCTCCGGATACGCATTGCGCAGTTTTATGACCGCACGGTAAAAATTATATACAGAATCCGGGTCGTCCTTTTGTTCCTCGAGACTTCCATATTTCATCTTAATGGCATCCATGCCTTCCGGCCCGTGGCACATGCCCTCCGCCGTTTTTCCATCCCCGGCATCACTCCAGTACATCGGCGCGCGCTTGTTTTCATCTTTGCCGGAGCCTTTCATGCCAAGCTCTTCTCCATAATACAGAAACGCATTTCCGCTCATGAACAGATTCATCGCGCCGGAGATCTTTGTCATGTTTTCGCTGTAATCACCGGAATAATATCCGGCACTGCGCGCCATGTCATGATTTGTGTAAAACGGCGCATCAATATAATCCGCATTGTAAGCCGCCAGTTTCTTCTGCACGTTGGCAGCCGCATTTCCATAGGAAGAAGCATTATAACCGGCGGTCTTCTTTAAACTGTCTGCAATGATCCCATCCGCATTTGCGAACGCGAAATCAAAGCAGCTGTCGATCCCGCTCTCATAATATTTCGCATAGGTATCCAGATCCTGCCACACCTCCGCCACGATGTAGGCATCCGCATTCTTTTCCTCTACCATGGAATGAAACCAGGAGAGGATCTCGATATTCTTTGTCGTCTGTCCGGTCTCATATTCCCCCGCAGCGTCCAGGCGGAAACCATCTACGCCAAGATCCATCCAGAAGGATGTGATCCCGTCAAATTCATCCCGCACTGCCTGATTTTCCAGATTCAGATCCGGCATTTCACTCCAGAACTGCGCTTCATAATACCAGCCTGTATCACCCACCTCATAGTAAACATCGCCCTTTGGCTCTCTCGTAAAATTGTAATAGCCAAAATACGGACATTCCGCCTCTGACGGCTCTGCCCCTCCGAGTCCCTCGATATAGTCACATGCCGCTTCAAACCACGGATGCTTTGACGACGTATGGTTCATCACAAGGTCGATGATCAGCCGGATGCCCCTCTTATGGCACTCCGTGACCAGCTCCTTAAAGTCATCCAGATCGCCGTATTCCGCGTCAATATCCTCATAGTCCGTCACGTCATACTTGTGATAGGTCGTAGACGGCATGACCGGCATAAGCCAGATCCCGTTACATCCGAGATCCGTATCGGTCGTATCGTCTCCGTCATTGATATAATCGAGTTTATCGATCAGCCCTCTGATATCTCCGATCCCATCCCCATTGCTGTCTGAAAAGCTGTATAAAAACACCTCATAGTAGGTCCGGTATTTATCATCGATGATCTCCGGCTCTTTTTCTTTTTCCTTTCCGGTTCCCGCAAATACACCGGTTACAAGCAGCGCAAGCGCAAGGACAAGCGCCTGTATTCTTCTTTTTGCCTTCATTTTCCTTCTCCCATTAAAATAAAGTGTGCGCTTACCGCACACTTTCGCGCGCGAGCGGTATGTTCAACATAAACTTCATCTCCGCGAGCTGCGCATCCCCGCGGAGCGTTTTTAAATCATAGGAAGGAATTTCCTATGATTCAAAAATAAGGCTGTCCCGCAACCGGAGACAGCCCTGATATTTATTAGCCTTTTACCGCGCCACTCATTCCATCTACATAGAATTTCTGTGTTGCAAGGAACAAAATCGCGATCGGAATCGAAACGATAACAGCTCCCGCCGCAAAGCAGGTGTACCATCCATCGATGTATTCCTTTTCGAGCATCTTCCAAAGACCGATCGATACGGTATAGTATTTTGCGTCCGCACGGCAGATAACTTTCGCGAAAATGAAGTCCAGCCACGGACCCATGAAAGATGTGATGATCGTATAAACAATGATCGGTTTGCTGAGCGGAACGATGATCTTGGTAAATACCTGCCATCTGGTCGCTCCGTCGATGATCGCGGCTTCATCGAGTGCCTTTGGAATGGTATCAAAGAAACCTTTTGCCACATAAAATCCGACACCGGTTCCCGCTGAGTACACGATGATTAATGCAATACGGATCATAGCGCCTTCGGAAAGCCCGATTGCCTTTAAGATATAATAAACAGCGATCATGGACATGAAGGACGGAAACAGTCCGAGGATCATTGCGAAGTTCATAAACGGTTTTCTCATCTTAAAACGCATTCTTGACATACAGTACGCAACGGAAAGGACAAAGATCGTTGCGATGATGCAGGTAAAGATCGCGATGATAAAGGTATTAAAGAACATCTGCGGGAAATTCAGGATACTGGTATCCGTAAATAACTTTTTGTAGTTGTTCAATGTGTATGTCTTTGGGAAGAAAGATGTTACATAAGAACCTTTCTCTCCACGGAAACTGGTTAAGATTACCCAGATAATCGGTAACAGCCAGATAAATGCCAAAATTGCAAGGATGACATGAACAATGACATTGACCACTTTCTTTTTTACTTTCGAACCGGAAACTTTATTCTGTGCTGCCATTACATGAATCCCTCCTCATCTTTATAGGATGTCGTGTTGCGGTAAGTAACAAGCGCAACGATTGCGAGTACGATAAAGGTCATAATACCGATTACCGCGCCGAGGTTGTAGTAGTTCTTCTCGATCGTCAGCTTATACAGCCAGGTAACAAGAAGATCGGTCTTTCCTGCTGTGGATTCCACCGGAGTAGGATTTCCGCCGGACAGAAGGAAGATGACGTTGAAGTTGTTGACATTTCCGGTAAACTGTGTGATCAGATACGGTGTCATGACAAACAGCATATACGGCAGTGTGATCTTAAAGAACGTCTGCACCGCATTTGCACCATCGATCTTTGCCGCTTCGTAAAGTTCACCCGGGATATTCTGTAAGATACCGGTTACCTGAAGCATGGTATAAGGAATACCTACCCAGAGGTTGATAACGATAACCGTTACTCGTGCCCACATCGGACTGGTGAAAAACGGCAGTGCCTTGTCGATCAGACCGTATTTTAACAGCAATGTGTTTACGATACCGGTCGGCTGTAACATGGTACGCATGATAAGCAAAGATACAAACTGCGGTACTGCGATGGACAGTACAAAGCAGAATCTCCAGAAGCTCTTCGCGTGTGTTTCCTTACGGTTGATGACGATTGCGAGGATCATACCAAGAATATAGTTTAACGCTGTTGCGAAGAGTGCCCATACGATCGTCCATACCAGTACGGAATAGAATGTCTTTCCGATACTGTCATTGAAGTTCAAAATCTTTCTGAAGTTGGCAAAACCCACCCAGTCAAACAGAGTCAGATGATCCTTTACCTTACTGTAATTGGTAAATGCCATCGTGATCATGAAGATAAGCGGTAATACCGTAAAAATAAGGATTCCCGCGAGCGGTGCTGCCATCAATAATTTATATAAATTTTGATCTAACAAACTCTTGCAGTCTTCTTTAAATGTATTTAAGTGTTTTCCGTTTTTCGCGAGGACTTCGGATTTGTAAGAACTTGTAACCGCTTCTTTCCACGCTGCGATAAAACATACTGTAATAAAAATTGTTGCTAACCCATATAACAGAAGCAGTAATGACTGGTCTCCTGCTGTATATTCATAAACGCTCTTCTGTTCGTTCCAGACCTTTTCCTGTTCTCTCCATCCCAGTGATGGAAGCATTGATAAATTGTAGAAACCAGATGTTACCATAAACCAGATGTAAAGTACTTCCACACCAAGGAACATAAGTCCTTTTACCACCTGTTTATGTACGATATTCCCCAATCCCATAATAAGGAAAGATAACTTTGTTACGATATCCCCCTTTTTTGCTGCGTTTGCAAGCGTATATTCGGTTGCAAACTCACTTACTCTTTTCTTTTTCCCAGCCTTTTTCACTTTTCGGGCCTCCTTGATTTTAAAAAACCAGCTCGCGCTGCGAATAAATAATTTCATAGATATTCCAGGATACCAGAAGGCATCCTGGAATATCTGTTGTTACTTATTAACTTATCGGAAATCAGATTATTCTGTAGCTTCCTCAGCGTCAGCTGCAACATCTGTGTTCATTGCGGTATTCATATCTTCTGTCTTCTCAGCCGCATTGTCATGTGTAACATCGCCTGCGATCAGGTTCTTGCCCATGTTTTCAGCCGGTGACCAGTAGTTGCCCATTGCGGATACGATCGGCTGCATGATAGAGCAGTGATCCAGTACATCTGCGGTAGCTGTTGCGATCGGATCGTCGGCCAGTGTAATATTGGTGTTAGACGGGAGGATATTTCTCTCATCATAGTGTGCCTGCTGTGCTTCTTCACCGGAAAGGTAAGCTGCAAGAGACATGGCAACCTGCGGATTCTCACAGTTCGGGTTTACACCGATTGCTTTAGAACCTGCGAAGGATTTCATCTGGCATTCATTTCCATCAACGGTAAAAGTAGGAAGCGCTGCTACACCATAGTTGTCACCAAGTGCTTCTTTTACGGATGCTGCATCCCAGGAACCGGAGAAGATCGCGTTTACAGAACCATCACGCAGACCTGCGATACCAGCTCCATCCTGATCGTTGATAAAGTTCGGGTTTGCTACTAAATCTACAAGGTAATTGGTAACTGCTGCTGCTTTGTCTCCACCGAAATCGATGCCTGCTGCTTCGTCAGTACCATCACCGAATAATGTACATCCGTTTCCAGCGTAGAATGCCTGGATATACCAGGAGTTGGATAACGGGAAGGAAACCTTTCCTTTGGAGAGCATTGTATCAAAGCTCTTGATGTCGTCATCGGTAAATACGCTCTTGTCATAATACATAAACCAAGTATTACTTGTGAACGGGAATGCGTATACGCTGTCTTTATATGTAACAGATGTTACAATCGTGTCCGAGTTTGTGGATTTTACCTGATCAAGGTAAGTTCCGCCAAGTTCGGAAAGTGCATTCGCGGAAACAAGATCCGGAATGTTATCATTTGCAAGCATGTATACATCTGCCGCGGATTCAACGTCTGTGGATATGGTCGTCTTTGCGTCACCTTCCGCACATACCCCATATTCAAATGTGATATCCCAGTTCGGATGTGCTTCGTTAAACGCGTCACACTGCTCTTTCAGCCAGCCGCTGTCCTGATCTTCCTGCGGGCTCCATACGGTAAGGGTACCGGACCATGCTTCCTCATCGGAAGAAGCGCTTCCTGCTTCGGTAGATGCTGCGGAATCTGCTGTTCCGTTGTCTGTTGCAGCTGTGTTTGTGTCTTTGCTTCCGCAACCAGCCATAGATGCTGCCATTGCTGCTACAAGAAATAATGATAATGCTTTCTTTTTCATAGTTTTTTGTTCCTCTCCTTTTCTAAAATAGATACCGAAATTTACGCGGATTCCGGTTCGTGGTAACGTTTCCATATACCCTTAAAAAAAAGCCTGCGCTTGCAGTACTCTTTTTCGTAAATTTTCGGTTCTTTAAGTAATTCTATATCTGCATTTTCGATTTGTCAATGAAAATGCGTTCTTTTTGGTCTGTTTTTATTTATTTCCGGCATTTTTACTGTTTTTCTTTGTCCGTATTTGTGCATTTTGACAGGTGTTTTCCCGATTTTTTTCGAAAATAATTGTTTATTGCTTGCAAACCATACATTTTTTCTTTATAATTCTTATATTCAACAATGGGGGAACAAAAGATATGGTTACGATCAAAGACATCGCCAATCGGCTTGGTATTTCTGTCAGCACCGTCTCCAAAGGGATCAACGGTGCGAGCGACATCAGCGACGAACTCCGGCAGCAGGTTTTGGATACTGCGATCGAAATGGGGTATCGATCCAAGCGGATGCGCAGGGAGCAGAACAAAAGGCTCTGCATTTTCATTGAAAACATGTCATACGAATCGGATGCACAGTTCGGTTACGAGCTGGTTCTCGGTTTCCGGCAGGCGGCACTCCGCGACAACTGGGACGTCACGGTGATCCCGGTCACTCCGGAATTGCAGCAGAAGGAACGCTATGACGTCTATATGCTAAAGAACGGTTACTCCGGCGCGTTTCTACTTGGTTTCGCGCTGCAGGATGACTGGATGGAGCAGTTTTCATCCACCACGATCCCTACGGTTCTTTTAGACAACTATATTCCAAAGAATCCCCATGTAAGCTACATCGGCACGGACAACTACGAGGGCATCGATCTCGCGGTCGCGCATCTCGCCGAACTTGGTCATACGCGCATCGCTTTTTTGAACGGTTCTCCGTATTCCCTGGTATCCGACCAGCGTGAGCAGGCTTTTTTGCGCAGCATGGAAAGCCACCATCTCACACCGGACCGCAACCTGATGGGTCAGGGCTATTATGTACCGGAAAGCGCCAAATACCATGTATCGCATTTCCTGGAAAACGGCGCTACCGCCATTCTCTGCGGAAGTGACCTGATCGCCTCCGGCGTGATCGCGGAATGCCAGGCACATGGCTTTTCGGTTCCCGAAGATATCAGCGTGACCGGCTTTGATGATCTGCCGATCTCGGCACAGTTAAACCCGCCGCTCACCACGGTACGTCAGGATCGCGCGGAGCTCGGAAAATGCGGCTATTACACCCTGCATTCCCTGATGCGTGATGTCTCGATCAGCCGTACACTGATGCGTCCGCAGCTGATTGCCCGCGCCTCCACGAAGAAACGCGAAAACATTTCTTAACAGAGAACAGAGATGAAATAAAAAGTCAGGACTTCCGTCCGACCGCGCCGGTCTTTTGGAAATCCTGATTTTTTATGCGCAGGTCACGCTCACTCTATCGACACGTCAATGTCTCCGACATCCGCAGACAGTTCGATCTTTCCCTCCGCGTCCGCAGCATGGATCTGCGTATTTTTCTTTACGTTTTCTCCGTTTAATGTCGCTTCCCCGACACCGCAGTCAAAGGAAATATCATACGCATCACTTTCCCCGACGAGCGCTGCCTCAATATCTCCGACATCCGCCGTCACATCAAGGTTTTTCGCCTTTACTTTGTCAATCTTAACATCTCCGACATCGGCATCTATCGTGCTCTCACCCAGTTCTGCGTTCTTCGCCGTCATATCCCCGACATCCAGTTCACATTCAAACCTTTCCGTGACGATCCCGTTTATATCCACATCTCCGACATTTGAGGTGATATCCACGTCTTTGAGTGCCACATCTTCCGGCACGGTAATGGTCATAGCCGCCGACTTGTTCGATACCATGCCAAGATTCCAGTGTTTTTTCTGCTGTTTTTGTGTGACGCTTAACACGCCGTCCTTTACGGAATAGGCCGGTTTGTTCTTCCCTGCTGTACGATAGCTTAAGCTGTAATCTGTTCCTTTCTGTATCGTGACATCCATCACATCGGACTCCACACGGATCTCTGAAAATGCGTCCAGTACCTGTGTTCCTTCCAATGACACTTCCGTTCCCTGTTCCGTCTCATCCCCACTGTAAAACCATCCAAACACGTCACTGCCGACACGCCACAGAATGCATCCCACGGTGATGACCACAAGTACGCTTAAATAAATCGCTCTTTTCATGCTTCTCCTCCTTTATCGCCTGATCTCCCTGCATATGATGCGCACCACATGTTCCATGACACCGGCGATCGGCCAGATGATCCAGGTGATGTGCCAGCTCATGGTCAAAAAGCTCCAGATCAGATACAGACATACGATAGTCGGCCAGTACACAGACATTACATTCCGCTCCAGTTCACTCTGCGGCTCCTCATCCTCCCGGACGCCATTCTCACCCGCTCCCGGATTGATCGCAAGCAGCACTTCGTATCCGCTTTTCCGCTTTGCTCCCATAATGAAAAACATCACGCCGATCGCCACAAAAATAAGGACAAACGCGCCGGAAAGAACGTTAAGAAAAACAGAATCATACAAAAACGTTCCAATGACTGCCGACGGGATCACGCTTATAATGCAGAAAACCACGCCGAATGTAATGTAAAGTGCGTAAGTCGGCTGGAAATTTTCCCGCTGTTCTCTCACATAGGCTTCTGTTGCGAAGTCCATGACCAGTTCATCCTTTTTTAAATACTGCCATTTGCTCATGCGGACACAGTCATAAACGATGCATCCAACTCCTGCCGCTACTAAAAGGAAGAATAAAAGCAATCCTGCCGCTTCCGCCGCGCCACCGGACATTCCCTTGCTCACTGTGAGCGCCTGAAAGAAAATGAATCCGGCCGGACTCAAAATACAAAACAGCACACCGATCGCCATGCGCACCGATGAACGGGTCTTTTCCGCGATAAAGCTCCTGACCGTCTCCATCTTTACCGTCTCTCTCTTCTCAAAATTTCCTTTTTTCATATAGTCGAGGATCCCAAGCTCTTCCGCCAGTTCCTCCAAATTTCCAAATTCGGAGATCACGATCCCTGTCGCTTCATTGTCCATTTTTCCTTCCGCGATCAGTTCGTTGTATTTATCCTCCATCATCTGTCCGAGTTCCATCTTTGCCCGCATTACTTCCGGCGTTCCCGGCAGATTCAAAAACATCGTCTCAAGATAGTTTCTAATTGTCTCCATTCCCGCATTCCTCCCTGCTTATAAATTTCTCAATCACATCTTTGGTCAGTACCCATTCCTTGCACTTTTCATAATAATACGCTCTGCCCTTTTCCGTGATCCGGTAATAGGTTCTTCTCTTTCCGCCGGTCTCGTCTCCGTAAAAGGATACGATGTAACCGTTTTTCTGCATACGCGTAAACGCGGAATAAAGTGTCGTCTCTTTGATCACATATTTATCCTCGGACAGGTTACGGATCTTCTTTGAGATCTCATAACCATAGGACGGTTCCTTCAAGAGCAGATACAAAATGATCGTGTCATTGTAACCGCGAATGACATCACTGCTGATCTCTGTCATAATTCCTCCTTCTTTCCCCATTTTGTATTACGCCTGTCGTATTATGTCTGTCGTACTACGTCTGTCGTATTACTTCTGATGGAGTAATCATAGCACGACTACTACGACAGGTCAAGTAGTTTTTTATTTTTTCTCGTCGCCATTAAAATAAAGTGTGCGCTTACCGCACACTTTCGCGCGCGAGCGGTATGTTCAACATAAACTTCATCTCCGCGAGCTGCGCATCCCCGCGGAGCGTTTTTGAATCATAGGAAGGAATTTCCTATGATTCAAAAAAAGGATACTGCCCACATTGGACAATATCCTTTTTCGTTCTTATTCTGTGAATGGATGGAGGTGGATTCGAACCACCGAAGCAATTTGCAGCAGATTTACAGTCTGTCCCCTTTGGCCACTCGGGAATCCATCCATGGTCAGTGCAATGTCTCACACGCCCTGACAATAATATATTATAGCATAGCTCACATGGTTACGCAAGCTATTTTTTACGTCTTAAAACGATCGCGGAACGCTTCTGCATCGTAAGGTTTAAATGTCCGTTCTTTACCTGATAGGTGACCGGAACCACGGAATATCCGCCCTCGTTTGTAAACATGATCTGCTCAAGTTCACAGTTTTTCGGCATACCGGCTCCCCATACAGAGATTCCGAGATGTCTCGCAAGGTCATCGTTATTTACCGCGATGATAAACTGGTCTTCCCGGTTAAATCTCGCGAAGCACAAAAGATTTCCGCCGCCGCTCAAAAGCTTGACCGATCCGGTGCGGAATGCCTCACTGCTCTTGTGGATCCGGATCATCGCCTTGTGGAATTCAATCAGGTTTTTATCCTCGTTGCCCCAAGGATAGGTTCTGCGGTTATCCGGATCGGTGAATCCGCACAGTCCCGCCTCGTCTCCGTAATAAATCGTCGGTGCGCCCGGCCAGGTCATCTGGACAACGACCGCTTCCCGGAATACGCCTTTGTTTATGTCATCTTCCGCAGCCTGCGTGCCAAGTCCTTCCGCGCGTCCTGCCTTGTGATTGGTTCTTGTCAGAAATCTTGAATGATCGTGGTTGGACAGCTCATTCATGGAGCATAAGATCGACGGGGTCATCATCGTGCTCATTCCGCGCTTCATACTCTCCTCAAACAGCCGGATATCCCCTTCTTTTTCTTCCCTGCGCTCGTCACTGTGCTTTTCCATACCGGTTAAGAACCAGGTGAGCGGCTCCATAAACGCGTCATAGTTCATGATGGTATCCCACTCATTTCCCTGAAGCCATGCGCTCGCGTCGCCGTAGTGTTCCGCCAGGACAATGGCATTCGGGTTCGCTTCCTTGACTGCGTCCCGGAAATCCTGCCAGAATTTGTGGTTTACCTCCGGACTGTGTCCGAGGTCTGCCGCCACGTCCAGACGCCATCCATCCGCGTTGTACGGCGCGGACACCCATTTTTTCGCTATTTTTAAAATATACTGATAAAGTGTTTCCGATCCCTCGTAATTCAATTTCGGCAGTGTATCATAGCCCCACCAGCCTTCGTAAGTGGTATTTTTCGGCCAGCTGCGTTCATCCGTGAACGCGAAATAGTCACGATACGGGCTGTCTTCCGAAAGATAAGCGCCCGGCTCGTAAATATTGCGGTCTGTATAAAGTCCCTCGCGGTCCATCCATTTGTTGAAAGATCCGCAGTGGTTGAACACACCGTCCAGAATGACTTTCATTCCACGCCTGTGCGCTTCCTCGACCACCCGGCGGAACAGCTCGTTGCTCGCCTCTAAGTTTCTCGGATCCGTCACGCGCGAAATGTATTTGGTCGCCTTGCTGTTATCATGGCAGCCATCCGGTAGTATCTCTCCCTCATCGACAACGATCTTTCCGTAATGCGGATCTATGTTGTCATAATCCTGGATATCATACTTGTGATTGGACGGGGAGACAAACAGCGGATTAAAGTAGATGACTTCCACGCCAAGTTCTTCGAGATAATCCATCTTTTCGAGTACACCCGCGAGATCTCCGCCGTAGAACTCATCCACGCTGAAGTTTTCCGGGCATTTTTCCCAGGTCTCCACTTTTTTGCTCGGCATACGGATATAAAAATACTCATTGTCCACCACGTCATTGGTCGGATCCGCATTGTAGAAGCGATCGACGAGGATCTGATACATGACCGCGCCTTTTGCCCAGTCCGGCGTTGAAAATCCCGGCACGATCGTAAACGGATGCTCGGATTTTTCCTTCGTCGCGCCATAACGATCGTAGTAACAGTGTAACATTCCGGTGATCACTTCAAAATAATACTGGAATTTTTCTCTTCCGAGCTGTATTTTTACCGCGTAGTAATCATACTCATTTTCCGTCTCTACTTTCTGCATCGGATGCTCTTTGCCATCCGCCCACAGAAGCACTGCGTCCACATTGTCTTTCGCCGTCCGGAACCGGATCTCCACCATTTCATTTGCCTTTGGCTCCATTGGCTTTCTGTAATCCGCGGTTCCGTCACAGAACAGTGCCCGCTTATGCAGTACCGGACGCATCTGCATGATATACTGCTGAGTCTTATTCAATTCATATACCGATTGATCTTTCATTCCTCTACCTGCCATTTCCATCTTCTCGTGTTATTTTTTCAATATTACGGCTCTATTTCGCGCCATGTTTCCTATCATAATATAATTATGTTTTTTTTTCCACCATTATTCTATACAAAAATTACTTTCCGGGGATTTTTTATTTTCAGACAGTAAAAGAGACAGCCTGTCGATCAGCTGTCTCTTTTAGGAGAAGGTATTTTTACTATGGGGTGTAGCAAAAACTCTATAATGTATTGGGGGGTTTTTACGAATATTATAGTACCATTATTCCCGCCATAAGTGTGCACAAACATCACAAAATGCTGTACTTGTTTTTGTAAATTTTGTATGGTACTTTTGTCTCATATGTGGTTTTCTCATTTGTAAATTATACAAGCAGGAAAAATATTTGTGTCATTTTCTTGTCAGTCTTCTTTTTTCGTACCTTCTTCGTCAAACAACGCCTCAAATTCCTCACGGCTGATCTTTTCTTTTTCAAGGAGCAGATCTGCCGATCTGTGAAGCACATCCATATTTTCATCTATGATCTTTTTCGCTCTCGCGTAACACTCATCGATAATATGCTTTACTTCCTCATCGATCCTTGACGCCACATTCTCGCCATATCCTCTGGTATGCGCAAGATCTCTTCCGATAAATACCTCATTATCGTCATTGTCATAATTGATCAGACCGATGTTCTCCGACATTCCGTACTTGGTAACCATCGCCTTCGCAAGCTCCGTTGCCTGTTTGATATCCTGGGAAGCCCCGGTCGTGATATCGTCAAAGATCAGTTCTTCCGCGACACGTCCACCGAGATCTACCGTGATCTCCTGAAGCATACGTCCTCTGGTGTTAAACATCTCATCCCGTTCCGGCAACGGCATGGTATATCCCGCAGCACCGGCTCCGGTCGGAATGATGGATACGGAATAAACCGGTCCAACATCCGGCAGCAGATGAAACAGGATCGCATGACCCGATTCATGATACGCCGTGATCTTTTTCTCTTTTTCGGTAATGATACGGCTGTGTTTCTCCGTGCCGATCCCTACCTTGACGAAAGAACGCTTGATATCATCCTGTGTGATATAGGAGCGCCTCTCCTTTGCCGCGATGATCGCGGATTCATTGAGCAGATTTTCAAGATCCGCACCGGTAAATCCTGCGGTTGTCTGCGCGATCTGCTTTAAGTCCACGTCATCCCCGATCGGTTTGTTCTTAATATGAACATTTAAGATTTCTTCTCTTCCGCCCACATCCGGTCTGCCGACATGTACCTTGCGGTCAAAACGTCCCGGACGCATGATCGCCGGATCTAAGATATCCACACGGTTGGTCGCCGCCATCACGATGATTCCCTCGTTTACGCCGAATCCGTCCATCTCGACAAGTAACTGGTTCAACGTCTGCTCACGCTCGTCATGACCGCCGCCCATGCCGGTTCCTCTGCGTCTTGCCACTGCGTCGATCTCATCGATGAACACGATACACGGCGCGTTTTTCTTTGCTTCCTCAAAAAGATCTCTCACACGGGACGCGCCGACACCGACAAACATCTCTACAAAATCCGAACCGGAAATGCTGAAAAACGGCACTCCCGCTTCGCCGGCGATCGCCTTCGCAAGCAGGGTCTTACCGGTTCCCGGAGGGCCTACAAGCAGCACTCCTTTCGGGATCCTCGCGCCGAGCTGCGTGTATTTTCCAGGCTCTTTTAAGAAATCAACGATCTCCTCAAGTTCCTCTTTTTCTTCCTGCAGTCCCGCCACATTGGCAAAGGTTACCCGCTTATCAGAATCCACCGTCATCTTCGCGTGGCTCTTGCCGAAATTCATCATCTTGCTGTTGCTTCCGCCGGACGACGCCTGGTTGTTCATGATCATGAACAAAATGAACATCGCTCCAAACACCAGAAGCAGCGGCAGAAGCGACATCAGCCAGCTCTCCGCCGGCACATCCGTCATACGGTAATCCTGATCATACTGAAGCAGCAGATCCTGTACCGCGTTGAC
Source organism: Roseburia yibonii (assembly GCF_014297335.1). Classification (NCBI taxonomy): domain Bacteria; kingdom Bacillati; phylum Bacillota; class Clostridia; order Lachnospirales; family Lachnospiraceae; genus Roseburia; species Roseburia yibonii. Next base: position 56,304 of record NZ_JACOQH010000003.1, read on the forward strand.
ATCGGAAACATACAATTTCTGGCTGGTTCCGTTCGCAAGCGTGATCTCCAAAATACCGGTCGGTATCTCTCTGTTCTGATCGATCTTTACGGAGGAGATATCTCCGTCTTTTAAATTTTCCTCAAACTGCGCGTATGTGTAATTGTTATTCACGCCCTGATTGGAATCCAAAAGGTACCAGACTCCGATCACAACCAAGATCAGCACAATGTAAAAGCCGAATCCTCTGTAATTTTTCTTCACCCAAAAACCTCCTTTTTTCCTAGCCCAGATCTAAAACACCGACATATGGAAGGTTTCTGTATCTTTGATCATAATCCAGACCATATCCCACAACAAATTCATCCGGAATCACGAATCCGGTGTAATCCACACTCACGTCAGCGATCCGTCGATCCGGCTTGTCAAGCAGTGTACAGAGCTTTAACTTTTTCGGATTTCTTTCTTTTAAGATTTCAAGAAGACACGCAAGTGTTCTTCCGGTATCAATAATATCTTCTATCACGACCACGTTCTTTCCGGCAATGTCCTCGTCGAGATCCTTTTTGATCTTGACATTTCCGCTGGATGTTGTTCCCGAACCGTAGCTGGATACTGTCATGAAATCCATGGTCACCGGAACCGTGATCCGCTTCGCGAGCTCACAGGTAAAAAATACCGATCCCTTTAAGATACAGATCAGATGCACCGGTTCTCCCGCAAATTCCTTACTGATTTCTTCGCCCAATTCTGCGATCCTTTGGTTCACCTTTTCCTCCGGCAGCATTACGCGAACTGATTCACTCATCTTTTCATTCCTCCATCATATCGTACTTCTAAAATTCTTCTGGTATCCTTCGTCACTTTATAGTAAGCGCTGATGCGATAACCGACGATCCAGAGGATGTGGCTGCCATCCGCAAGAAGCGGGATCCGGTCACGCTCTTCACTCTGGATCTTTTCGTCGATAAAATAGCTTTTCAGCTTCTTTTTTCCACCTTTTTCATCGAGGACAAAAAAGTCGCCTTCCTGCCTCGTCCGAATTTGGGTACCATGTTCTATTTTATCATAATCAAACCATTTCGTATACTGATTTTTCGGAATTTCACCAATTTTCGGATTATTTGAGAAAATACGAAAGGCAAACGCCTCTTCCTTTCGATTTCCTTCCTTTTTTTGCACTTTCTCCTGCCCGATCCGGATTCCTTCATAGGTTCTTGCCGCGACAAGTCCAAACGGGAGTGAGATTTTTCTGCCCACCTGTTTTTCCATCAGCGCAAGCACCTGGGCAACATGTTCTCTGGTGATATCTTTCTTGGCTCCCGCAAGCCTTCCGAGCAGATCGTATACGATCTGCTTTTGCAGGATCACCGGGCAGGCACAAAACGCTTCCTGTCCGATCCGTGCGCCCTGCCTTTCGTCTCTCACACAGTGCGCTTCCGCTTCCTTGGCCTGCGCCTCAAGGTACGCAAAGACCTCGGAGAACTCCTCCGCCGCCTGCCCGATATGGGAAACCGCCTGCGCGTTCACGCCGTTTAAAGACGGCAGTGCCTCATGGCGGATACGGTTGCGCGCGTATATATCCAGGGCATTGGTACTGTCGGTGCAGTACGGCTGTCCCGCCTCTTTTAAATACTGCTCGATCTCAGCACGGCTCACGCCAAGGAGCGGACGGATGATATTGCCGCGCACCGGCGGGATGCCGCCCATCCCCTTTATGCCGCTTCCACGCGCGAGATGAAAGAGCACGGTCTCCGCCTGGTCGTTCTCGTTGTGCGCAACCGCGATCTTTGCCTGCTCATACTGCTCCGCCACCTGAAAAAACGTATCATAGCGGAGCCGTCTTCCCGCTTCCTCCGTTGATTCTCCGCTCTCTTTCGCAATCTTTTCCACCGCGTAGGAAAACCGGTGAAACAAGATATCCTTCTGTTTGCAGAGGTTTTCCACAAACGCGGCATCGGAAAGACTCTCTTTTCCACGGATCCCGTGCTCGATATGCACAACGACCGGCAGAATCCCCCGCTCTTTGCAGACCTTTTCCAGCAAAAGCAGGAGGCAGACGGAATCCGCCCCGCCGGAAACTCCGATCACAAGCGTCTTACATCCATCTAACATATGATATTTTTCCATAAAAGATAACATCTTCTGTAAAATCATTTTTTACGCTTTCTCCCATACCGCCGCCACCAGGACCGTCATGTCATCGCTGACCTTTCCGTCCGTGTATACAAGCACCTGATCCAAAAGCTGCTTTGCGAAACGCCCCGGATGATTGGTATCGATCCCTGCGATGATGCTCTCCATCGCTTCCTCTGGATGCGGCACATTTAAGTATTCCAGCACACCATCCGACATCATGATGATAAAATCACCGTCCGAAAGACTGCGTGTGGTCTTTTCGATCTCAACACTGTGATATACCCCCACCGGCAGATTTTCCGATATCAGGCACTCCACACAGTCCGCGCGTCTGATAAAAGTCGCGGACGCACCGATCTTATAGAAGGTGCAGTTCCCATCATAAAGATTGAGTGCGCTGATGTCAACCGTGGAAAACAGATCGTCCTCGCCACGGATGACCATTGCGGAATTCATCATGCGGATCGCGGTCTCCTTGGAAAATCCCGCCTCCAAAAATTTCTCTATTAACTCTATCACCATTTCGCTTTCCTTACAAGCGCGGCTCCCCGAGCCCATGCCGTCGGAAAGGCTCATGACAAACTCTCCGTCCACAAGCTCCTGAAAGGAAAAGTTATCGCCGGATACCGATGCCCCTTCTTTGACGAGGCGCGCCACTCCGTGTACCGTGTGATAGCGTGTGTCTTCCTCAAAGACCAGACGGATGCGCTCCTTCCCGATCAGATTTTTTTCGTCACGGTGCGGACGCACGCACCATCCGGTCGCGGCATGAACCGCGCGCACCAGTTCTTTTACCGGTATGCAGCCGTCCTTTTTTACCGAAACGGAGAGCGCAAGCTGCCTTTTTCCATCCTTTTTTTCATAGACCGCTCCCTCATGTACAAAGATCCCGCGCTCTTTTGCCTGATAACGGATCTCCGAAAGAGCCTTCTCCTCTTTGGCGCTGATGTCCTCGGGCGGCTTTGCGCAGTCTTCCATAATATATGCCATTGCGCTTAGCTGCTGCGCAATGACTTCGCGGTTCTCCTGCAGTCTGTTGTACCACGCCATATTGAGTTTCGCTTTTTCAAATACCCGTACCGCCTCCTCCACAACTTCCGAGGTATATGGGCAGCAGGTGCGGAGCCTCTTTTCTTCTTTTTCATCCGGCACGCCGTTTTTCCGGATGGATAAAATCAGCGCGGTGAAATATTCCTGTATCGGACTTTTTTCCCGTTCCCAGCAGAGTGCGCACTGGTCGCAGGAGATGCAGATCTTTCCCGCGATCTCATCTTTCATCCTTCCGTATTCCTCCGCGGCGAAATCCTTTTTGTCCACGCTCATCCCGGAGAACACCTGCGACAGCCCGAGAAATGAGTCCGCATAGGTTTTCAGCCGTTCTTCCCCGGGCAGCATCTGCGGCGCGGCGCCATTCTTTTCTTCTTTTTTCTGAAAAAAAAAGTAAAAAAAACGATGCAGCACCATGGTCAGTCCGAAAATGAAGATTCCTTCCAGGATCCCGCTCACCGGTTTCCGGTCATTCATCCAGTTAAACACCCCGCCAAATACGGAGAGAACCGCAGTTGCCACTCCGGCAGTCCCCGCCGCCAGCGTCACTTTGCAATGCCGGTTCACCCACTCGGACATCTTTATCACTACAAAGGTGACGAGCACTGCCATCGCGTATTTCGCGGTCTGGGTGATCGGCAGAAAGAGCACCATGCCAAGATACAGAAAAAAGGTAAACGCCGCCCTCCCCTGATCCTGCAGATACACCGCCGCAAAATACGCCGGAATGATCGGATAGCATCCGGCAAAAGACACCCTGCATATCAGCATTCCAACGAAATAAGTAATGATCTGTTTTGTTTTCAGTCGTTTCATTTTATCCAGCCCTCCTTGATCTCGCTTCGTTCATCCAAAGCAAGGGCTATTATAAAAAGGCATGTCTGAAATGTTTGTCAAACCATCGTTCCATTTCAAAAAAGTTTTCGGCATTTTCTCCGTTCATATGGAGTTTTGAATCGAATTGACGCACCTCACGCATTTTAGGCAGTTCAAGCGCAGGTACCTCTTCCATTTTCCTCATCGCCATTACAGAGACGGGATGCGTTCCGCATCCCACTTAAGATCAGCGGTCGTCATTACAAAAAAACCGCTGCGCACCGGCAGCGGTCTTACAATCCACATTTTTTATTTTCCATCCTCGGTATCCTGTTCCTTAAACACGATCTCATTGTTATAGACCAGTCCGAGCTTACTCTTTGCGACTTCTTCTATGTACTGCTGCGACTGCGTATACTGCTCATAATCCGCAAGCTGCTGCTGTTCTTCCGTCGCGTCTTCCAGCTGTTCGTTTAACTCCTTTTCCTTCGCGATATAGGTCTGATCCTCTTTGTATAGTTTCACGATCTGGATCGACATTACGATCAGGAACATGAATACGATTCCCGATACGCATAACTTTCCCATTCGATTTTCTTTCTTTTTCCGTTTCCGATACCTGCCCATGGCAAAGCCTCCATTACAGTTTACATAACCCTATTTTAACCAGTCTGACTATTTTTTTCAATATCTTTTTCAATTTTTTTAAGGGACGGCACAAAATTCCTGCCATCCGGCGCAGGATGCGAAACACCGTCCCAAAGATAATCGCCATATATTTTACAAAAAACGGACTGACAAAACGGTTATAGCAAAGCATTCCGACTGCCATCCCACCGATCGCGAATCCCCGGATCAGCCCGTCATTTTCCCGGTAAAGCATGGCAAACACGAACAACGCGCAGCACAGCCAGTAGATAAAGTCCTCGACCGCAGTCCAGACCGTCCCATGCGCGATCACGCGCCGGATGACGCGGAACAGATCATAAAAAAGGATCATCGCGGCTCCGGAAAGAAGCGCTACCAGAAGAAACCGGAGTTCGGTAAGGATGCTCTCACTGACCATCATTTAAAAATACGCCCCAGAAATGACTCTCCCTGCTTTGCGTAACTGTTGACCTCCGAATATGCGATACTGTCGATCCTGCCTTCCACGTCCACTTCCCCCTTCTCCAAGGACAGGCGGTTGACGTGAAGATCATTTCCCTTGATTAAAAGCATCCCAAGTTCCGTCTCTAAAAGGATCTCCGCCACATCGAAGGACAGCACATCCACGATGCCGCTGAAGCTGCCGGATTTGCGGTTCTGCAATAATACTTTATGTGTCTTTGAAACTGTTTTTTCTTCCATAGAAAAAGCCTCCCAATTTACTTGATAAAAGGCCTGTTCACCTTTTCTTTTAAGTATATTAGGAGGCTTCCTTAAATATGTCCGTTTTTACAGATAACGGAACAGATCTTTTGCTTCTTCTTTTTTGGTCGTATCCTGGAGATCCAGCACTTCCACCTTTACGGTCTTGGTTCCGAACAGGATCTCTATGATATCCCCCACCTTCACATTCACCGATGCCTTGGCAGGTTTTCCGTTCACCATGACGCGTCCTGCGTCACATGCCTCATTTGCCACGGTGCGCCGTTTGATCAACCGGGATACTTTTAAAAACTTGTCCAGTCTCATGGTCATCCTCCATTTTCCTCGTCGCCATTACAGAGACGGGATACGTTCCGCATCCCGCTCTGATCAGCGGTCGTCAAATGGCCGCTCGTGCAAGCACGGCGCCCATTTTCCTCGTCGCCATTACAAAAAAACAGAGGTTATAACGAAAAATCCGATTTTCGTTACACCTCTGTCAAACATAAACCTAATTATGCGTTGATCATATCTTTTAAAGCTTTACCTGCTTTGAATTTCGGTGCTTTGGAAGCTGGAATTGTCATTTCCTTACCTGTCTGCGGATTTCTGCCTGTTCTTTCAGCTCTCTCAGATACTTCAAATGTTCCGAAGCCTACTAACTGGATCTTTTCACCCTTCTTTAATTCTTCAGCCACTACATCTGTGAAAGCCTTTAATGCTGTTTCTGCATCTTTTTTAGATAAGTTCGCTTTGTCAGCCATAGCTGAAACCAATTCTGCCTTGTTCATGTTAAAATTCCTCCTCTGGACTTTTCAATAATATATGAGGCGTTTTATCTATTTTACCTACGAATATATTTATACTTGTTTTTCCTAGGTTTGTCAAGGGATTTCGGCGTTTTTAGCCCCTATTCCCCGGTCAGCGTATCCATAATGCCGGATAATGTTTTCAAATAACTTTCCGTTGCCGTATTCGTTGAATCACTTTCCGCTTCATCCGTGATCAGGGAATTTCCGAGATTCGTCTGCGTACTGCCCGAGTTCCCGCTCTGTGTGCTGCTCTGACTGCTGTCTGTGACACCAGTCTGGGTACTGTCTGTCGTGGTGCTCTCGCTGCTGTCACTCTGCGTGCTGTCGCCCGTTGTTCCCTGCACGGTATCCGTCGATTCTGTGGACTCTTCCCCGGAACTTACCGCGTTTTCTGTCAGATCGATAATGATATTCGCCGTCTCGGAATTTACGACAAGCTGTCTCGACCATGCGGAATATCCCGTTGCCGCAGCCTGAAGCGAATGTGTTCCATAGGTAACCGTAACCGGCATTGAAAGATCCACCGGCTGACCGTCTAAGAGCACCGTCGTATCCGGCACTGTCACGGTAAAGGAAAGCTCACAGGATTTCGGCCCCTCTCCCTTTATCATATCGAGATCCGCCGTCACCGTCTCATCCCGTGTTACTGTGATGTCCATGCTTCCGCCATATCCGTTTCCGGCTGCTGTCAGCCGGTAATCGCCCTCCGGCACTTCGATGGTCATCCCGCCTGTGATCTCATAATAATATTTCTGCGCGCCCGAGAGCATGATGTATCCGCCCTCAAAGACATCCGTCCCATACAGTTCGATCTCGCCATGTCCGGTCGTCACCGTGACTGACAGGATCCGCCGGCCGATCCCCCAGACGCGGAGTTCATCCCCGTCTCCAATATCATTTACCAGGATTGTTCCGTCATCCGAGAAAAAGTTGGTGTCTTCATCGATCGCGTAATTCGATGTCCCGATCGTAAATACGTTCCGCTCCTCATCGATGCGGTATTTCTTCACCTGGCCGCGTTCCCACGCCTGATCGCTCACCGTGACCTCCGTCAATATGCCGTCGTCCGTTGCGCGGAATGTGACCACGCTTCCGAGTTCCAGCCGCGCCAACGACATGATACTGCCATATTTATTGTAAAAACAGGTCCCGCTGTTGTAACTGCGCTCTAACAGCTTTCCGTTTTCCACTTTCTGCAGTGTCAGCATCTCCGACTGTGTATCAATATTGACGACCACATGAAGCCCCGCCACGGATGTACTCTGCTCCGACGGCTCCTCCGTGCTCTGCTCCTGTTTCGCCGCACTGTTATATGTATTCTTTCCTGTCGTAAATTTCGGCTGTTGTTCCGCTCCGGCACATCCTGCCACCAAAAGCAAAACTGCCAGTAACGGTATCCATATCCTCCCTCGTATCTTCATGCCTTCACCTCATCCTAATCTGCCGTTTCCATTTTCCCATTTTTGCTCATTATACAATACTATCGCACAAAATGAAACAGCATTTCAAGGAACTGCTGCCGTTCTTTTTCCTGCCCTGTCACTTTGTCTAACTTTTCTATGTCTCTGCCGGATACCCAGGACTTTCTGGAATTGTAGTAATGATTCGCCACTTTCCAGAATTTTTCCGGGTAGGCGAGCCTGAAACAGATCTGCTCACATTCCATGGCGGACAGCTTTTTCTTTTTGTCATACGCGCGGATCATATCCATGCCAAGCCCGGTATTCCAGTTATGTTTTTCTAAGATCTTTCGCATAAAATGCGCCAGGTCGCTCACCTGAACATCGACATGAAGCTGCTCGAGATTGATGATCCAGATCCCTTCTTTGCGGAACAGGATGTTGTGCTGATTGTAATCGCCATGGCACAGTCCGTACATCTGCTGCCATTCGCTCTCTTCCCGGTGCGCCGCCTGCTCCTTTAAGCGTTCCTCCACCTCTTCCGCCTGCGTGAGGTAGCCGCTGTAATGTTCCATAAATTTTGTCTCAAACAGATTTTTCTTCTTTTTTGCACGGATATAATTGCGCACCTTCTTTAGCTCACGCGTATGTCTCTCATACTCTCCGATCAGGATCTGCTCCGACACAAAGAAGCCTTCCGGTATCTGCCCGTCATACTGCGCAAGGCACTGGTGCATTCTTGCTAGCTGCGCAACCGCCTCCAGAATGTCATCCCTGCTTTTGGTATCGCACTCCCTGCCACTGTACCAGTCTTTTAAAAGGTAAAAGCCTTCCTCCGCGCTTCCGGAAAGAAACGCCCCCTCGGTCGTTGTTATGATCCCGTCCGTTTTTATGCCTGCTTTATTTAAATATTCCGCAACATCATGCAGAATCTCCGCCCTGACAGCAGAACCTTTATATTCCTTTAATATTTTTTCTCCGCACTCTGTGATGCAGATAATCGCCCCACGTCCTTTCGCCGTCTCCGTTACGGTAAGCGGATACTGTTCCATCAACTGCTCTGCCTGATTATACAAAAAGAACCCCTCCATATGTTCATCCTGTCCCTTTTTTCATGCTTTCATGGAAAGGGTGGATTTGTTATTCTTTCTATCATATGAACAGGTTCTTTAAAGTATAACTCATTAAATATTCTTTTGTATTTTTCTGCGGATCCTCTAACACCAGCGCGAGCAGGGCATTTAAGATCTCCCCAATCTGTTTCCCCGGTTTGATCCCGGCACCGATCAGGTCTTTTCCGCTGACCGCAAGTTCTTTTAACGTCAGGCAGTCGCCTCTTCTTCTGATCTCCTCATACATGCGCTCATAGGCATCCACATACGCCAGCTTCTCTTTCTGTCCCGCTTTGCTCTTTGCAAGGATATCGGCACGTTTTACCAAAAACAGCGCCGGATACTGCTCGATGCCCGCGCGGTGGACCGCCTTTCGCACAGACGCTTCATCTAACGGCGGATTATCATCATGCCAGGTGATCAGGCGGCACACCCTGTCCATCGTATCACAGTCGAACTTTAATCTGCGGAAAATGGCATGCGCCATCTGCGCTCCCTTTGCCGGATGTCCGTGGTAATGGTAAATGCCTTTTTCGTCTACCGTGCGGCACACCGGTTTCGCAACATCATGAAACAGCATCGTAAGGCGCAGCACCTTATCCGGTCTGATCGCGCACATCGCATGGATCGTGTGCTCACCTACCGTATAACAGTGATGTGGATTTCTCTGTTCTTCTTCCATCATCGCGTCAAATTCCGGCAGGATCACCTTGGAGATCCCGGTCTCATATACCGTGCGCATCTCCTCGGGATGCGCGGAAACCAGAAGTTTGACGAGCTCGGTCTGTATGCGTTCCGCGCTGATCCGCGAAAGATTCGGCGCAAGCGAGATGATCGCCCCTCTTGTCTTTTCTTCGATTGAAAATCCAAGCTGTGCGGCAAAGCGCACCGCGCGAAGCATCCTTAATGCATCCTCACCGAAGCGATCCATCGGATCGCCCACGCAGCGGATCACTCCTTTTTTCAGATCCGCGATGCCGTCAAACACGTCGATCAGCCCCTCGGCGTCATTGTATGCCATCGCATTGATCGTAAAATCACGCCTTTTTAAATCTTCAAGCAGGTTTGCCGTATAAACAACATTCTTGGGATGTCTTGCGTCCTCATACTCCCCATCGATCCGGTAAGTCGTGACCTCGAATCCCTCTTTGCCAAGCATGACCGTCACCGTTCCGTGCAGGATCCCGGTGTCGATCGTCCGTCCAAACAGAGCCTTCACTTCTGCCGGCTTTGCCGATGTCGTGATATCCCAGTCCCCGGGTGTCCGCCCGAGCAGGGTATCACGCACACAGCCGCCGACCGCATAGGCTTCATACCCGGCTTCGGTCAGACAATTTATGATCTTGCTTACTTTTTCCGGCAACTGGATCCGCATGCCTTCCTCCTACATGAATATATACCGTCCTTTGGACGTTGTCTTGATCTGATAGAGCAGATCGTCCGCCTGTTTGATCAGCCGGTTGATGTCTTCCTCATTCCGCACCTCGTCCGAGCCCGCGATACCGATCGAACAGGAAATCTTTTTATCCGGCGGCAGTGTGATCGTTCTGCCGAGATCCCGCTCGATCTCCTTTTTAAAACCGTCACGCTCCGCGATCCGCTCATAGATCTGTTTTGCTTTTTTCTCTAAGGTCTGCTTCCGGTTATTCTTTATGAATACGATAAATTCATCCCCTCCGTAACGTGAGACAAATCCCTCTCTTCCACAGACTTCACGGAAGATCCCGGCCATCTCCTTTAAGATCAGATCGCCGGCATCATGTCCGAAAGTATCATTATACCCCTTAAAGTTATCCAAATCAATAAACATAAGCGCAAAACTTTTTTTCTGATCTTTCTCCGCGATCTCTTTCATGATCTCCTCGATGCGCATATAAAAGCCCTTGCGGTTGTAAATGCCGGTCAGCTGATCCGTGATCGCCGACTGGTAAAGCTTCGTGTTCATCTCATAGACTTTCTCATACGCGTCCAGCCGGTTCAGGGAATACTGCACCTCTCGAAACAGCAGTTCATAAACGCGCAGATCATCTTCATCCAGCATATAGCGGTTGACCGAGGAATGCCAGTTGTCCTTCATGAGGACGTAGGCGATCAGAATGCTCTCCGGTTTTCCGTTATTCATAAACGGAACCGCAACCATGGAACATACTTTATCTTCCCCGAATAACGATATGATATTCAGATGCGCGGAGTAGTTGCTGCTGATCTTTGAGACCGCAAATCCACGCGGATCTTCCTCAAAACAGTCCGCCAGAAAGCGCTGGCATTCTGCCGTGATCTTAACCTCGGTATTGTTAAAGAGGATCTGCCCTTTTCCCTCCTGATAACGGATATAGAGCGCCTTATCCACGGAAAAATGGTAAAGGAACGTCTTCATAACGGTCTCCATCATCGTTTTCGCCGATACATCCGTCACATCGATCAGCTTCTGCCACACCGAAATGAAATCCATCTGGCGTTTTTTCTGCTGATACGCGCGGTAAATGCCCTCCTGGCTGATCAGGTCATTGATCTTATGCATCGAAATCTCTGTGCCTTCATCCTGACTCAGGCCGACATGTTCCAGCACTTTTAAGCTTTCTTCGAGATCAAGGCGTTTTTCCGTCTCTTCATACTGTTTTAACAGCTCACGCTCATTGTCACGCAGCTCCAGCCTTCCCACCGACTGGTAGAACTGGATCCGGCTCTCTCGGAACAGCCGGTAACAGAAGAACTGGTTTCCCTCCGCCTGCCGCAGATGGCGCTCCGCGATCTCGTAATCCTTCGCCGCTTCTGTCTCTTTTTCTTCCATTACATCCAGTAATGCCTGCGCGAAATAGTATAAAAACATGTCATCATCACATTTCGCGTAATCATGGATGCTTCCGATCTCATCGGTATCCTCTTTTTCGAGAACATAATTCAAAAAATGTTTACAGCTTAACAGATACCGCTCGCAGTTGAAGCGGTTTCCAGTCAGCACGCTGCAAAGCGCAAGGATTCCGTACAGTTTTGAGATATTACAGACACGCAGACTGTTTAACTGCAACTTTTCGATCGTCTTCATGCAGAGCGTCAGGTACTCGATCGCCTGTCTGTAATCGCGCATCTGAATGCAGTTTAAGGACATATTGTAGAATACTTCCGCAATATCCTGCGGCCGATTCAGATCATAAAAGATCTGAACTGCTTTCTTAAAGTACCGGACCGCCTCTTTCGTCTTTCCAAGAGCACCCAGGTTGTACCCGAGCCCGCTGTAGATACGTCCCGCCTTTAAGGAATGTTTATTCTTCATGGACTCAAACGTCCGGACAGAGTAAAGGATCGAGATCTCATACATTCCGTTCGTGGACGCGAGCATAATATTTTTCTGATACGCGCTGTATACAAGCTCCTCGTTTCCGATCTCCTTCGCGAGCGCTACACCCTTGCTGAAATAGAGCAGCTGCGCTTCGGACTTATATGCCCGCGCCACGATCTCCGGCTTGTTGTCATACGCGTAGACATAAATATAGGCAAGATGATTCTTATAATTGTAGCGGATCAGCTTTTCGATCAGTTCGTCACTGATATCCACATTCTGCGCACAGAAAAAGATATTATACCAGCCGGACATCCTCGCCTGAACCTCTAAAAGTTCACTTAAAAACACCCATTTTTCACTGCCGGCTTTTTCTGCGCATTTCTGACTTTTTTTTGCGTACTCAACCGCGTCAAACAGCCGTCCCTGGTACATGAAAACGTTACCGGTGAGGTAATAATAAAAGAGCATCCGAATATCCGAGGAAAATGTCGTCCTTAGATCTGTAAGCTCTTCACATATTTCAAGTGCCTTGGAAAGATCCATGGAGTACATTGCCGCCCAGCAATACTGTGCCCAAAGTTCAAAATGCAGATCATCATTTAAGGTCAGATTCTCAAATTTGATCTTGCGGTCTACGCTGTCAAGATAATAAAGTGCCTGGGAAAAATCCATCAGCTGCACCAGGTTGGTGATCTTCTTTAAGGATTCTTCTTTTTTGAAAATATCCGCCGAAAACTGTTTTTTGCGCACCGCGTCTGTCGTCCCGATATGGAAGACCTGACTCTCGTCTTTTAAGCGCTCCATCAGCCGGTCCCAGACGGGAAGCACATGCTCCGGGATGTGGATCAGATCGTTTACCCCAAGCACCACTCCGATGTTTTTTGCTTTTTCTTCTTCCAGAAGCCGGTCAAGCAGCGTGAGCGTCGTCCCCGCCGCCAGCTGGATCCGGTTTAAGATAATAAGACACGGCTTTTTCTCTGAAAGCGAAAGGAGCATGCGCAGGATACCCTCTGTCATACATTCCTGCTCATACTCGATCTCTCCCAGGATCAGCCCCTCTTCACGCCGGCAGAATCCGCCCTTCCGATAAGAGCGGAGCATCTGCCTGTGAAGATAATAGATATCGTTTTCCTCTAAGAATTCATCAAAATTCTGTCCGCCCTGTTCTTCAAACATGGCGGAGATCAGGTCTAAAAACGGCTCATAGGGTCCTGACATCTCACTCGGATCAAACTCATAAGACCAGACGAACACGTCCTTCTGGTCTCTGACGCGCTGCGGTATCGTAAGATCCTCGATCGAAAAATCGTTACTATACCGCGCCAGTGTCATATTTCCCGCATGTCCGCCGATCCTTTCATAGACCTGTTCAATGATTCCTTCGTAATACTTCTCTACCATGCGACCACCTCATATTCCCTGTCTCCTGTTTTTTGCGCCATGCACCGGCTTTTTCTTTAGTAAGCCTTTCCCCAATATACCAGCTTATGTGCCGGCTTTCCACAGCATACACACACATCTGAGATCTGTTCCTGATCTTCAAACGGCATACATCTGGATGTTACTGCGAGCTCTTCTTTGATCTTGTCCTCGCACGCGCGGTCCTCACACCACATTCCACGGATAAATCCCGGCTTGTTCTCCGCGATATCCTTAAATTCATCGTAATTGTGTGCATCCCAGATATGCGCGTCACGATGCTTCTTCGCGCGCTCATACATATCTTTCTGGATCGTCTCCAAGATCTCCGGTACTTTTACTTCCAGTTCATCGAGCGCAACCTCGATCTTTTCTCTGGTATCTCTGCGGACAACCACGCACTTTCCTGCCTCGATATCCTTCGGTCCAAGTTCCACACGAACCGGGATACCGCGCATCTCCTGTTCGGAGAATTTCCATCCCGGGCTCTTATCCGAGTCATCCAGTTTCGCGCGGCATACCTTTCCAAGGCGTTCTCTTACTTCTTCTGCCTTGTCAAGCACACCTTCCCTGTGCTGCTGGATCGGAATGACCATCGCCTGTACCGGCGCGATATGCGGCGGCAGTACCAGACCGTCATTATCGCCGTGTACCATGATCAGCGCGCCGATCAGACGGGTCGTCATACCCCAGGAAGTCTGATGTACATATTTTAATGTATTGTCCTTATCGGTATACTGAATGCCAAATGCCTTTGCAAATCCGTCTCCGAAGTTGTGGCTGGTTCCGGACTGCAGTGCCTTTCCGTCATGCATCAGTGCCTCGATCGTATAGGTCGCCTCTGCTCCCGCGAATTTTTCTTTCTCGGTCTTCTGTCCACGGATCACCGGGATCGCCAGTACCTGCTCGCAGAAATCCGCATACAGATTGAGCATCTGGATGGTTCTCTCCTTTGCTTCCTCTGCTGTCGCGTGCGCAGTGTGTCCTTCCTGCCATAAGAACTCTCTGGAACGCAGGAACGGACGGGTCTCTTTCTCCCAGCGCACAACCGAACACCACTGGTTGTATACCTTTGGCAGGTCACGATAGGAATGTACGATATTTTTATAGAAATCACAGAAAAGTGTCTCGGATGTCGGTCTGACACACAGACGCTCCGGCAGTTCGTTCAGTCCGCCCTGCGTCACCCATGCCACTTCCGGCGCAAATCCCTCCACATGATCTTTTTCTTTTTCGAGAAGGCTTTCCGGGATAAAGAGCGGCATGTATACATTTTCAACACCGGTCTCTTTAAATCTTCGGTCCAGTTCTTTCTGGATGTTTTCCCAGATGGCATATCCCGCCGGCTTGAAGATCATACAGCCTCTGACAGATGAGTAATCCATCAGTTCTGCCTTTTTCACAACGTCGGTATACCATTGCGCGAAATCCTCCTCCATGGAAGTGATCGCTTCTACGAGTTTCTTTTCTTTTGCCATTTCTTTTTATCTCCTTAATACTGTCGCAATTTATTTTATTCCTTGCGGATAAATAATCTCCCTTATATTTTCCACCAAAAACGCGCTTCCGTCAACTGTTAATTTTTGCTCCGTGCATCAACCTTTGACCGCGCCGGATGCCATGCCGTCCACCATATCTTTCACCAGGCAGAAATACAGTAAAACGATCGGCACCGCGATAAATACGCTTCCCGCCGCAAATCTCGCGAATTCCGTCTCATCGAGACTCATCAGCCCGACCGCGACGGTGTAGAGATCCTTCTCCTTTAACAGAAGTTTCGGCAGGATAAAATCGCTCCATGGCCAGGTAAACGAAGTCAGTGCCGTATAAACGATGATCGGCCTCGAAAGCGGCAGGTTGATCTTTAAGAACACCTGCATGTTCGTCGCGCCATCGATCTTTGCCGCCTCATCGATCGCTTTCGGGATCGTGTCAAAGAAACCTTTCTGCGTGAGATATCCCATCGGCGCACCCGCAGCGTAAATAAGGATCAGTCCGGTGAGCCGGTTGATCAGTCCGAACTGGGTCATCAGAAGATACACCGCCGTCATTCCCATAAAGGAAGGGAACATCCCAAGCACCATAGTTGCTTTCATCAGCGGTTTTCTTGCCCGGAACGTAAAACGTGACATCGTATACGCCGTTAAGATCGTAAGAAATGTTCCGAGGACACAGCTTCCCGCCGCGACATACAGCGTGTTCTTAAACCACCTCGGGTAATTGTAAAGTGAAGTATCGGTAAACAGTTTGCGGAATGTATCCATGCTGTATGTTTTCGGGAAGAATCCGTCAAACGAATAAATGCTTCCCGATTTTGAAAATGATGCCAGGATCAGCCACAGGCAGGGGAAAAAGAAGATGGCTGCCACAAGAAGCAGTACCGCGTACGTTGCGCCGGTATCCACCGCTTCCCCGATACGGATCTGTCTTTTCTTTTTTTCGATCATTGAAACGTATCCTCCTCTCTGTAAGACGGTGATTTTATGTAAACTACAAGTGAGATAGCGGATGTGATAAGGAAGATGATCAGACTGATCGCCGCTCCTATGCTGTAATAATTGTTGTCGATCGACAGATTGTACAGCCAGTTGATCAAAAGATCCGTATCACTCGCCAGAAAATATCCGTCCATATAAAGACCGCCCCGCAGGAAATAGAAAATACCAAAATTGTTAAAATTTCCGATAAACTGGGAGAGCAGCACCGGCATCGTCGCAAAGAGCATGAACGGAAGCGTCAGTTTCCGGAAACGGGCAAATCTGCCTGCGCCGTCAATCCTCGCCGCCTCATAGAGCGTCTCATCAAAATTGGACAGATGTCCGGTCGCAAGCAGCATGATCGACGGAACGCTGATCCAGCAGTTGACAAGAAGTCCAATGAGGCGCGCGCTCCACTTTGCGTCAATATCCAGAAATCCCACCGCACTGCCGCCCGCTCCCACGATCAGCTGATTGATCGGCCCGCCATAGGAAAACATAAACTTAAACGCGAGCAGGGTGATAAACCCCGGAACCGCATAGGCAAGCACCGGAAATGCCCGCCAGAATGCTTTGCCCTTCACACATTTTTTATTAAGGAGCAGCGCAAGCCCGAGTCCCGCGAAATAATTAAGCGCCGTGGAAGTAACTGCCCAGAGCAGGTTCCAGCCAAGGATCTTAAAAAAGGTCGGTGCGAATTTCGACAGCACGATCAGCTTTTTAAAATTGCCAAGCCCGATCCAGTCCACCAGTTCCGGCGGAACCACGCTTCCTCCATAGTTTGTAAACGCGATCAGGATCATAAAGATGATCGGCAGCACATTAAAGATACATACGCCGATCACCGGAAGCGCCAGCACGAAAACATAAAACTTCCGGTCAAACAGCCGGATGATCTCTTTTTTAAAGGTGTCCGGCTTCTTTCCCTGTTCCACCTGCTTTTGGATCCGGTATGCATCCTTTAAATTCAGCCGGTACAGATAGAAAAAGGAAAACAGCACGATCCATGCGAAGATCCCCATTAAGAGCATGATAACGGAATTGTCTCCCGCAACCCCAAGCCACGGATCCGCTTTTTGTGTCCCCAGGGTAAAAAATCCGATGAGATCCCCGATTCCTCGCGCCGCCACATAATAGATCATCCCGACTTCCACAAGTAAGAACAGGATCCCTTTGATCCGGCAGCCGTATAAAAACTGCCCTGCGCCCATGAGGACAGCGGAAAGCTTTACTCTCCAGTCACTGTCCCGAAACGCATTTTTAAAATTAACTGCTTTTTCTTTCATTTTTTTGCTCTTTCTATTCTAAGGTAAAGATTGCGTTGTAGATCTGTTCACTCATATCCTCTAACCCGGCCTTCATCGCGGCGGTGTCTTTGTATTTCTTTTCATTCTCCGGCCGGAACACGTCCTTTGCCAGATCGATGAAAAAGGTCTGCCCCGGTGTCCAGATCTGGGAAACTTCCTTTACGGACGGCATTAAAATGATATTTCCGTCCTCCAGACGCGAAAACAGTTCCTCTGCCGTACCACCCGCTGCTTTTGCCACATCCTCCCGCGCCGGCGCGATCCCAAGCATTTCACTTCTCTTTATCATCATTTCATAACTCGTCGCAAAATCCACAAACGCGAGGCAGGCGTTCGGCGCCTTGGTGTAAGCGCTGATGGCGTAACCGTTTACACCGCCCATGGTCTTCGTATCGATCCATGCCGGATCTTTCTCCGTGAGATCTCCGCTCTCCGGAAGTTTGGGCAGTGAGGTCATCACCAGATTTTCTTTTGCCTTTGTCTCTGCTTCTTCGTGGGAAAGCCCCTCTGTCTCATACTGCTTTACCAGCTCATCGAGAAACGTGGAATAGACATCCGGCGTTGAGATCGTTGCAAAATACGTTCCATCCGCAAGCTTGCTGTACGCATTGGTCGTGATCGTATCATCGATACAGTCCTCATTCATCACTCCCGCAAGCTGACTCAATACCCAGGCTCCCTTTTCCGACTCCCCGGCGGCAAATCCGATGTCCGACGGATCCGTGTTGTCCTTTCCGAAAATATATCCCCCATAGGACAATAAAAATCCACTGGAAAAATACATATCGCTGAGCGACTTCATATATCCGTAAGTCCCCGGATCCTCCGCATGACGGGCAGCCGAAAACGCATACAGGCTGTTGAAATTTTCGACCATATCCGGGACGCCGTTTTGATCCGCGTCCCAGCTGCTTTTCCAGTCCTCCGGCAGCAGATCCACGCGGTAATATAGCATCGGTGCCTGCACATTCACCGGAACGCCACAGGTATAGGTGTTTCCGTCCACACTGACCTTATAGGCATCCCACGCGGCATCCGGGATCGCGTCGTAACAATCCAGTTTTTCTGCCGGGAGCGGATAGATATGCTTGCCCTCGGCGTACTGCATGATGACATCATTCGCCTGATACAGCACATCCGGGCCATAACCGTAAGGACCGTCATTGGCAAGATCCAGATACTGATCCATATTCGCGTCCACCGCCTGTATCCCCTCATCTTTGTACGCCTCATTGAACGCTTCGATCAGTTCCTTAAAATATCCCTTGGAGATTGCCGTATCATTTTCAAGTACCTGGATCGTCACATTTTTTTCGAGTTCCCCGGTAAACACGCCGTTGGTCTGTCCCGTCTCCGTTTCCCCATCCACTGTTTTTTCCTGCGCGGTGTCTGCCGCTCCGCATCCACTGACCATGCTTCCCATAAGCGCTGTCGTAAGCACCAGCGCGATCATTCTTCTTTTCATGCCATCTCCCCCTGTTCTTCCATGATCTGATAACCGTCCGGGTCTATACCCTGCCGCGTTTCTTTTGTCAGATTGATCCGCAGTATCAGTCTGTCTTTTTTATACTTTCGTTCTACGAAAAGCATTTTCTCTTCTTCTTTTATTTTTACAGTTCCATACTGTAACACCGGTTTTTGTTTTAATGCCAGCAGCTTTTTGATCTCCTGCATGACTGTGCGGTCCCAGTGGGATTCCTCCCAGTCAAAGCATCTCCTCGAATCCGGGTCGTAACCGCCCTCCATGCAGATCTCCGTTCCGTAATAGATGCATGCCGCCCCCGGAAATACTACCAGCAAGGCAATGGCTGCAAGCAGTCTTTTTTTATTTTTTCCGATCTCCGTATAAAAACGGTGTGTGTCATGTGAATCTAAAAGGTTTAGCATCATGTCGTTGACCGGTTCTGTATTCCGCATCAGGTTTCCGTTTAATTTTTCCGCCATCTGTCTGGCATCAAATTTCCCACGCGCGAAATAATCGAGGCAGGCTTTGGTAAACGCGTAATTCATAATGCTGTCATACTGATCGCCCATCAGATACGGATAGGCGTCATGCCAGTTCTCTCCGATGATCACGCAGTCCTTCTTTAACTGTTTGACCTCCTTGCGGAAGCGCCTCCAGAAATCATGCGACACCTCATCGGACACATCTAACCGCCACCCGTCGATATCCGCCTCTTTGATCCAGTACGCCGCGATTTTTAACAGAAATTCCTGCACTCCTGCGTTTGCGGTATTGAGCTTTGGCATATAATTACAGGAAGCAAAACATTCATAATTCATCCGCTCCGGATCCGGGTAATCCCCGTCGATCAGAAACCACTCGTAATAGGGCGATGCCTTTCCGTTTTTTAAGACATCTTCAAATTCTTCCATCTCCATGCTGCAGTGATTGAACACCGCGTCCATCACAATGCGGATGCCCATCCCATGCGCTTTTTGTACCAGTTCCTTCACATCAGAAAGACTTCCAAACTGCGGGTCTACTTTTCTGTAATCCCGGATATCGTACTTGTGATTCGAGATTGACTGAAAGATCGGGGTCAGATAGACCGCGTTGATCCCAAGCTCCTTTAAATAATCCAGTTTTTCAATGATCCCCCGGATGTCCCCGCCGGCAAAGCTCTTCGGTGTCGGCAGATCTCCCCATTGCATATTGATATACGAGGTATCCTTGGTCAGATTCCCCTGCCGGAAACGATCAATGAAGATCTGATAGAAGACGGCTTTCCGCATCCAGTCCACCGTCTTTAACCGGTCATTCGGGTTGATATACGGCATCTGGAAGAAATTGTAAAACGCCTCCGGGAAACAGTAGGTCTCCGTCAGTCCGTCCTCACTGTAATAATACTCCTTCCCATTTTCCTCAATGCGGAAGATATAGGCAAGCCTTACATCCTCAAGTTCCAGTTTTTTTTCATAATACTGATACAGACCGTCTTCATAATGCACATGCATTTCGATCTCGTTTTGTTTCATCTGAAATTCATATTTCGCGCCATAGACTAAAAACACCCGGATGTCCCGGTCTTCCTTCGCTGTCCGAAGCCGGATCACCAGTTCCTTTTTGCCGGTTGCGAAACAATATCTGGAATCCGGTGTATGTAACAGTGCATATTGATTCATTTTTATTGTACTCCATTTTGTTATTGACAAATAATTTTAAATTTTTAATAATAAAGGTCAGAATCAGTGAAACGATTAAATCTGCTTTATGACAGGAGTCTGGAGGATATTATGGCAAAAAACAAAGTTACGATCAAGGATGTCGCAAAGGCAGCCGGTGTTTCCACCGCGACCGTCTCTTATGTGATCAACAACCGCACCGATATCAAGCTGACGGATGAGACCAGAAAGAAAGTCTTACAGGTCATCCATCTTTTGGATTACTCTCCAAATCAGGCTGCCAAGGCACTTGCCGCAAACCGTAAGAGCCTGCTTGCCGTCTCCTTCTCCGCTTCCGATTCTGTATTAAAATGTGCCGAACAGATGCATACACTGCAGCTGCTCTCAAAATATTTTCACGGGAAAAATTATGAACTGATCATGCTAAGTCCTTCTTACACAGAAAAATGCGACCAGGCTGACGCCATCATCTGTTACGACATGAAGCTCGAACAGTTCAGACAGCTCGGCGACAGCAATTTCATTCCGTTGGTCGCGCTGGACTGCCTGGTCAACGATCCTTTATTCTTTCAGGTCAATACGGATCTTCACATTTTAAGGGAAAAAGCGGACACGCATTTTGGCGATAAGCCCTATCGCTACGTTATGCTCGATACGCCAAACGCCGAAAAGCTTTCCCGTTTACTAAGTGTTTTCCCGGATCTGATCCGCATTGATTCCCTGACACAGATAAAAGATCTTACCGGGCAGCATCTTCTGGTTTCTGATCTTACACTTTTTAAACTGCTCTCTGACACCAATGATGTCTGCTTTCTCCCATCTGTTTCCGGGGAAAAACTCGATCTGCTCCATCAGTGTATCGAAGCAGCTTTGGAGCGCACCCCGATCGAACAGCACGATCTGCTCATCTAATCCGTGGCTGCGCCATTGTAGGTCCATGTGATCGTATCATACGGATTCATATTGAAGTTTTCTTTTGTCTCTTCGGTATAATAAGAATCCTCCGTGTCATAGACATCTTCTCCCGGATAGGTGGTGAGCGTAAATGTGTAATTTCCGGAAACTGCCACCTCTATATTCGACTTCTTTGCGCCCGTCTCTCCGATGCCGCCGGAATTTTTAAAATATTCTGTTCCATCCTGCGCGATCGTTGTCATATAACCAAATCCACGCTGATCTTCCCATGAGCCGTTGATCGCAAACTGGAACTGATCTCCCGCTTCCAGATCCAGTGTGATCGTGTATACATTGGCTTCGTCATTCTCCTCCTTTGTCATCGTCTGCGCTTCTCCGATCACCGCGCCCCAGTCTGATTCCGCAAGCACAGCACCCGTTCCCGAGCCGACGATCACGAATGTTCTCGTATCTTCCACATAAGAAGTAAATCCCGCGTAAAGAGCCGTATCCTCTTTGACCTGTGTCCCAAAATCATATTTCCGGCTCATCTGCGGTGTCGCATACCAGCCAACAAATGTCTCGCCCGCTTTTTCCGGTGTGAACTCCTCCGCGCATACTCCGTCCGCCGCCGTCTTCGTCTCAAGGACGGTTGTTCCATCACTGTCATAGTAAGTCACCGTATGCTCCGCTGCTGTTTCCTCCTGCGCCGATGCCTCCGTCTGTTCTTCTGCTGTCTGTTTCTCTTCTGCCTGTGTGCTGACCTCTTCCTGTGTCTGTGCGGTTCCGGTCTCTTTTGCCCCACACCCCGCTGTCATGCTGCTGCCCGCAAGCGCCACAGCAAAAAACAGTACCGCCATTGCTTTTTTTCTTTTCATCGTCTTCTCCTTCCAATTTAAGCGTTTAAATTAGATAGCAAATCAAAAGCGGTGTTTATTCACCGCTTAAACGTTTAAACTATCTTAAGTATAATCTTGGCACCTGCCATCGTCAACACACAATGTTTCCAAAATTTTCTTTCCGTTTTTGTGCATTTTTACGATATCTTCCCCACGACCGCCTCATTGTAGCTTCCCTCATACGGCTTCTCGGTATCGATCTGCATGAGATCCGCGCCCGTCGCTTCCGCGAGCATTTTCGCGATCCGCTCTGTATTTCCGTTTGACCAGGTATAATAAACAACCAGCATTTTTTTCATTTTATTTCTCCTCCAGATTCTTTGCTGCCTCATTTACACAGCGCAGCGCATTTAAACTTCTCGGATAACCGATGTATGGCAGGCACTGGGAGATCACCTGGATCAGAAATTCCCTGGTGTTCCCGATCTTCATATTTGCCTGCGCATGGCTTACAAGCTGCGGCTCACAGCCACCCTGTGCCGCGATAAAGCAGAATGTGATCATTTCTCTTTGCAGATAGTCCAGCCCTTTTCTCGTGTAATAATCGCCAAAGCAGTTGTCGGCCAGCCAGCGGTTGATATGACGGCTCTCTTCCGGTCCCGACTTGTAAAATTCTTTCATGCCATCTCCGAAAATATCGACCTGTGCCTGAATTCCGGCTTCCAGTCTCGTCTCCATCGTTGTCTTCGCCTGCGCTTCTAACGGCAGGGAAACACCATCTTCCTTTAAGATCTCATTGTTGATCGCAAAGAACGGAAGCACTCTTCCAATGCCGAGATACGCCACCGCCTGATAGGTCACTTCCT
This sequence comes from Roseburia yibonii, assembly GCF_014297335.1. Classification (NCBI taxonomy): domain Bacteria; kingdom Bacillati; phylum Bacillota; class Clostridia; order Lachnospirales; family Lachnospiraceae; genus Roseburia; species Roseburia yibonii. The sequence goes on from NZ_JACOQH010000003.1 coordinate 79,170, forward strand.
TGATCTCTACCGGTGTCACACCCACACGCAAAGCAGCCTTTGCCATCACGCGGTACGCATCGGTTCCCTGACAGCCGGTAAGTGTCGCAAGGATCGCAAGCATTCTGGTCTTGTCATCCATGTCGCCCTGATTTACGACTTCATCAAACGCGAAGTTATAAAAACGCTCCGCAAACTCCGGATCGTTCTCCTGTAATCCGCCTTTTTCCTCTGAAAAGATTTTACTTAAATATGCTTTTGCTTTTTCCGTCAGTTTCATTCCATCATCCTCTTAGATCCATGCTCCGACTTCTTTTTCCGCACGATTTACCAGACTTCCGTGGATCGCAAGTCCTTTTTCTACGTTTGCTCCCGGACACAGACGTTTGATATCGCTCACGCTGCTTCCAAGTCCGCTGCCCTCATGTGTGCAAAACGGACGGATCGTTTTCCCGTTAAAATCATAGTGCTCCAAGAATGTAAAGACTGCCATCGGCATCGTGCCCCAGTAATTCGGATAGCCGAGATAGATCGTATCGTACTGCTCCATATCCTGCGGCCATGCCTTTAATTCCGGTCTCGCGTTGCTTCTCTGATCTTCCTGCGCCTGTGCAATACAGGCATTGTAGTCTTTGGAATAGGCTTTCTTTGGTTCAATCTGGAACATGTCCGCCACTGTCAACTTTTTTATAATACCGGCCACTACCTCTGTATTTCCGACCTCTAACTGTTTTAATGCCCCGCTTACATAATTCTCATCTCTGCGGGAAAAATATGCGATAAGCTCTGCCATTTTTCTTTGCGCTCCTTTCGTCTCATCTTTTTTTCTTATTTTAATACAGCATTTCTTGACCTGGAATCTCCAACATGTTATTATGCTATAAACTATTGGTTGATACCTATGTCTGGAGGTGCATGATGTATAATCATTTACTTGATACATTTCTTGCTGTCTGCGACTGCAAAAGTTTTACGAAAGCGGCAAAACAGCTTTATATTTCACCGACTGCGGTCATGAAGCAGATCAACCAGCTCGAAAAGGAACTGGATTTAAAGCTGATCGAGCGCACCCACGCCGGTGTGACCCCGACAAGCGCAGGCGCTTCCATTTATCAGGACTCGAAATTTATCATCGATTATTCCAAAAAAGCACTCGCCGCCGCCAAAAGCAGGACACTTGCCTACGATACCACGTTTTGCGTCGGAACCTCCCTGTTAAATCCGGCAAAGCCGTTTCTGGATCTCTGGTATCAGGTCAACCATGATTTTTCGGGATACAAACTGCATCTGGTTCCTTTCAATGATGATCATAACGGGATTTTAAAAGAGATCGCCCTTTTGGGCGAAAAGTTTGATTTTCTGATCGGCGTCTGCGATTCCAGAGCCTGGATGAGCCTTTGCAGCTTTCTCCAGCTTGGCAGATATAAAAAAATGATCGCGGTTCCACGCGATCACAGACTTGCCGGCAAAAAGAAACTTAAAGTGGAAGATCTCCACGGAGAAACGCTCCTCATGGTTCCTGCCGGTGACTCCGGAACCAATGATTTCATCCGAAATGACTTAACGCTGCATCATCCCGAAATCCATATCGAGGATACACAGCCTTTCTTTGATATGTCCGTATTCAACCGCTGCGCGGAGACCGGAAATGTGCTTCTGACCATCGAATGCTGGCAGAATGTCCATCCCGGGCTCGTCTCGATCGCGGTTGACTGGGAATACAGCATTCCCTACGGTCTGCTCTACGCGAACGATGCACCGGAGGATGTCATGCGCTTCGTGAAGACGGTGGAAGCGTTTGTGAATTTATAAAAGAACGATACTGGATGGATTCGAACCATCAACTTCAGTTTTGCAAACCTATGCCCTTCCAGCGGCTACAGTATCACATTCGGGAAGTCCGGCTTCTGCCGTCCTTCCCGATTTTTCATCCGACTGTTGTCGAAATGTATTTTACTCTTCAAACGGAATAACTGCTCCGTCATAAGTTTTGTTGATGAAATCTTTGATCTCATCAGATTTTAATACGTCAACCAGTGCTTTTACACCTTCGTTGTCTTCATTTCCTTCTTTTACAACTACTACGTTTACATAAGTCTTTGCTGCTTCGGAATCGGATTTTTCATATGCGAGCGCATCCTGTCCTACGGAATAACCAGCCTCTAATGCATAGTTACCGTTTAATACGAGGTAAGCTACTTCGTCAGATACTCTTGCTACCTGCTCTGCTGCAAGTTCTTCGATCTGAACGTTGTACGGATTTTCTTCAATGTCATTGACTGTTGCCTCTAATCCTGCGTCTGCTTTTAATGTAATGATTCCGTTATCCTGTAACAGTAAGAGTGCTCTTGCTTCGTTTGTTGTATCATTCGGAACTGCGATTACATCACCTTCCGCAACATCATCCAGGCTGCTCTTGGTTCCCGGATAAATTCCAAACGGCTCATAGTGGATCTTACCAACTTCTACGAGGTGTGTTCCTCTTTCTTCATTAAAGCTGTCAAGATACGGTACATGCTGGAAGTAGTTTGCATCCATCTCTCCGCTCTCCACTGCTTCGTTCGGCAGTACATAATCATCGTAAACTGTGATCTCAAGATCCCATCCTTCTTCTGCAAGGATCGGCTTTGCTGCCTCTAAGATCTCCGCATGCGGTGTTGCAGAAGCTGCGATCTTGATCGTTCCCTTGGATTCAACTGCTGTTGCTGTCTCTGTTCCTTCTGCTGCAGCTTCGGTACCTGCTGTCTCTTCTTTTGCTGCCGCATTGTCTGTTGCGGTGCTGTTTTCTTCCTTTGCACTTCCGCAGCCTGCAAATGCGCTTACTGCCAGTGCTCCTGCCAAAATACCTGTTAAAAGTCTCTTCTTCATAATATTTTTTCTCCTCTTCTTTTTTTATTTTCATGATCTTTGCAAAAGCAAAAGATCAAACCATAAACTTTTTATTTTCTGCGGTCGGATTTATCCGCAAGCTTCATTCCGATGGTCTGGAAGATCTGGAACAAAATCATCAGTAAGATCACACTGGCAACCAGAATATCCGTCTGCCATCTGGTGTATCCGTAACGGATCGCGATCGCTCCAAGTCCGCCGCCGCCGACGGTTCCTGACATTGCGGAGTATCCAAGGATCGTTCCGAGCGCGATCGTTGCGCCGACGATCAGAGATGTTCTCGCCTCAACGAGCATAACTTTTACAATGATCGTAACATCGGACGCTCCCATCGAGCGCGCCGCCTCGATCACTCCCGGATCTACTTCCTTTAAGGAAGATTCGACCATTCTTGCGATATACGGTGCAGCCGCGATCACAAGCGGAACGATCGTTGCCTTTGAGCCGTAGCTCTGTCCCGCTACCAGTCTCGTAAACGGGATCAATATAACAAGTAAGATAATAAACGGTATGCTTCGCACAAGGTTTGAGATCACATCAAGGATCTTATAAACTGCCGCATTCGGGCGGATCCCGTCCTTATCTGTAACTGTGAGCGCAATTCCCATCGGAAGTCCGATCACATAGCCGGCGAATGTTGAGATCACCGTCATATAAATTGTTTCCCAGATTCCCTGGATCATCATGCTGATCACCTGATCACTCCACATCGCCTGTCACCTCCTCAATCTCTAATCCATGCTCTTTAAGATATTCTTCCATATCGATCTGTAAATGTCTGTCGTCCGGCAGTCCTAAGATCATCTCGCCCTTTGCGACTCCGCCGACATTTTTGGTATCTGCCCTTAAAATATTTACCGGTGTGCCGAATTTTAAGATCATATTTGCGATGACCGGCTCAAACGCGGAATTTTCAGAAAAGACAATCCGAAGTTTCCGGTCGCTCTGAATACGCTCTAACTGCTCGGCTACCGCGCCTTCCAGTTTCACGCCGTCTTCCGGCAGATCTCTCAGTATCAGTTCTCTCGCCGCTTTTGATTTCGGATGACTGAAAATATCCTCGACCAGACCGTTTTCTACCAGTTCCCCGTGTTCAATGATCGCCACGCGGTTACAGATCTCACGGATCACCGACATCTGATGCGTAATGATCACGATCGTAATGTTAAACTGCTCATTGATGCTCTTTAACAGTTCAAGGATCGATGCCGTTGTCTGCGGATCCAATGCGCTTGTCGCTTCATCGCAGAGCAGGATCTTCGGATCCGACGCAAGCGCGCGCGCGATCGCGACACGCTGTTTCTGTCCGCCGGACAGCTGCGCCGGATAAGCCTTTTCCTTATCCTCAAGTCCGACTGTCTTTAACAGCTCTCTGGCTCTTGCCTTTGCGTCTTTTCTTTTTACTCCATGGATCTGAAGCGGGAAACAGATATTGTCGATCACACTCTTTTGCATCAGCAGGTTAAAATGCTGGAAGATCATCGCGATATCACTGCGCTGTGCCCGCAGTTCCTTTTCGCTTAGTGTTCCAAGATCCTTTCCCTCGATGAACACCTGACCATCGGTCGGTTTCTCCAGATAATTCAAGCATCGCACAAGTGTACTTTTTCCTGCCCCGGACATTCCGATGATTCCGTAGATATCTCCCGCCTCAATCGTGAGATTGATATCGGAAAGCGCTTCTACATGCACGCCTTTTTGTTCAAATGTCTTTGACAGATGCTTTACTTCTATTTCATATTCAGCCATTCTGTTCTTATCCTTTCCTTATATTCACACAAAAAAACAGCAGGTTCACCGCAAAGATGATTCCTGCTGATCTTTTCTTTCTATCAATCAAACCGAAGCATCCCGCGCGTCTTTTCTTTTTTCCATGCATACAGACATACACATACAGGTCTCGCCTGATGCGTTCCACATTCTGCTGTCACATACCATGGAAAAATGAACTGCTCTCATCTTCGGTTCTCCTTTCTGCATTTGTTTTGCTGCACTTTGTTTACAGGTGCTATTATAACAAAACTTTGCGAAAGTTGTTAATACATGATACTTAGAGTTGGTTATAGGATAAGGCTATAGCTGATTTTCCTCCCGCAAACGTACCACCAGCTCATAAACCTCCGGCCGTCTCTGCTTCAAATGCTCATCCAGCTTATGCCTGCGCTCCTGAAACCGCTTTGCAAGTTCGGGATGTTCCTTTGCGATGCGCTCATAAACCTCTCTGCGGTGTGCCTCAAACTGCATTGCCAGTGTTTTCTCGTCTTTTCCGGAAATATTGACGATCTCTTTTAAATGCTCTTCCAGATGTTCGAGCCACTCATCCTTGTCCAGCGCCTCCATGTGCGACCACCGCCCGTGCAGAAGTTCTTCCACATTTCCATCTTTTTTCAGCTGCTCGATCTGTTTTAAGATCTGCTTTTCGATCTGCGCCTCGGTGTCAGAGCCGAACGCCCAGACAAATTCCTGTACCCGGTTATCCGCGCGCTTTCTCGAAGCGCTGCGTTCTTCATTGTCCACGCCGCCGGCAAGCGGATACGGCCGTCTGATCTCCATGTCCTTTAACGCGATATGTATCGTTCTGCGCACACTGCCTTCCTCGATCATATAGCCGAGTCCGAGTTTCCGAAGCTGCTCGTTTAACTCCGCAATATGCTCGGTCATATAAAAGCGGATTCCCTTTTTCTTCAGGGACTGATACAGGCTTCCCAGCCGGTCCGCCGCCGTGATGTCCATGCTCCCGATGCCGCTCGCGTCAAGGATCACTGCCTTCGTGTCTTTTTGCAGCGCATCTTCAATGTCGCGCTCAAGTACCTGGATATTCGCGAAAAACAGATTGCTGCTGAAACGATAGATCAAAACGCCCTCGATGGCGTGGATCTGGCTTCCTTCTTTCAGATCGCGGAAATGGCGGTGTCCCGGCTGAATGCCGAGAAAACACCTCGCCGGCTTTGCGGTACGGATGATCATTTCGGTAAAGGAGAGGATGATCCCGATCAGTACGCCGTTGATCGTTCCAAGAAACAGCACACCGAAAAACGCACCCGCAAAGATCAGACATTCCGTGCGGCTCACTTTAAAAAGCCGCACCGCCAGCTCAAACTCCGTTGCCCCAAGCAGCGCCGAGATCACGATCGCGGTCAGCACCGGAACCGGCAGATATCCGATGAATCCCGTGCCGCATAAAAGCAGTACGATCATGGAGCCTCCCGCCACGATGCCGGTAAGCTGCGTCCTGCCCTGATACTGTTCTCCCATCGCAGTGCGGGATACCGAGCCGTTGATCGGACAGCAGCCCGTAAAAGCAGCCACAAAATTTCCGGCCGAAAACGCCAGTATTTCCTGATTGTCGTTGATGCGGTATCCGTTTTTCTGCGCGAAGTTGTTTTCCGCAAGCAGTGTCTCAGCCATGATGACCACCGCAACCGACAGACTGATCGTGACGGCTTCCTTTATGGGGATCACGGTAAGATCCGGGAAACTCCACGCAGGAAGCCCCGGTTCTACCGCCGCAAGCGTCTGGATCCCCCATTCACGCACCGGAAGAACGCGCGTCATCACCGCGCCTGCCGCCATAAGTACGACTGCCATCGGAAATTTTGGCATGAACTTTTTGGACAGTAACAGGATCACAAGTGCCGAAACGCCGAGCGCGACGGACGGCAGATTGATGGATGCCGCTTCCTTTGCGATATGTTCCGCAAGCTCCAGAAACTCTCCGGTTCCCGCCGTTCCTCCCATCAGCTTCGGCAGCTGCATTAAAATGATCGTGGTACAGATCCCGGTGATGAATCCGCCCATGACCGGCGCTGAGATGTAGTTTACCAGCTTCCCGGCGCGCATAAAATAAAACGCAAGCAGCCACAGCGCCACAAACAGCGTGAGCACCGGAACGACTGCCAGTGCCTCATTCGACCCACTCTCCACATGCAGACTGATAAGGGCGGAACCAACGAGCGCCGCCGGTGCCGCGTCCACCCCGAAGATAAACTGCGGGGAAGTGGAAAAAAGCGCAAAGAACAGAATCGGAAATACCGACCCATAAAGCCCATACACCGCCGGAAGCCCCGCGATCTGCGCATACCCCATGGAAATCGGGATCGACACCGCCATGATGATAATGCCCGCAAGGATGTCTCCCGGCAGATCTTTCTTATTATAATGCCGGATTGTCTGTGCCAGTTCCAGTTTCATTGCATCATCTCCTCAATTTTGCCTGTTTAAATAACAGCATTATATCACAAAAAAGAGGATGCGCGGTAGAGATCATACAAAAATACGCCCTCACCCAGATCTCTGGTCTTTACGAGTTTCATGCCGAGATGCTCATATCGCTCGACTTTATTTTCCGCGTCGGTCTCCAGGATCACCGCAAGATTTTTCTCATCGGCAATTTGATACAGCATTTCCATAAGCTGTCTCATATATCCCTGCCCCTGATATTCTTTCCGGACCACTAACATCGCAAGGTTGGCATACGGGATCTTTTTCTTTTTTAACTCATCTTCATAGGTTTTCCCGCCCGTTGCAATCCTCCTTACGAATTGAATTCCTCCCCGGAGTCCTCCCAGATTTTTGACGATCGCCCGTATCATCCGAACCCCGCTTTTAAATGACAGATCCTGCCCTTTGCAGGTAACAAGGATATATCCTTCTCCCCTTCTGCTGGTAGAATACAGACATCCGCTTTCATATCCCGCCAGAAAGCAGGCTTTCATATGCTGATACATCTTTTCCCTGCTGTCAAGTAATTTGCGCAGGCCATATTCCGTCGTTCCGTCTTTTTTTCTTCCATACGCATGATCATAAAAGGAATCCCCGATCTCCCGGCAGATCTGTTCGATCTCATTTTCCGATAAATTTGTTACTTTGATTCCGTTCATTGTATCTCTCTCCCGTTCCTATATGAACCAGTTCACAAGCTGTACCATAACACCTACAAGCAGACACACCGGAAGCCCGATCGCCATTCCTTTTAAGCTGCCGATAAAATGAAACCGGTAATCCTTATAGGAATCCGTCAGATCCTCAGTCCCCGGAATGACCAGCTTCTTGCTGTGGCATACCCAGATCCAGTCGATCACAAAACAGTCATACCAGTCAACGATCAGCCAGATGAGATACGAGATCAGAAATCCCTGTAAAAAATTGCCCGCATGATTTACAAAGCAAAGCGCAAGCGCCATGATAAGCGCAATGACAACCGCAGCGAAAAGCCTCTTTCTTCTCGTCTGCGGACTGTCCGCCTTTTTGCTCTCATCGATCAACCCCAGCTCCAGGCATCGGTTTATGATCGGTTCCGGCATATCGTAAACCGTATCTACAGGGTTTTGGCTGCCTGCCACCACCGCAATCGTAAATAAAATGGTGAGTACCACTGTCTCTATTAAAATTATCCTTACATCCATGTTTTATTTCCTCTCCTAATCTTCTCTCTCGGTCAGTATTTTTATCACAAGGCTGCTGATCTCCGCCGGAGTGCTTCTGTTTTCTTCCCGCATCCACCGTTTTGTCAGTTCCCAGTAACCCGCTATCGTAAAGTAAAAATCATATAACCTTTCCTTTGACATCTCTGAAAGAACCTGCTCCGGTTCCATATCGACATCTTTCATTTTTGTTTTGAACGCAACCTGCATGATGTACTCGGAAAGATGATCCTCGATATAGTGCAAAAGATGACTCTGATCCAGACAGCAAAATACCTCCGCATTTTTCTCCCAGAACGAAAAATAGATGTTTGTCGTCTCCTTTAAGCCCTTCGCTCCCTGCATAAGCAGTGCATCCGCGAATTCATCCATGACTGAGTCTGCCATGAACCTGACAATATCATCTTTCGTCCCGAAATACCGGTACAGCGTCCTTCTGCCAACGTTTGCGCTTTTTGCGATCTCCTTCATCGAGATCTCTGCGTAATCCTTTTCCTCTAACAGCTTTTGCAGCGTATCACGGATCAGCTCCTTTGTTGATAGCGATTCTTTCATAACATTCTCCCTTTTAGTTTGTCCGGACTAACTTTCACAACAAAGAATGGCACACATGTGCAGCAATGTCAATACAATAAAAAAAGTTGGCACACATCAACGCGTATGTGCCAACTTTTCTATCTGCATCAAAATTATATATTATCCTTAATGAATGTTTCTAACGCTGCAGCTTCCTCCTGTTCCTTTTCGCCTTCTACGATCATCTCAACCTCTTCGTTTGCCTTTACGGAAAGAGCCATGACATTAAAGATCCGTTTTGCATCTCCTGTCTTTTCTCCTTTGCGGATCGTAACCTTGCTGGAACATTTCGCTGCCTCTTTTACCAGAGCTCCTGCAGGTCTTGCATGTAAGCCCATCTCATCGTTTACCACAAATGTAAATTTTACCATATTGCATCCTCCATTCTCAGACCAGATAATGTTCCAGTCCGTAAGCAACTCCTGCTTCATTGTTTGATTTTGTCACAAAATCTGCCTTGGCTTTCAGTTCATCGATCGCGTTTCCCATCGCGATTCCGACACCTGCCGCCTCGATCATTGGAACATCCAGTTCATGATCTCCGAATGCGATCACATTTTCCGGTTTTACATCCAGGCTCTGACAGATTGCTTTTAATGCGGTTCCTTTCGTGACTCCCTTCGGAAAAATCTCAAGAAATGTATCCGCCGACCGTGCCATGTCAAGATCGGTTCTGTTCTGTGCCGCGATCACGTTGTAAATTTCCGTGATCTCATCGGGACTCGCCGCAAGTACCAGCTTATTCGGACCGGTACCCTCTTTTGCCCACTCTGCGGCAAGTTCTTCCACATCCGCGAATTCCGGTCTGTGATGGATGATCTCGCTTTCTCTCTCGACATAGCGGTCACTGCCCGTTACAATCCATCTGTCGTGCCGGAAGATCCAAAGCGGCATCTGATAGCGCTCCGCGATCTCTGCATAGATACGTTTCATGGTATCCGCAAGAAGATACTCGCTGCTGATGCACTGACCGTCCTTTAAAATATAAGTACCCGCGTTGCACGCTTTGATACACGAAATTCCAAGTTCTTCTTCGATCGGATCCACTGCCGCCGGCATTCTTCCGGAGACCAGTGCGATCTTGATTCCCTGTTCTGCCGCTTGTTTTACGCTTTCACGCGCTCTTGGCAGTATTTTTTTTTGATCGTCGAGCAATGTTCCATCCAGATCAAGACATATTAACTGATAATTCATAGCACCCTTCCTTTATCCAGAATATTTAATATCTTCTCAACATTTCTTCTTCCGTTTTTCAGTCCGAGGTTAAAAACAACCGCGCCTGCCAACCCTGCAATAATGAAAAGAATGCCAAGGACACCGAGAAACGTGTGACGGGTCAGACCCGCGAAGCCGGCGTAAGCGCCTGCCACGCCAATGGTCGATACCGCAAGCGCGATCGTTTTCCAGTGACTGATTCTTTTTAATGCCGCAAGCTGCATTTCGGCTTCTTTTGATAATCGATTTTTCTCAGCAGTGTTCATGACATTCTCTCCTTTTTCTTTTTTGATAAATAATTAGTAAGTCAGTCCCGGGTTAAAGAATCCGATCAGTACACCGACGAAGGCTACTACGACTAACAGTAACATTACTTTGATCGGGGACATCCGTTTCTTCGCCATGAGGAACCAGCATCCGATGATAAATAATGCGGTTAAAAGTCCAGGGAATACGGAATCCAGTTTATCCTGCAATACCAGATACGGTTCGCCCGCATCGTTTAAAAGCTGTAAGGATGTGGTAACGCTTACCCATGTTGCGGATACCGCACCGATTACGATACCACCGAGCACTGAGATCGCTTCTCTTAATGCTTCACCCTGTGTTCCGATCAGGAAATCTACCGCTTTTCCACCAAGCTGATAGCCCTTGAAATATAAGAATTTCATTCCGAAGTATGCGAACAGGTTCCATACGATGATATAGAAAATCGCTCCAAGCGGTGAACCGCCGGTTGACATACCCATTGCAATACCAAGAAGGATCGGGATAACGGTTCCTACGACTAAGGAATCACCGATTCCGGCGATCGGTCCCATAAGACCGGCACGCAGACCGTTTATCGTTTCCTCATCCACATCTTCCGCGCCGTTTGCTCTCGCTTCCTCGAGACCTGCCGTCATACCGACGATCACGGAACCAAGCTGCGGCTCTGTATTGAAAAATGCGGTGTATGTATCCATTGCTTTTGCTTTGTCTTCTTCATTGTCATATAATTCTTCTACCAGTGGCAGCATGGAACAAAGATAACCAAATGTCTGCATGTGCTCCTGGGAGAAGCATGTTAAATGGCCGTAATACCAGTTATGGAATGACTTTGATAACGCTTTTTTTGATAATTTCTTTTCCATATCAGATATCCTCCTCTTCCTCGATCTCAGCTGCAGCCGCACCCTTTGTGACTGTCAGCATTTTAATTTTGTATGTAAGAATTGCGAACATTCCGGCAACAACCGTTGCGGATACCAGGTTGATACCAAGAGATGCAGCCAGTACAAATCCGAATAAGAACGGAACAAAATCTGCCGCTTTCTTTACGATCTGTTTTAAGAGGATCGCAATACCTACGCAAGGAAGCAGGGAACCAACGGTAAACAGTGTCTTCATTGCAAGACCATCCATCGGCAGTGCTGTTTTGATCAGTTCTACTACGTCCGCACCCATCTTACACATGATCATGGTCGGGATGAAGGAGCAGATCAGATGAGAGATCCATGGAAGTCCCATATCTACCAGATATAATTTCTTATACTGTCTGTTTTCTACTGCTTTCCAGCCCATGTGCTGCCAAACCAGGTTGATGGTTGCTGTTCCATAGAATAATACGGTTCCAAGTGTACCAACCATGGCACCGAAAGATGTTGCAAGTGCTGCGCCTTCTGCAGAAGTTGCTGTAAGGCCGTAGCTCTTTAACGCAACCATTGCAAGCGGGATACCGATGTAGCTGACCGCACGCACATCCGCGGATACGGTTCCACCCGGTGTAACGAGCGCAATGTAAATAACCTGCATCGCACATCCGACAAGAATACCTGTCTGCATATCACCTAAGATCAATCCACATACAAATCCACCGATCAACGGTCTTCCAAGTGTATAGTTACCGATCGATGAACCACCCATACCAGGCATACTGGACAGACACGCGAAGAGTCCGAGCAATACTGCCTGTAACCAACTGATAGTCATAACATTCCCTCCTTAATTAAAACCAAATTGTCCTCTGAATTTTTTCCAGTTGCCGATCGCTTCTTCTTTTAACAGCGCAAATTCTACTTCATATCCTGCGTTCATGATATTTTCAAGTGCCTGCGCTTCTTCCTGCGTAATGGACTGGTTGTTTCCGAGTTTTGTTGCGCCCGGTCTGTCGTTGCAAGGTCCGATGATCACGGTCTTCACGCCGCACTGGAATCCCTGGTCGATCAGGATCTTTTCCATATCCAGCGGATTTTTTGTGATCAGGAAATAATTATCCTTGCTTGCCAGCACCTTCGCGCTTTTCTCTTTAAATTCATCCACTGACCATACAAAAGTCTTTTTTCCGCTTGCGCTCTTGTATGCCGCTTTTAATACCGGATTTTTTGCCGCCGCGTTGTTTACCGCGATCAGTCCGTCACACGGATATTCCAACGCCCATCTTGTACAGGTCTGTCCATGGATCATACGATCATCCACACGAATAAATGAAACTGCCATTTTCTTTTCCCCCTTTTTTAAATTTCGTCTTCGGATTCTTCATTTGTGATCCGAAATTCTTTTAATACTTCTCTGGATTCCGAAAGCAGATCTTCGATCAGCTCCGGGGTCTCCATTGTGTCTTTCATCAGCACTGCGCTCAATGCAAACGGAAGATTTACGCCTCCGACCATAACGGTCTGCCCCATGAGGTTTTCTTCTGCAATTACGTTTGCCGCAGTGGTAAGCGGTGAACCACCCACCAGATCCGCCAGCAGAATGATCTCATCTTCTGCTTTGACCGGCGCCAGGCATTTTCTCACATTCTCCGCATACACGGCAGAACTCATGCCATTTTCCAGGCTTGTGGAGATCACATCTTCTCTGTTTTCTCCGGCAAGCATGTTCAGTGCGTTGTGCAGTCCCGGAGCGAATGTTCCATGACTGACCAGAAAAACATATTTCATTTTATTGTCCTCCTCCTTAAGTTTTTTCTTTCTGTTCCTTAAGTTCAAATACAGTATAAAAAAAAGACGACATATGTTCATCTCACATATGTCATCCTTTTTACATTACGTTTGTCAGAAATCGTAATGACATTTGTCATTTCCGGTTCTTTAAGTACTGATTGATCGTGCGGTTCCAGATGATCAGATCCATCCGGATGTTGGAACTGTCCGTCAAAATGCTGTCCACCGCCTTGTCCACCTCCGCAACTGCCTCATCATATCCACGGAATCCCGGCGCAATGACCGCGTTTTCCACAGCGTCACTTAAAACCGCGAGGTTCATGCCGCCGCTCTCCCCGGAGCTTTCGATCAACTGCTGCAGGGTCTGATCGGACTCCGTCACTTCTTTTAACACGGAAACACCCTCCGAATAATCAAAGATCTCCGACTGGATCTCGGTGTTACTGGTCAGCACCTTGATAAAATCCCAGGCGGTCTCCGGGCATTTCGTATTTTCATTCATCGCGACAAGCAATGTGTCAAGCGTTGATATGTTGTCGCCTTCCGGCCCTGCCGGCATCGGAATGCATTCCCACTCAAATCCCGAATATTTCTTGACGCTGAGCGGATACGGTTTATAGGCGCGGTAGTTGGAAAAAGACATCGGCTGAAATACCACTTTTCCCATATCAAAGTCCCTGGTCGAAGGACTGTAGTTTCCATTTAACCCATACAGGCGCTCCATAAATTCCAGTGCCTCTTCGACATTTTTGTCCGCAAAATCGCACTCTGTCCCTTTTTCATTAAACAGCCGGATCCCGTTGGACTCAAACGCGTCCATCCAGGTATAGCCGACCGCGCCGAACTGGTCTACCGTTCCGTCTCCATCCGTGTCTTTTGTCACTTCCCTGCAGATCTCATAAAACTCATCCCAGGTCCAGCTGTCATCCGGGATCGCGATCCCCTCCGCGTCTAAGATCGTTTTGTTTACAAACATCAGCTTTGGCGCGCATTCATAGGGCAGGGAATACTGTTTTCCCTCATGCTGACCGTATTCATAGGCAGACGCATAAAACGCCTCCTCATCAAAATCTTTATCTTTTTCAATGAAGGAAGACAGGTCTTTTAACGCACCGATCTCCGCAAGATCGTTAAAATCCTCCGCCAGCACAAAAATGACATCGGGCGCGTCCCCGGAGATCAGCTGTTTGGACAGCCACTCCGAATAATCGCTCTTTAAGATCCCGCTGACATACTCCACGTTTACTCCCGGATGTTCTTGTTCAAAACATTGGATCGCATCCTCCAGGATCTGATAGGAATATCCGTTTTGCACTTCCCAGTAGCTGTCCGAAAACACGCCGATCGTCAGTTCCTTTTTCTGAAATACCGGAAGTGACTGATAGCTGTCGCTGTAAAGAAGCGCCGTGAGCACAAGTAAAAGCGCGCAGCAGATGATCAGGATCTGATTTTTTTTGTTCCGGATTTTTTTCATCATGGTTCCTCTCCGAATCCCCGGTTCACCACGCCGGTCTGTACCGCCCATATGGCAAGCTGGGTTCTGTCCCTTAATTCGAGTTTACTTAATATGATGCTCAGCATATTGCGCACGGTTCCCTCAGACAGGCTCAGTTTCGCCGCAATCTCTTTATTGGACATTCCACTGCCCACGAGCGCAATGATCTTCCACTCTGTTTCCTTTAAGTCGGCTGTCTGCGCATCACCCACCTGGATCGTGATATTCGTCTGCGCCATTTTGGAAAACAGTTTCACAACCTTTGACGTGATATCCCCGTTGATCATGGCTGTTCCCTGATATACTTTGCGGATGGCCTCCGCAAGCTCCTTGGTCGAAATTCCCTTTAACAGATAACCGCTTGCGCCATACTTTAACGCATTGTAAACATATTCATCATCATCAAAGGTCGTTAAAATGATGATCTTGATGTTTGGATAATTTTCCTTGATGATCTGTGTACACACCACACCGTCCATCTCCGGCATACGGATATCCATTAAGATCACATCCGGTTTTTCCCTGCGCACCGAGCGCACAACCTCCACGCCGTTTTCCACGGCATCCAGCACTTCAATGTCTTTTTCCGTTCCCAGCACGATCTGCAGGCTCTGTCGGATCAGTTCCTGATCATCGGCAATCAATACTTTAATCATCTTTCTTCTCCTCCGTCCCCCATCGGATCGGGATCTGCGCTTCTACCAGAAATCCGTCTTCCCCGGAATACTGCAATGTCCCCTGTAACATACGCAGCCGTTCGTCCATATGGTGCAGCCCGAATCCTTTTTCAATCTTTTTACATCCGATCCCGTTGTCCTTGATGCGGATGTTTAACATATTATACTCCCGGTCTATCTCGATCGTGATCCGGTCCGCCTTGCCATGCCGGATGGAATTTGTGATACATTCCTGCACAATCCGGTAAATGATCTCTTCTTCATCCTCGTTAAACCCCTTTAACGGTGTTGTACACCGATACTCGATCTTCGCATTCGTCGCGAGACGCATCTCCTCCATGGTCTGTGCGAGCGCCTCTTCCAGATTAAACTTTTCGAGTGCGTCCGGCCGCAGTGCCTTGACTGACCGGCGGACATCCGTCATGCCCTGTCTCGCCACCTCCGCGATCGCGCCAAGCTGCACCTTCGTTGCCTCCGGTGCCACATCCATCAACATCTCACAGGCTTCGATACCGGTAATGATACCGGTCAGCGCATGTCCGAGCGTATCGTGGATCTCCCGCGCAAGACGGTTCCTCTCTCTGGTCTCTGTCATTTTGACCGATTCTTCCGCATACTGCTCAAGCCTCAGATTTGCTTTCTGCAATTCCTCATTTGCCGTATTGAGCTGTGCGTTCAGGTTTAAGATCCGCTCTTTTTCACTCATCTGTATCCGAACCAGCCAGACGATATAAAATAAAAAGAGCAACGTATTTAACGAGTTTAACACGTTCTTTACGCCAAGCAGCGCGGAGCAGACATCCCCTTCAAAATAACCGAGATACGTTTCCAGTGATGTGATCCGGAAGCCGGACGAGATCAGGTCATAGTCCGTCATCATATAGAACACGCAGATCACTGCCGCCGCGGAAAATTTCCATTTTGCTTTCGGCAGGTACCGCATGGTATCCGCCAGGATCAAAAGCATCATGCCCGTATAACTGAATCCCAGCAGGTAACTGATCCCGAAGCTGACCGCGATCTCCACGCCGACTTTACAGGCGAGGCTGCCGCTTCCCGTGCTTTTGATCTGCATTAGGATCATCATGCTCCCATACAGTCCAAGCGCGATAACCGTGATCTTCCAGGGCGTGACCGGAATCTTATGTATGCTCGTCAGAAAGCTTAACGCCGATCCCTCCTGCGCCGTGCCGTTCAGACAGTATGTGATCAGCATGGAGATAAACAGGATAATGATCAGATTTAAGTTTTTCATGACCACCAGCAGATACTCTGAGGTCTTATTTTCGTCCATCTCTTTTTCCCCCTCTACTGCCATCTGTCTATTCCAAATTCTTCCACATTCTGTCTGGTGACCAGTTTTACCGGAACTAAAATGTTCTTTTCGACACTTTTTCCGTCAAGCAGGCGGTAGATCGCATCCGCTGCCCTGCTTCCGATCTCTGTCGGAAACTGCGCGGCCGTCGCGTCCATCATTCCTTCCTCGATCAGCGCCTTTGCGTCCGGTGAACCGTCCACTCCATAGACCCCGACATGGTCAAGCATCTGATTTTCCGCGAGTGCGGCGACTACACCAACGGCAGCCAGATCGTTCAGACAGAAGATGTTGTCAAACGAAACGCCCGCATCGATCGCCTCCTGCAGCCTCGGCATCGCGATCTCAAGCTGTCCCTCACATTCGATCTGCGCCACAACCTCAATGCCTTCCTTCCCGCTTACCGTATCGAGGAAGCCCTGCACTCTGTCCTGTCCCGATTTGGTTGTCGTATGCGCCATGACAAGCAGTTTCGTCCCTTCACACTGTGTCAGAAAATACCGCCCGACGATCACGCCCGCATCGTAATTATCGGAAGTGATCGTGCAGTCCGCGAGTGTATCATCCGAAAGATTGGTGTCCACGACAATGATCCGTATTCCCTGCTCTTTCGCCTGTCCGAGCACATCTGAAAGGCTTTCCAGATCCACCGGTGTCACGACAAGCACATCGATCCCCAGATCCATCATTTCCTTGATCTGCTCGATCTGACGGTCGGCATCCAGCGCAGGATCTCTTAACACCACCTGGTCTCCTTCCGCCTCCACGCGCGCGCTTATCTCCTCACTCACGATCTTATAGAACTCATTGTTCATGGTCATGTAACTCATACCGATCAGGTGGGAATTTCTCTTCTGATTCCTCGAATAATCGTTTTTTGCACAAAAACTAAACAGCATGACCCCGATGACGATCGCATCCACCAGAAGGATCATGCCCCAAAACATCCGCTTATGCTTACCGTTCATGCTTCTCTTTCCCCATACTTTTCTTTTCCGTTCTTATAGACAGATTTTAACATGATTTTACAAAGGATTCAACTGCGGGGTGAGCGGAGAGGGCTATATTACAAAAGACTTTTTTATCTTAGAATTCTATAAGAGTTGCTGGCAATATGAAATACGTTTCATCTTTATAACATTACATTTAACTTCCAAAATCACTACTTGCATCTCCAGTAACTCATACTGCCACTGGAACCAAAAGGAAGTTGTGGTGCTAGAATATAAATAGTACAAGCCAAAATGAGAAATTCCAAATACACATAAGCATGGTACAATAGAAACATGCTGAAGGAGGATCTCATATGGCAACACAACAGCTATGGAGATATGCTTAAATGGCTATTTCAATCCACGCTCCCACAAGGGGAGCGACATACCGCATATTGATTTGGCGGCTCAAACTGCATATTTCAATCCACGCTCCCACAAGGGGAGCGACCCATCTTACGGAGCTTCTTGATCCGTTTACTGTCATTTCAATCCACGCTCCCACAAGGGGAGCGACTGTGTCGTACATTGCGGCGCGGAAGCGTTTTGGAATTTCAATCCACGCTCCCACAAGGGGAGCGACTTTCGCCGCTTTCTATTTTTTCATGGTATTCCAGCAAATTTCAATCCACGCTCCCACAAGGGGAGCGACCAAACAATCACCGCCTTATACCGTAATTCATAATAATTTCAATCCACGCTCCCACAAGGGGACGACCCGGCAATTCTTCCAACGTTTTAACGTCACGGTTATTTCAATCCACGCTCCCACAAGGGGAGCGACGTTGACATATCATCAACAATAGTTCCGTCTTTAAATTTCAATCCACGCTCCCACAAGGGGAGCGACTCATCTTTTATTTTTCGCGCGTTTTTTTCCGGTACATTTCAATCCACGCTCCCACAAGGGGAGCGACGATAATTCAAAAGTTTCTTTGCACTTTCCTCCGATTTCAATCCACGCTCCCACAAGGGGAGCGACCTATGCGGGGCTGGCGAGGCGCACAAAATCACTTATTTCAATCCACGCTCCCACAAGGGGAGCGACGTTGATACCTATACTATGGCTTCCATGTGGCTTATTTCAATCCACGCTCCCACAAGGGGAGCGACTCGCCATTGCCATAAAAACCTTTAATACAATTAATTTCAATCCACGCTCCCACAAGGGGAGCGACCCAGACATTGCAGCGACTCCCTGTTCATATTTTTATTTCAATCCACGCTCCCACAAGGGGAGCGACCCGAGGCATCCGATACATGCATCTGCAACAGGAGATTTCAATCCACGCTCCCACAAGGGGAGCGACGCATAATCCGACATAACACGCGGGTATTTTAACTTATTTCAATCCACGCTCCCACAAGGGGAGCGACCTTTATCAATTCAATTTAAAAATATCATAAATATATATTTCAATCCACGCTCCCACAAGGGGAGCGACATGCAAAGGGCTACCGGACAAAGTACGGCGCATGATTTCAATCCACGCTCCCACAAGGGGAGCGACGCGCGCGGCGGGCTATGTTGACCATTCCAAAGCTGATATTTCAATCCACGCTCCCACAAGGGGAGCGACAGCAATATCTCACAAAAAAATCTTTTTATCCAGTGAAATATTATAAAAATATCCAAATTCGTTCTAAAAATCTTTCGCTCTTTCATCTTTTCAAAACAAATTCGAACTTTTTTGTTCATTATTTTTGGTGCGAATCTTCCGGCCGTTTTATGTGCACTATACACTCGCACCAACCGCTTTCATAAAATTAGAGTTTGATCAGCTGCAATTCCTCTGTCTACTCCAATATGTTCCACTTTCGTCTGATATTTATTTCCCAGATAGTATAACCGCAAGCTGTCTACATCTTCATCTATAATATCACTTAACAGCGATTTCAACATCACGCATTGCGCCTGATCCAAAATACATTCAAACACGGAATTCTGCACACGCCTTCCATAATTTTCACATTGTTTTGCTACTTTTCTTAATCGTGTTCTCCCTGCAGAACTTTCCGTATTTACATCATAGGTAATCAGCACCAACACAATAATCACCTCATTTCCAAAGAAATACCGGGTAGCCATCCAGATCTCCACGCAGATATCGGGCTAGGAGCATCGCCTGAACATATGGCACCATTCCCCATTCTATTTTCTCTTTCAAAAACGGGTGTGTGATTATTTCTTTTTTCTTATTCTGCCACTCTGTCAATAATTTCCTTCTCAGATCATCATCCATCAGAACAGCTCCATTTTCTTTTCTCGTAAAATTTTTCTTATTTACAATTTTTTTATTAATTAGTGACAACACAAATCGATCCGCATAAACTGCTCGAAATTCTTCTATTAAATCCAACGCAAGCGACACTCTTCCCGGACGATCTGTATGTAAATATCCAACATACGGATCCAATCCTACAACTTCCAATGCCGCAGCAATCTGGTTTGTCAACATTGTATACACAAAGGAAAGCATCGCATTCACATTATCAAGTGGTGGTCTTTTATTTCTTCCCTGAAAGGCAAAATCCTTTTTTTGCTGCAAGATCAACTCATTAAAAACGCCAAAGTAAATGCTTGCAGCTTCTCCTTCATATCCTCTGAGCTGATCTTTTGATTCAGCATTCTGTATAAGCTCCAAAGAAGACTTCAACTGTAATGAAGCATTTTTTACACAATCCACATCGATCTGCATTCCATGATCCCGTATCGCCCGCTCTAAAACCCATCTTGCATTATAAACTTTTCCAGAAATGCAGTTTTTTGCGATCTCCAGACCGATTACTTCGTCTTTGCAACTCCTATACTGCTGCTCACGCAAAACAACATTTCCCTTGACCTTTCCTGTAACACGAGCCAAGAATTTTCCCTGTGGTGTCAGATAACAAAGCGAAATATTTCTTTCCGCGCATGCTCCCATAAGTGCGGGGCTTGTTCCTCGATACCCAAACGAAACGATTCCTTCCAGGTTATGCAATGGCAGACGTCCGACTTCTTTTTGCTCGTCATAAACAACGATATTTTCTCCATCCAGCCCCAGATAACTATTCTCGGATGTAACATATAGTGTGTTTAATAACTTTTTCATTCCGCATCCTCCTTCAGCTTCTGCGCCATATAATTTTTAACCGAAATCGTCTTTTCCAGACCCGGAATGCAAATATCTTTCAAAGAACATGCATTACACGCCTTACTTCGTTTTACTTTTGGTGTATAATTTCGCTTGTAATACTGATGCATTTCCTGAAACATCTGCTTTACTTCCTCACGTAATTCCAGCGAAATCATCACTTGTTCCCTTCTTTTGGTCTCCCCGTAAAAAATAGCCCCTTCCTGTATTTTGGTAGAAAACATTTCCTCGAGGCACATTGCCTGCGCCGCCAGTTGTAATTTATCCTCCTCTGCTTCTTTTGGTTTTCCCTTCTTATACTCGACCGGATATACCGAGTACAACCCACGATGTCCGAACAATGAAATTCCATCCTCACATTTATGGAATTCCACAATATCACATTCTCCGCTGACTCCAAGTTCCCTTGATGAAACAGGAAGTGCCCGGGCAATGATTATATCTTTTCTTTTTTCCGTAAGATAAGGGTCATGGGCTTTTTTATGCATCAGTTCCCCCACTACTGTATGTACATTCTCTGCCCATTGCTGCTCAACATGAATCAATGCCCATTGTCTCCTGCAAAATTTAAAATGTTGTATCCCCGATATCATTAAATACTCTTCTTCCGCGTATTCCATTAAATCATCCTTTTCACTTCAATCGAATCTGGAATCTCATTTTCATGTATCTGAACGGTATAATCCTGATATTTTCTTGGATACTCAATATCGTCCTTTTTCTTTACTTCTACAGCATCAAATAATTTGTATGCCGGGCAATCTCCCAATTCTTTGCTGTGTTTAAATACAATCAATTCACGAACCGCCATTTTTCCTCTTGCCGCTGAATGATCATTTTCAAACATATTAATAATTGCATCCCACAAAAGTTCCAGATCTTTCTCAGAAAAACCGGTAACTTTTCTTGCCAGATTTGCAGAAATATAACCTTCTACACGATATAAACCGTATGGAACAATATTTTTTCTTCCCATTTCCGTACTTTTATTTTCTGCATCTTTCTCTGTTGTGATAGCAACTCTGGTAATTGTTACTTCCTGACTGATAATCGGATCAATACTTCTCGCAAACCCAATCTGGACTGGTCCCCTGACCTGTCCACAATTTAAAGACGCCTTCACAAAAGTTGTCATAACAGCACCAAACGTACGAATGTCATAAAAATTCTCACACATATAATCTCTTAATTTGATATCCACATTCGGATCTGTTTTTTTCAGCTTTTTCAGTGCTTCTGTTACCTTTTTATCATCTGTCTCTTCAATTCCAAGACTTTCACACGCCGTGCGGTCACTTCGATTCAGCGGTACATCCTCTTTGATATAAATTTTATATCCTTTTTCATCTTCCTTAACCGTTTCAATATAATTGCGGATCTTGCGTTTCAGGCACACATCGGTAACCAGTCCAAGTCCGCTTTCCGGGTCGATTCTTGGCATATTGCCTGCATCCGGATCACCATTCGGATTTCCATTCTCCACATCAAATAATACAACAAATTCATACCGATTTTTAATTACCTCTTCCATCTACTTGTCCTCCTTTTTTTCATACTTTTTCTGTATCTGATGATAATAACCTAGCATAAATTTCCCCTGTTCTTCCAGCGATAAGCGCCGCGGGAAACCTTCTGTTTCCTCTGTCATATCCAGCTTTTCCATTAATGTTGTAACTAAGCATTCATACTCAAACTTCTTTCTCAATGAATTACGTTCTAATTTCTTTATATGACTATTTTTCAATTTTAATAGTGTCGGAAAGATCAAAGCCGGTGCTGTACACGCAGAATTAAAATAACGATCCCGAATGGTTGTATTAATATTCTGATCTGCCGCATCTTTCTGAACAAATTCTAGTACTGCAAACAGTCTCCCCAACACATAAGCTGGATCTTTACACTCCTCATTTAATCCCATATAATATTCTCCTTCTTTCCATTTATAATTTTGTATTAAAAATGCTTTAATAATTGCCGCTCTTCCACAGGTAACCTTTCCCTGTTCCGCACGGATACGAATCAATGTGTCCGTATATAAACTTGCCGGATACCGGTCATCTGACAGCACCGCTTTTAACACCATTGCCGCCATATTGGGAACCGGCGATTTGTCTTTTGACTTCTGATTTACCGTCTCCATCAACATTGGCCGGATGCCAAGATACGCTCTGTTCTCCCAGGAAGGTCTTACTATTTCCATCCGAGAATAATGGTTTTCTATATTTTTCAAAATATTGCCAAACGAATTTTGATAAAAAAAGCGAACTGACAGTCTAGCCGCATTGGGTGCCAGACAAAGAATATAAAATTTCTGATTCATATCCAGATTGATATCTTCCAGATCCACCCATATTCCTCTTTTCAGATTTTCAAATACTTTCCTTATCTGTTCCTGATTATCCGGCTGCGGATCTAACGATGAAAAAAATATTCTCTGATACTCCTGTTCCCCGGATTCTGCCCAGAATACAACCATGGAATCCCACATCGGGAAACGATACTCTCTTTGATTTAAAAGATAATTTAAAGCTGTTGTATATGCAAATTCCGCATATTGCCCAACCGGCGCATTATAACTTTGTTCTTTTCCATATGATTCAAACGCCGGTGCGTTAAATGAAACCAACGCTGCCCCGCTTGACTGTGCTCCCGGAACTCCTTTGATTCCTCTATGGATACGGGCAATTTTTGTTTTCTGTCCAGTCACCAGACAGGTTCCGACCTGACCTTCTTCTTTCTGCTCCTGTTGTTTTTCCCATATCCTCTTTATCTGTTCATCATCCTGCGCATAATGACCTCCCATACCGAAGATCAGATTTCCACCGTCATTTAATTCCTCCCAATGCTCTTTAACAACGGGATTTTCCTGCGCCGTTTCCGGATTCCAGTGTTCAAAATACCTGCATATCGCTTTTGCCATCATACTTTCTGAATCTTTTAGAATCGACAAATGCCTCGCTTTTGCTGCCTGAAAACATTCTATTACCCTTTGACCCGTTCCGTCTGCATCAATTCCCAAAAAGTATTTTGCATTATCGCACAAAAAATTGGCTGACACACCGGATGACCTTGTAACCATCTCCGGTACACAAATCGTTTCTGAAACCCATACTTTTTTCTTTCCGCGTTCTTCTTCCCGCTTTAATGGAATGATTTCCTTTATTGTTCCATCTTCTTTCAGATCAATCAGATAAGAAACTTTTGCATGACACCAACCCGGTTTTGATACCTTATCCTGTCCGGCAAGGTTTTCATAGTGCTGCACCAACGCTTGTAGAATCATCGAATCACCTCACAATCCCGCAGATCCAATATCCCTCTTTTCATCACAGCCCGGAAAAACATCGGCTGTATATTATTTTTGTCACTGTAATCCATATCGTATAACATGAAACCCAGATCTCTTTCCGGCACTTCGTCATATATTGTATGGATTTCTTCCTCCTCACACAGACAAAAATGTGCCGGAAATTCCCTGCATCCAAAATATGGCATGTGGTAACATTCCCCTCTTTTTAAGCGTCGCATCATAATATCTTTAAATTTTCCCGGATTGTCCGATGCATTTGCCTGATCTGTCATTTCGAAATGTGCCTCTATCACATACGCGACATCACACAAAAGCAGCGATGCCCTTTGCACAATCTCCTCTTTTGTACTAATATAAAGTGGCTTATCGGCTCCGTTATATGCCTGTAATACATTACTGGCAGATACTTTACTTTTTACCTCATTGCGCCGGACACTCGTAAAGCGGATCGGATTTTGTACATAAATCCTGTCAATCACCCAGCGCAACCCCGGATGCCAGTAAATTGCTTCCAGAATTCCCCTTGCTGCGGAAGGCGTCATCACATCATATGAACATCGTTCAACTTTCATTTCCGGCCGCGAAAACAAGGCATAGTCTCCCCACACCTTAACTTTCACTCCCATTCCCATTTATAGCACCTCTCCTTTCTCATAACACGCTGCAATATAATCTCTTGGTTGATAAATTGAATGCCTCATAAAAAATCTCCTTACCATTTGTTTTTTCATATACACCCTCACTTTCTTCACACCGCTGCTATCTTTTTAATAAAACAGTGCCTCTCCATCATCAACGGAATAATCCAATCCGCATTCCTCCGTATATTGTTCCAAAGATGTTAATTCATAAAAATCAGTCATATCTGCCAGAACCGGCTGCACCATTCCAGCCCCATATAGCTTATCAAAGAAATTACTATACACCTGAATGCAGTATTGCCCCGCCTTCCGCATCCGCTCTTTTGACACGCCCTTCAGTTTTAATTCTCTTAAAATTTCAGCCGCTTCTGGTTCTTTGTTAATAAAGATTGTTTTTGTATCTTCCTCGATCAGCTTAAACTCTTTTCCAACCTTTGCGAAATTATAGTCTGGATGCCTAAACTCTCCTATAATATTTTTCTTGTCCAGGCTCGCCCCACGATAATGATACAGACGGGCAAAATATTCTGTTATACTCGTAAGCCCTGCTATATTCTCATAATCCTGCGAAATGGCCTTTGCCGTATTAATCTGCTGCGCCTGTCCCTGTACTGTTTTCATATCCTCAAAATCAAAAAGATAAACTTTGCTGTCCGCAGCATCACGCAAACCTTCGCGATTACATCTGCCCGCTGCCTGGATCATAGAATCTATTCCAGCTATCTGGCGGTATACACAATTAAAATCCAAATCCACTCCGGCTTCCACCAGGCTGGTGGATATTAAAATGCATCTTTTTTGATGTTCATGTAAGTATTCTCTAATCTGCTTCAGTACGCGTTTCCGATGCTTCGGATACATACTTGTCGACAAATGATACACGCCTACGCCTTCCCCCTCCAGTAATTGATAGAGTTCCTGCGCACGTTTTTTTGTATTTACAATGCATAACGCACTGTTTTCTTTTTCCAACTGCTGCAACAGATCTTCTTTTGAAACCGCTCCAATATTCTGATAAGTCACCCGTTCAAAAAAACGAAACTGTTCTTCCATCCTCGGGCATAATTCTATCATATTTTCTATTCGTGAAAAAAACGGATCAAGCGTCGGCTGTGTAGCGGTACACAATACCATACTCGCCGCATAACTTTCCAGCAATTCCTGCATCATGGCAATACACGGTTTTAAGTAATCCAGCGGCAGCATCTGCGCCTCATCAAAAATAATAACACTGTTTGCAATATTATGGATTTTTCTGCATTTTGAAGATTTATTCGCAAATAGCGATTCAAAAAACTGAACATTCGTCGTTACCACAACCGGTTTATCCCAATTTTCACTGGCAAGCTGCATCGGCTTAAATTCTTCCGAGCTCTCATAGTCAACGTTACAATGATTCTCCAGTACATTTTGTGCTCCAAGGATTTCCCGGAAAACCTGTGCATTCTGTTCAATAATGCTTGTATACGGTATCACATAAATAATACGATCCATCTGATTTTCTACCGCGTGCTTCAATGCGAATGCAAGCGATGCTACCGTTTTTCCGCCTCCTGTTGGCACGGTCAGTCGAAAAAGCCCTTTCTCCCGTTTCCCCTCATCCAGACAATGCCTTAATATCTCCGTTCTTCTGCCATTTAGCGTGTCCGTGTCCGCATTATCCAACCAGCTTGAAATATGTGTTTCCAGCTTCTCCAAAAGTATTTCCATCGATTCTCCTGATGTCCGTTCCGTCTCGCCTTTTTTCATAAAAAACTCTGTATCCAGGAAATCAGCATCCACCAGACAGGAATACAGCATCCGCAAAAACACACTCATGGAAAAACTTATATTTTTGTCTTTTTCAAATTTAATTGGATCCGTATGCAATTCCGGAGTCTGTATTTCTTCTTTATATGCTTCGTAATTGCAGACTTTTCTGGCACATCTCTCACGCAAGCTGGATGGAATTGCTGTATTTCCACCATCCGGGAGTCCGGCATGATGCCCGGCAATACAATAACTTAAAAATTGATAGTACCCTCCTTTTTCCATGCAAAGCTTTGCACCGGCAGTAGAATGATCTACCCTTGCATTCGTATCTTCTTTAATTTTTTTCTGAAATTCTTTTGAATATTTTCCAATATCGTGGAGCATTCCACAACAATATCCCCAATCCGCTTTCCCGAATTTCCCCGCAAATTCAGATGCCAGCTTTGCTGTCCCCGTTAAATGTTCCTTAACCGTCTGCTCCCTGTCTCCATCCTTATGCGCAATATATTCCATATGCTGTTTTTTACCCCCCTTTAATCTCTCTTAATACATAATCAATGTAACATTCTTCTTCCCTTCTCTTTCCTTTCTTTCAGTATAACGTACCTGTTTTTCAATGCAATATTTTGTCGATTTTTTACGAAAATTTATGTATGACCGTGCCTGCATACACAGCTCCATTCAATCTTCTTGCAGCCCTGTGGGAAGACAGAGACGAAATACGCTCTGCGCATTCCGCTCTGATCAGCAGTCGTCAAATGAATGCCCATGCAAGCATAGCATTCATTTTCCTCGTTGCTAGTACAAAAAACACCACATACGAAACCTGTTTTGTTTCGCATATGGTGTCTTATTTTTCCTGCTATTCTTATTGTTGCTTCTACTTCCCCGCAAGCCCCTTTAAGGACTCAAACAGCTGCATATCCGATGCGGTCAGTTTCAGATTGGATGTAATCGTCTCTCCGGACGCATTCGTGATGCTCACTTCCAGAACCGATCCCTCTCCGATCCCGTGCTTACCCGCAGCCTGCAAAAACTTTGAAAACTTCGGATGGTTTGCCGAAAAAATATCCCAGGCATTTTTGACCTGGAATAATTTTGTAGGGTTTATCATATGTTCTCGTACTCCATTTCTTCCGTTTGTCTAATATTTTCCGTGAATATCGCCCAGATGGATCGTGATCATGCCCGCATCCGCGAGGACACGAAGCGCTTCCTTCTGTTCCCCGGTCAGTGCCTCACTGTAAACCTGGTTTTCATAGTCAACAACGACCGTTTTCGTGCGGACGATCAGGTACTGCATCGGCATGACGTCCTGCGGCAGTTCTTCCCCCGGGCATTCCGTATGAAACAGTTCTTCCAATGCTTTTGTATGCCCGTCCGCGCATTCGATCACATCCCCCGCCGCAGTGATGATGCAGGGACAATATTCCGAAAACTGCGTCTTATAGGTCTCAGTAAATTCCTGTGCTTTCATAAAAGCTCCCCTTCCTTTTCTTTTTCATCGATATGACATTTTCCGTCCCGCTCGAGGATGTCTAACATCTGCGTGATCCGCTGCATATATGTATGGAAACGCCGTACCTTCTCCCATCCGTTTCTCGCGATCCGCTCCCGCTCTTTTTCATGCGCAAGGTAGTAGCCCGCTTTCTCGATTAGTTCCCGTTCGCTGGTAAACCAGACCAGATCTTTGCCGTTTTCAAAATACTGCGGCAGTTCCGGCTGAAAGTTTGTAAGCAGAAAACCTCCTGCCCCGAGCACGTCAAACACGCGTAACGGAAGCCCCATCTTGATATTGGGGATCGTAAAGTTCAGATTGATCCTGCTTCCCGCAAAGACCGCCGGCATTTCCTGCCAGTAATCCACCGGTCCTTTCGTACTGACGCGGAGCAGTCCGCTGTTCTTCTCTTTGTTATACACCGATACCGCATACTTTTTGGAAAGCGCGATCAGTGCCTGTGTCCGTGCCACGGAAGCGATCTTAAATCCGAGTACGGTTGTGGAAAATATCAGCGCAAGATCCGAAAACGAATCCTCTGATTTTTCCAGATGATAATTCTCCTCGATCTGTTCCAAAATATCCGGTGTCAGCATATCATCGATGATCTGATGATCCGGCACCACAAGACGCGCCTGTATGACACCGTCCAGATATCCCCTTAACTGCTCCGGGAACGTGTCCTTCATGTCATCATAGGCATTACGGTCCGTATACAGGCTCCCCACAAATGAAATATCATCCTGATAGCCCGCTTTTTTGTCTACAAGCAGTTCATCCAGCCGGTCCGTGTTCACCGCAAGCGGCAGACGATAAATATGGCGCACACCTCTTGCCTTAAATTCCAGATAATTGCTCCGGTCAAAGGTAAAGATCCGGTTGCAGTCATGAAATACCGACCGGTCGTACATTCCGATCAGCGGATTGTCGCAGGTCCAGCAGACATAGCGAAGCTTCATCCGCTCACAGAGATTCGAGATCGCCGGAAAATAATTCATCGTAAAGAAAAACTCATATACGTTCTGCGTGATCTTCTCTGTCAGGATCCGCTCAAATTCCAGATCCCTGTCATACGTCTTTTCCCTGCGCTCCACACTGTCCACCTCATAACCCAGGCGGCGGAACGTCTGCTCGATATCCAGATCATTATAGGAATTCCAGCGATAGATCAGAATCTTTTTCATATCAGTTTGTCTCTGTCTTCTCCTCATCGATCAGATCTAGGATGCGCTGGATCTCAGCCCCTTCCACCGGTGCTGCTCCGCAGTCGATGCGCTTTCCGCTCTCGTCCACACGTCCCATCGCGCGTTCTTCTTTCTTTGGTGTCTGCTCGATCGTAAAATAATATGCTTTTTTCGCCTGTTCATTCCATGCAAGGTACACTCTGTGGCACAGACCCGGAACCAGTCCTTTTTCCGGAAGATCCACGCGGATCAGAAGCAGATCCTCGCGCACATTGAGCGCCATAAAATCAAAGTCAGACGTTTCGTACGGCGCACCCGGTTCTTTCGGGAACGCGCTGCGGTAAAGCTCGCAGACGAACGCTTCTTTTCCTTCGCACAGATCTCTGGTGAATTTGTCTCCATCGGTAAAAAGCATATGCGGGATCGTCTTAAGCTCCATATTTCTGCGTACCAGTGCATGATACTGGGCAGCATTCAGCTTTACAACCTTCTTGTTTTCAAGCATCTTGTCGTCCTGCGCCTTTAATTTTTCGAGCAGTGCCTTCTTCACCAGTACATTTTCATGGAACGGATTCAACGCCAGCCCTTCGAGCTTGGATCCCTCCTTTAATACGGTCATATAACTTCCACGGAAGGTGACTTCCAGAATCGTATGGAATTTCTGGTCTTTTGGAATTTCTTCTTTTCTTGTATACAGCGGAAGATACTGTTCTTCCTTATTGTTCTTTAAAATGCTCGGAAGCGGTGTGATCCCCTGCGGGATCGCGATCCTCTCTCCCTGTTTTGCTTCTTTTAAGAAGGTAAGATCCGTTCCTTCCGGAAAAACTGCCGGGACAAACAGATGCGCATAGCGCAGACCGTTTAAAACCGCAGACAGATTGTCCTTGTTCTGCTCTTTCGCATATGCTTCCAGTACTTCCTCGAGTTTTGTATTGTCCGGCATCTTCGCCGCATTGGTATGATCCATGTTATGTTCTCCTTTATCGTGTTTATTCATCGAATTCGACTGTCACAAAGAATCCCTTCGGGGTCTCTTCGACATTGACCACTTTTCCTTCTTTGGACTTCAGCCGTTCCGAAAATTTATAATTTGCAGACATTGCAAAGGAATTTCCCAGGTTGTAATAATAGGAATTCGGAAGTTTGCCCTCCGTCACCGGAAGTACATCTCCGATCTTTAATAACCCGGTACGTTCCATCTTAAATTCCATTCTGCGCATACAAAATCACTTTCCTTAGTTTTAGAGTTCTTTTCCCTCGGTATCGATCGCGTTTAAATCCTGCTCCATCTGTTTTGCTGCTTTCACCGCTCTCGATACGATCCAGATATCGGATATTCCGTCATAAATAAGTGCGATCCCAATCAGTTTGAACGCGATCTGTGCCGCCTCAAACGCCTTTACGATCAAAAGAATGCCGATCGCGAGATTTACGATCGCAAGGATCAGACAGGAGATCCATGCCGAACCTTCCGCCTGCTTTGCCTGGATCGCAAGGCACAGATCCTCCACTCCGTGTAAAAACAGGATCGCTCCGATGATCGCCGGGATCAGGTTGATGATGATCCGTGGATTGATAAAGATCCACACGCCGAGCAAAAGGACAACGACTCCTCCGATCAGTCTGAATTTATTTCCCATACGATCCGTAAAATAGATGATCATGTGCGCAACGCCCATGACAATGAGTACAGCCGCGAGCAGCTTGCAGAGCAGATCGGTCATCTGTTCCGTATAAAGCAGCAGAACCACTCCGAGTATGATGCAGAGCACTGCTGACAGTATGGTATCCGCCTTAATTTTCTTTAAGATTTCCTTCATAGAAATACTCCTTTCTCTGCTAGAGTCCTAAATAAAATTATAGCACTTTCTTCCTGTAAAAGCTATTGAATTATGTCCGCGTACGCGCCATCGATGACTTTCATCAGATCTTCCGGCGAGAGCGCGATGCTTGTCCCGATCCTTCCCCCGCTGATGTAGATCTTATCGTACTGTGCCGCCGACTGATGCACGATGGTATGGAACGCTTTTTTCATTCCAAGCGGGCTGCATCCCCCGCGGACATATCCCGTGATCTTTGTGATATCTTTAACATGGATCATTTCCACGGACTTCTCACCGACTGCTTTTGCCGCCGCTTTTAAGTTCACCTCATCCGCGATCGGAACCACATAGACATAAAACTGTCCGCTCTTTCCCTGCATCACCAGCGTTTTAAAACTCTGCTCCACCGGCGCTCCGGTCGCCTCCGCCGTGTGAAGTCCGTCGATAAATTCATCACACTCATAATTTAATACTTCATATGGTATTTTATTGCGCTCCAAAAGGCGCATCGCATTTGTTTTCGCTTCTTTTCCCATCTTTTGTCCTCTTTTTCCTACATAAAATTCGGCATTTTCTCTTTGATCTGCATGCCAGTCGGCGTCACCGCCAGTCCGCCCTCCCCGGTCTCTTTCAGACAGGAAGGCATACTTCTTCCGATATTCCGCATCGCGTCGATCACTTCGTCCGGCGGGATCCGGCTTAAGATCCCAGCCATCGCCAGATCGGATGCCGTAAGCGCGTTGACCGCACCGATCACGTTTCTTTTGATGCACGGCACTTCTACCAGACCTGCCACCGGATCACAGGCAAGTCCAAGCAGACTTTTTAATGCCAGCGCCGCCGCGTGGATGATCTGCACTGCGTCTCCGCCGCGAAGCCAGGTCACGGCCCCCGCCGCCATGGCAGACGCGGAACCGATCTCCGCCTGACAGCCTCCTGCCGCTCCGGCAATGAACGCGCGGTCCGCGATCACACCGCCGATACCTGCCGCCACATAAAGTGCCTCAACCAGCTGTTCCGTCGGATAATGCTCCATCTCCTCGAGTGAGAGCAGAACCGCCGGAAGCACGCCACAGGAGCCTGCGGTCGGTGCTGCCACGATCCGCTTCATACAGGCATTGGACTCGCCCATTTTTACCGCTTTTTCCATGACAAGTCCGATCAGATCTCCACAGATCAGCTTCTTTTGTGCCCTCGCCTGCGCCAGTTTTTCTCCGTCTGTTCCGGCAAGTCCGCTTGCGGATACCCTTTTTGCCTCGTAACCGGCGTCCGCCTGTTTCATTGCCTCATACATGGCGCGCATCTGCGCTTTGGATTCCACCTCTTTGATCCCGCGCTCTTTGCAGTCATCCGCCAGAACCGCCTCGTAAAAACTGCTGCCCTCTGCCGCTTCGCAAATTTCTTCCAGTGATCTATACATTATGATTCCTCCAGGCTAAGATAAGTTACTTTTTCGATCCCCTCTAAATGTTCCAGCCACCGGATGGCTTCCTGCGGCACCTCCTGGTCACACTCGATGACCATAACCGCGTTTCCGCCACGGCTGTCACGATAAAGCTGCATCGTCGCGATATTCACAGATTTATGCGCGAGCATGGACGTCACCTCGGTAACATGTCCCGGCTGATCCAGGTTATGGACGATAAGCGTCGGATACTCTCCGCAGAAATTCGCGGTCAGACCGTCGATCTCACAGATGCGGATCTGCCCTCCGCCGATGGATGCCGCCACGATCTCAAGCGTTCTCCCACTCTCTCCGGTCAGCTTCATTTTTACCGTATTCGGATGCGCGTCACCAAGATCGATCCCGTGAATGGAAAACGTTAGGTTTCTCTCCGCCGCGATCGCAAAGCTGTTCGGGATATTTTCATCATCCACCGCAAGACCAAGCAGCCCGGCAACGAGCGCCCGGTCTGTGCCGTGTCCTTTTCCGGTTGCAAGGAAGGAACCGTGAAAACAGATTTCTGCCTGCTGTACCGGTTCCGCCAAAAGCTTTCTCGATATCTGCCCGATCTTTACCGCGCCCGCCGTATGGGAACTCGACGGTCCGACCATGACCGGTCCAATGATGTCCATGATGTTCATAGCCCTTCCTCCTTTTCCTTTGTAGCATGCCCCAAAACTTCTAATCTACATCATACTATGTTACAAAAAGAATGTAAATCTGCTTTTTTGCTTTACTGCGCGGACTCGGTATCTGCCGTGACTGCCTCGTTATTTCCACTTTCCCACAGCTCGGAGAGCGTTCCAAAATGATAGCCCATATTCTCCCATTTCGTCAGCAGTTCGTCTAGGATATTTCCGTTGGTATCGGATGTATTGTGGAGCAAAACGATCGCCCCCGGATGGATCCGTCCGAGCAGCTTCTCATACGCCTGCTCCGGCGTCGGCTGATTGTCCGCATACCAGTCCACATAGGCAAGGCTCCAGAAAAACGTGTGATAGCCGAAATCCTGCGCCATCTTTAAGTTTTCCGTGCTGTATTTTCCCTGCGGTGGACGGTAATATTTCGTCATCTCCTGCCCGGTGATCTCTTTGTACTTTGCTTCCACATCCCCGATCTCTTTTCCAAACGATGCCTGATCGGAGATCGCCGACATATCCGGGTGATGATAGGTGTGATTTCCGACCGTGTGTCCGTCCGCCACCATCTGCTTTACCAGATCCGGACTGCTCTCCAGAAAATGCCCTACCACAAAAAATGTTGCTTTTACCTGATGCTTTTTTAATGCCTCAAGGATCTTTGGCGTATTGCCGTTCTCATATCCGCAGTCAAACGTGAGGTAGATGACTTTATCGTCCCCGTCACCCACATAATAGGTGTCATACTGCTTTAACTCCTCCGCGCTCACATTTCCGGTCGGCTTTTCTCCTTCCGCTCCAAAGCCAAGTCCCCAGTTATCCACGGCAGACGCGATATTCGCTGTCGTTGTCCACTGCGTAAAAAGAGCGGCCGCTCCCCTGCCCGCCAGAAATATCATGGCTGCGGCAAGAAGGATACGACCGCCCTTTTTCCATCTGCTTTCCTCTCTTTTTTGTTCCATACTGCTCCAGAAAAATCTTCTTACTCTATTTATATAGAAGAAAACAGCTTTTATTCCTCACTTTGTTTCTTAAAAAACGCCTAGTAGGAAATGACCTCTGCGCCGTCTTCGGTGACAAGCACCTGGATCTCCCACTGTGCGGACGGTTTTCCGTCCTCGGTGTAAACTGTCCAGTCATTCTCGGAATCGATATAGATATCCGGTCTTCCCATGTTTACCATCGGCTCGATCGTAAAGATCATGCCCGGAACCATGAGCATCTCCTGTCCCTTTTTGGAGTTATAGCTTACCCATGGATCCTCGTGGAATTCCAGTCCGATGCCGTGACCGCCGATCTCCCGGACTACGGTATAGCCATTGGCAAACGCGTGGTCATGCACTGCCTGCCCCATATCTCCGAGAAAATGCCACGGTTTTACTTCTTTTAAGCCGATCTCCACACACTCTTTTGTGACCTGGACCAGCTTTCTTTTTTCCTCACTGACATTTCCGATACAGAACATTCTGGATGAATCTGAAAAATATCCGTTTAAGATCGTGGATACATCCACGTTGATGATATCACCGTCTTTTAAGATCTCGTTCTCTGACGGGATGCCGTGGCA
Organism: Roseburia yibonii; assembly: GCF_014297335.1. Lineage (NCBI taxonomy): Bacteria > Bacillati > Bacillota > Clostridia > Lachnospirales > Lachnospiraceae > Roseburia > Roseburia yibonii. The sequence continues at coordinate 113,649 of NZ_JACOQH010000003.1, forward strand.
CACCTGATCATTGATGGAGGTACACACGCTCTTTGGAAATCCCTGATAATGTAACGGTGCCGGGATTCCTCCCATGGCAGTGGTACGCTCGTATACCATCTTGTCGATTTCCTCGGTGCTCATACCCTCTTTGATGTGCTCGCCGATATAATCGAGTACCGCAATGTTGATCTTCGCGCTCTCTTTGATTCCGGCGATCTCATCCGGCTTTTTGATGATCTCGTGCGGCGGCACGATATGGCCTTCGCTGCGGAACTTTTCAATTTTTTCATCAAACTGCTCATGGCACACCTTATATTTTTTTCCGCTGCCACACCAGCATGGATCATTTCTTCCAATTTTAAATGACATATTTTCACTCTTTCTGTTTGCGTAGTTTACTGGTTTCTAACGTTCTACAATAACATTTCCAAAATCAATCTTGTCCCACACCTTTTCATTGACCGAATAGGTATGATCCTCCAAGATCTTTTTATAATTACTGCCGGACACACCGTAGCTTTCATAGGTATGGTCTTCCTCATCAAAGCTGTTGCGCTCTGTAAGTACCGTCTGATATTTTTCCGCCAGCGCCAGACGAAACATCGTATCCGATATCTTCTGTTCGGTCACGCCGAGACGTTCTTTCTGCTCTTCGGTCAGATCCGCCCAGAAATCTCCCTCTTTGCTTACCAGCGCCGCGTTTTCCTCCGGCGAAAGCTCCAGCCCTTCTTCTTTTGCCATGCAGTAAAAGATCTCATCATGCACTGCCATATCAAGGACTGCCTGCTTTCCCGCCTCTTTCACATTTTCCCCGCCGACATACTGTTTCCAGTAGGCATCCGCGTCGGAAAGCGAGTAAATTTCCGCCTGTTTCTCGATCATCGTCTCCTCATAGGCAACATAAAACGCGATATCCTCCAAAGAGAGTGCTTCTCCATCCACCGTCACCGCCGTCTCATCTAAGTTTTCCCCATAGACGAGCATCTTGTGGCTGTCGGTGTAAAACACCATAAAAAACACAATGATCAGGGCTAAAACAGAACCTGTCAGCATTTTCTTCGCTTTTTGCATGTAAATCCTCTTTTACTTCGCGCAGAGTTTTGCAACGATCTGATTGATCACCTTACCGTCTGCCTTGCCGCGCAGCTTCGGCATAACTTCTTTCATGATCTGCCCCTTGTTTCCGCTGGCGATCACATCAGCGAATTCCTCGGTCAGCACTTTTTCCACTTCTTCCGCTGACATCAGCTTCGGCGCATACTCGCTGATAATGTCATATCTTGCCTGATACTGTTCCTTCAAATCGGTTCTGTCCGCCGGGCAGGTATCAAGCTGCTCCTTTACGGTATTTAACTCTTTTAATACCGTGCGGTCCACCAGATCTTCTTTTATGTCATCCCGGCATCCTGCGTCAATGGCATTTTTCTTTACCGCTGACACCAGTGATGAAATCGCTTCTTTTCTCACTTTATCTTTCGCCTTCATTGCGGCGATCATATCTTTTTGTAATGTTTCCATCTGCATAATAGCTCTTCCTCCTGAAAAACAATCTATTACTATTATACGCCAGTTTCCGTTTTTGACAAGGGCAGGAGAAAAGATTAAAATGAGAGAAAGTATCTGTTTGCTATTTTTCAGGAAAGGATTTTTGCCATGGAAACTTATGAACACGTCACACACACCTTTTCCCCTGTCTTTGATGAGACTTCGCGCATCCTGATCCTCGGAAGCTTTCCGTCCGTCAAATCCAGGGAACAGCAATTTTATTACGGACACCCGCAGAACCGCTTCTGGAAGCTGCTCGCTTTGCTGCTTTCGGATGACTGCCCGGTCTCCATCCCGGAGAAACAGGCATTTCTGCTCCGTCACCACATTGCCGTATGGGATGTGATCGCAAGCTGTGACATCATCGGTTCTTCCGACAGCAGTATCCGCAATGTGATCCCCGCTGATATCGGACGCATCCTGTCTTCCGCGCCGATCTCTGCCGTATTCGCGAACGGCGCGACCGCGCACCGCCTCTATCAGAAATACATCTTTCCGGCAACCGGTTTTCCTGCCGCAAAACTCCCGTCAACCAGTCCTGCCAATGCCGCTTTTTCCATAGAAAAACTGCAGGACAACTGGAATGTCATCCTGCAGTATCTTTAGATCTGTGATCTTTTTCTTCTTTTAAAGCACACGACGTACCGTTGTGATCGTCCGGTAGGTCGCGCTGTTGGTCTTGATCCCTCCGACCGGGTACGGCTTGGAGCTGCTGGCATTTACGATCTGGCCTCCGCCGATGTAGATCGCCACATGTCCGGTATAGCACACAATATCTCCCGGCTGGATATTCCCATAACTTACTTCCTGTCCGCATCCGGCGAGCGCCGCGGAACTGTGCGGAAGACTGACTCCGAAATGCGCGTAAACGCTCATGACATATCCGGAACAGTCTGCGCCATCCGTAAGGCTTGTCCCTCCGCTGACATACGGATTTCCCACGAACTGAAGCGCGTAGGACGCCACATCGCTTCCACTGACTCCGGTTTTATAACCCGGATTTTTCCCGCTGCCGGAAGATGTACTTCCACTGTCCGTACCGGAGGAACTGTCCTGCGTCTTTCCGGTTTGGGAATCACTGCTACTGTCCGTCTGGGATGTCGTGTTCGCCGTATCCGTACCTGTGGACGCAACCGTCGTCGTACTGTCTGTTTTCGCGCTGTCGGTCTTTTTCTTTGCCGCCGCGGCTGCCGCTGCTGCTTCTGCCGCCTGACGCTCCTGTTCCTGACGGATAATCTCATTTTGCTGCTCGATCGTTGCCGCATACTGTGCCGCAAGATTCTTCGCGTTGGCAAGCTGCGTATCGAAATCAGACATCTGTGACTGCTTTTCGGCGATCACGGTCTGAAGCTGTGTCTCCTGCTCCTCATAGCTTTCCTGGATCTCCTCAAGTTCCGCCTCTTCTCCCTGCACCTGGATCTGGAGATCTGCCACCTGCTGTACCGTCTGCTGATACTGTATCAGCAGATTTCTGTCATAGGAATACACGGAATTGACATATTCCGCCCGGTTCACAAAGTCTGAGATGTCTTTGGATTCTAACAGGCTCTGTAACATCGTGCTGTCTCCGTTTTCATACATGTACTGAATGCGCAGCTTCATATCTTCGTATTCGGTCTGCTCATTCTGCTGTGCCTGCACCAGCTGGTTTGCGACATCCTCCAGCTCAGCCTGCTTCTGCGTGATCTCATCCGAAAGGATCTGGATATTGACAAGTACCTCGGAAAGCTGCGCGTCCAGAGAGTTCATCTCACTCTGTAACTGCGCCTGTTCGTTCTGCAGGCTGCTTATTTTTTCATTCTGGCTGTTTAAATCGCTCTCCGCTTCCGTTTTCGCGTTTTTCGCCTTGGAAAGCGTAGAAGCAGATACCGGCACAACACTAAGACTCATAAGTATTCCTGCCATACATGCTGCTACGACTTTCCTGTGCATACATATTTTCTCCCCGGACTTTAAATCTTTTGTATTTCTGCTCATATATCTGCTTCTTTCTTTTTCATTCTTAACGGAACTGTTTTTACTGTCCTGCCGGCAAAGTCGCGTTGTCAACTTCGATCTTGGTGATCACACCGTCTACGAACTCAATCTGTACCTCATCAAAATAATCGGAATCCGGATCCGCGTAGTCCCAGTTCCAGCTTTCATAAAGAGACCCGTCACTGTAAGTATCCGAATAGGTATTGCTCGGTTCTCCAAGCGCTGTTCTGACTTCATCCTGTGTTGACGCAAAGGTAATGCCGTTTTGCATCACAAGATCCGGTGCCGTAGAATATCCGTCATTGTACGCGATGATCCCCGCAACATAGCAGTCTTCCATCGCAAGATCGGAACCGCTCATATTATAAAGCCAGATGCTGCACACATCATTTCCTTCGCTGTCATAAGCATTTGTGATATCGTAATTGTCATATCCGTCCGCGCTGACGATGTCTCCTGTTTCATCCGCATCCATGGTAAGACCGGTCTCTGCCACGAAATCCGCATAGCTTAACGGGAAAGTAACGGTTGCGCCGTTTATGGTAACCGTCGGATCGGTATAACCGCTTCCGGCTGTAACGCCTGCTGATGCATAACCTGTATCTGCGTCTTCGGTATCCTCTTCCTCCCAGTCATCCGCGTAATCTTCGGTTTCTTCCTCATCCGCATCATCATCTTCGTCGTCGTAATCGTCTGTGTCATCGTAATAGTTATAATCCTGTTCATCATAATAATCATAGGAACCGCTTGTCGCCGACGAACCGGAGCTGCCGGATCCTATAAACGGAAGGACTGACAGACCGACTGCCGCGATCAGTATAATTACAATCACATAAAACGCAAGGCAAACGCCAAGACCGATCCACAAAAAGATATTTGATATTTTTGCGTTAGATTTAAATTCTTCCCATTTTCCTTCTTTATAAGCGGTATTTGCCTTGCAGGTAAACACGCAGGCAATGATACCGCAGATCAGTGAAATCAGGTTTCCGCTGATCATCTCAAGAATACTGAATGTCAGTTTCATTCCAAACCGGTTCTTTAACGGCTGTCCCTTTTTATCTAACGGAACATTTCCATATGGGTTGTAACCGCCGTACGTCTGCTGTCCGCTCTGATATGGATTGCTGTAATCCTGCTGTCCGCTCTGATACGGGTTGCTATAGTCCTGGTTTCCTGCGTTCTGGTACGGATCGGTATTGTTTTCCTGCTGCCCGCTCCCCTGTGACGGAGCCCCATAATCCTGATAATATGGATTCTGGTTGTCTTCTCCTCCATCGTTATTGTTTTCAAATTCGTTTGACATGTTCTTAAAAACTCCTTTTTTGTTTACATTTCATAACTTCTTTCCTAATCATATCAAACTTTCCCGGCGTCAGCAAGATTTTTCGTCAATTTTACCTATGATACTGCCTTTACGATCAGCAATTTTTCGCCTGTTTTCATCTGTGTTCCACTCAGTTCGTTCGTATCTATGATATTTTGCACAGTCGTATGGTTCTCTTTTGCGATATTCCACATGGAATCGCCCTCTTTTACGATATATCCGGTAATCCCCGGCCGTTTCTGCAAGACATCCAGGTTCAGTTCTTCTTCTTTCACCTCTTTTAATATCTTGATATGCTGCTTAAAGAATGCGATCAGATTGAGATCTACCGTCGCTTTGATCTCCACATTGCCGCCATCTAAAAGGATCGCGGAAAGCTGTTCCACGCAGCATTCGAGTTCTGTTCTGGTGTCACTTGTGATCCCATCCGCCTCGATCAGCTGCCGGAACGGAAGGAGCGTTTCCCACGCGCCGATCGGAGAAGCATCCTCCGCTGTGACAAAAAGGATCTGCACCTGTAACGTGCCCTCCACTTCCACACCGTTTTCCGTGACGCGGCTGTTCTCAACCGCCGCCTTTCCGCTGCACGAACAGATCTGAAGGATATTTCCCTCTTCTCTGGGGATCTCCATCCGTTCTTCCACTCTGCATTTGGTATTGTTTTTCATCAGCAGCTTTTCGAGTGTTCCCTCTTCGTATTCCGGGATCAGATTCTTCTTTAACGAATACAGATCCTCCAGCACCTCCACCGGCTCCTCTCTCCAGACATGAATGTCAAGATCAAGCGTAAGATCCAGCGCAAGCATACGCTCTTCCCCGTCGTAGTCCGGCTTCACGATCAGTTCCATCAGTCCCGGGTTCACCTGTATCTGCGCGATCAGCTCCTCTTCCGGGAGCGCGCATTCCACGTCCGCGCGCAGCGGAAGCGCCGTCTCCATCCACTGCAGTTTTTCTTCCTCTTCCACGCCGTTATAGATGACAAAGACCAACACTTCCCCGGTGACTTCTATTTTTCCCTCTTTCAGGCGGGTATCCAGACAGCGGATCTGCACATTTTTCCATAAGAGTTCCGACACATTCGGCTTGTTGGACGGCAGCGTGATCTCCTGTTTGAACCTGCAGTTATCCCGTTTTGCCATGATAAGCGAAAGCACTTCCCTGCTGCTCACATTTTTCTCAACCGCCTCTTCCTCCTCAATATCATAGGCAACCGCCTCATCTCCGATCGTCTCCGCAGATGCCCGCAGAAATACCAGTGCACGGATATTTAATTTTCTGGAATTGATGATCCCGATGGAAAGATCCTCGATCTGTGTATGGATCTTTACCGTATCCGTTTCGGTCACCTGATCCATGCCAAGATTCTCCTGAAACGGTATGCTTCCGGTAAGCGACGCGATCCGCATCTGGGACTGGTCACTTTTATAAAGGATGGCAAACTCAAGCGTCCCCTTCACCCACACATGACCGTCACTCACCCGCACTTCCTCAAGCCGGATCTCTCCCTTATCCTGGATCACTTTGACCACATCCGGTTTATGGTCGGAAATATTAAAATCATCATCAAGTGTCAGCTGGCTCACCGCCTGCCCCTTTTCCTGATTTCTGTGTATGTATTTTTTCTTTAATACCAAAAAAAGCCCTCCTGTTCCGAATATCTATCACATCTTATTCGGAACAGAAGAGCTTTATGCTCGTTTAGCATAATTTCATTCTGATATCTCTTGTAATCACATCGGTGTAACTGAAGGACAACAGCTGCGGCGGATTCGCCTCGTTCTCGTCATTTACCAGAATGGTAAAAACGCTCGCATATGCCTTCTGGATCACGCCTTCCTGTACATCAACTTTATTTCTTCCCCTGTCTAACTGAATCATAACCTTGTTGCCACAACGCTGATGTATGGATGACCGTACTTTGCTAATATCTGATTGCTGCATAATTAACATCCCTCCCTAGTTTACCCTTGCTTTAGTATAGCATTGCGTTAAAACTTTGTCAAGTTAAATATTTTGAATATCAAAATATTTTTCACTCAAATATCACGTTCTTGTTCTGACGCTCCGTCTTCAATACAATATATGGGAAACTCGGGCTCTTTGCCGGATGTTCATTTCCTGCGGGTCCGATCAGTTCCGTATCGATACAGACCGCATTTCCGGTCAGATAAAACTCCTTTACCGCTATACTGTAACCGCCGGTCTCCTGCTCTCCATAGCCATGAACCACATAAAGCGCGTCGTCTGTCTCATAAGTGAGCTTGCACTCCGCCGCTTTCTTTTCTTCGATCGTATCAAGCAGCGCCTGCGGAATGTCCTCCTCATCCACGATCGTATACGAAAGATCTTTTACCTTCTGCGTCTTCTCCTCCCGCACGGCACAGCCGCAGAGCAGGCATAAAAGACCGGCAAGAAGTATCAGTAACCGGCATTTTCCTGTTATCAAATTGCGCAATTCTAAAACTTCCCATAATTTCCTTATTACATTTTATGCCGTTTTCGCGTTTCTTATTCCGTTTTCTCCCGGAAAAAGAGATGTACTTCCTCGGTTTCCTATTGTATAATGAAAAAAACTATTTTTTTAAAGGAAGGCTTATTATGATTCGAACAATTCTCGCGCTGCTTTTTGCAGTCTGCTATCTGATCCTTGGTATTCCCGTACTGATCGTTGAATGGATCATCCGAAAATTCAACCGGCACGCAGCTGACATCAGTTCCCTGCGCATGGTGCAGTGGGCATTTCGCGTCATCTGTTTCATCTGCGGCGTAAAACTCACCGTAAAGGGCGAGGAGAATGTACCAAAGGATAAGGCAGTTCTTTATGTATGCAATCACCGAAGCTATTTTGATATTATCATCACCTATGCCAGATGCCCGGGGCTTACCGGCTATATTTCCAAGGACACCCTCGGAAAGGTACCTCTTTTAAACATCTGGATGAAACGTCTCTACTGCCTGTTTTTGGACCGCAAGGATATCAAACAGGGATTAAAGACGATTTTGCAGGGAATTGACTATGTAAAAGACGGCGTTTCCATGTGCATTTTCCCGGAAGGGACCAGAAACACCGGCGAAGATCTGCTGTTACCGTTTAAAGCGGGCAGCTTAAAGATCGCAGAAAAAACCGGCTGCCCCATTGTTCCAATGGCGATCACCGGTTCTGCTGATATTTTAGAAAATCATTTTCCCCGCGTAAAATCAACACATGTCGTTTTACAGTACGGGGAACCGATTCTGATGGAAGACCTCTCAAAGGACGACCGCAAGCATCTTGCCTCCATCGTCCAGAAAAAGGTTGAAACTATGCTTGCTGACAATCAGTCAGTGCTTTCACAATCTTAGGATATTCCATAAAATGGGAGGCCTTGACCAAAACCGTGTCTCCCTTTTTTAAGAACGGCAGAAGCTGCTCCAAGAGAGCATCCCTCGTCTTAAAATAATATACTTCGCAGGTCTTACTTTCTTTTTGAGCCGCTTTTGCGATCTCTTCGGAAAGTTCTCCTGCGCAGAATAAGACATCGATTTCTTTCTTTGCAAGATACTCCCCTACCTCGTAGTGGAGTTTTTTTTCGTTTTCACCCAGTTCTCCCATATCTCCGAGAACCGCGATCTTTCTTCCTTCCGCAGTCGCAAGGACATCGATCGACGCTTTCATGGAAACCGGGTTGGCATTGTAGCAGTCGTCGATGACTGTCATGCTTCCGGTGTTTAACAGATTCGTCCTTCCGCCGATGGTCTTTGCCTTTAAGATGCCGGAACTGATCTGATCGAGGGAAAGCCCGAGGGAAAGTCCGACTGCAGTTGCCGCGAGCGCATTGTATACATTGTGTTCGCCCGGGATCGGAATGCGCACATCCCGCTCGCCCTCCGGTGTATGTATCCGCGCCTGCATGCCATACAGTCCGAGGTTTTCCACCCCGGTCGCGTATACCGACTTTTTCGCGTCTTCCCGGTATTCCATCTTTTCTTCCATGCCATAAAAGACCGGCTCTTTGTCGCCGACCTGACGGATCGTTGAGAGCTTGTCGTCATCTCCGTTTAAGATCGCGATCCCGTCTTTTTTCAGATGCGCAAAGGACTCGGTCTTCGCTTTTAAGATCCCATCTCTGGTCTTTAAGTTTTCCAGATGGCAAAGTCCGATATTTGTGATCACACAGATATCCGGGTTCGCCATGGTCGCAAGGCGGTGCATCTCCCCAAACTCGGAAATGCCCATCTCAAGGACTGCCACCTCATGTTCCGCGCGGATCTTAAAGATTGTGAGCGGAAGTCCGATCTCGTTGTTGTAATTTCCTTCGGTCTTTAAGACCCTGTATTTCTCGGAAAGCACGGATGCGATCATCTCTTTCGTGCTGGTCTTACCGACACTTCCGGTGATCCCGACGACCTTGATATCCAGCGATTTCCGGTAATACTCCGCCAGATCGCGCAGTGCCTTTGTTGTGCTCTCCACAAGAATATAAGGTCCCGCCGGATCCTCTAACTGCTGCTCCGACAAAACTGCTGCCGCGCCTTTTGCAAAGACATCCGGGATAAACTTGTGCCCATCGACTTTTTCTCCCGGGATTGCGACAAACAGATAGCCGGACTCCACCTGTCTGCTGTCAATGACAACACCAAGGACTTCCGTCTTTTTTTCAGCTTCCGTTCCAATGTATCTGCCGCCGCACGCCTTTTCGATATTTTCCAATGTCATATTTTTCATCGATCGTATTATCCTCTACTGGTATTTTTTCATGGAAACCCGGATCAGCTGTTCGCACAGATCCTCAAAATTCACGCCGATCGCCGCCGCTTCCTGCGGAACCAGGCTGGTAGGTGTCATTCCCGGAAGTGTATTCGCCTCAAGACAGAACAGATTCTCGTCCGCGTCCATCAGAAAATCCATGCGGGAGTAGGTGTCAAGCCCGATCACTTCTGCCGCACGTTCTGCGTAATACTGCATTTTTTTGGTCACTTCTTCGGAAAGTTCTGCCGGGCAGGTCTCTACCGTACTTCCCGCCTTGTATTTATTTACGAAATCATAAAATCCCTGCTTCGGCGCGATCTCAATGACCGGCAGTGCCTTGCCGTCGATGACGCCAACCGAAAACTCTCTGCCCTTGATGTAGTCTTCGATCACAACTTCTTCTTCGTAACGGAATGCTTCTTCCAACGCTTTCTCATATGCTTCTTTGGTATCCGCAATGGAAACACCGATGCTGGATCCGCCGCTGCATGGTTTTACCACACAAGGAAGGGTAAGTCCGGTCTCTTCAAATGCCGTCGCGCGGTCCGCTTTCTTTAATGTGATGCCGTGCGGAGTCGGGATATCGTTCACCTCAAAGTACAGCTTTGTCACGGCTTTGTTCATTGCCACCGCACTGCTGAAGTATCCGGTTCCCGTATATTTTACGCCAAACAGATCCAGCGCTGCCTGCACTTTTCCGTTCTCTCCGTTTTCTCCGTGAAGCGCCATAAATACGATGTCCGCCATCTGACACATCTCTATGACATTCGGACCGAAAAACGCGTCTGATTTGTCCTCACGCATTGCCTTTACCTTTGCAATGTCCGGGGCTGTCTCAGGAATGCCCTCCACCTTGACGCTCACTTCCTCGGAACGGTCAAAAATCCCGTCCAGATCTTCTTTCTTATTGCTATATCCCATAAATACATCCAGCAAAATAACCTGATGTCCTTTTGCGCGTAATGCCTTGCTGACCATGTTTCCTGTCACAAACGAAACGTCTCTTTCTGTGCTGAGTCCGCCTGCTAAAACAACTATCTTCATGCCTGATATCTCCTTTTTACGATTATGCTATCTATACTATACCTTTTTTTCTTTTATGACAAGAATAAAGTATCCCACTTTGCTTTCTCCAAAGGGTATCTTATTTATACATCTCCCTGTTTATTCAGATCAACATGGACAGTTCTTTTCTGTCACTTTCCCGCATGTGTTCCAACGCGCCATAGCTCCCCATGATGCGGAAAATGCATGCCGCCTGCGCAAAATAATTTTCCGCCTCTTCGCGTTCTCCAAGTTCTGTCAGTATCCGGGCAAGGCATCCGAGCAGATACGCGAGATATGCCGCTTTCGCATACTCCTTGCAAAGCCAGATGGCACGCTCCGCTTCCCTTTTTGCCTCTTTTAATTTTCCCTGCATACAGAGCATATCCGCATAATTCCCAAGGATTAACGGATAGATCTGTGCCTGTTCTTCTTCGTCCAGTTTATACTGATCAAAATACGCTTTTAACCATGTAATATAAGAAAAAGACCGCTTACGGTCTCCCATCCGGTAATATTGTACCGCTATATTATTAAAAATCGCTATCTCTTCAAACGTCAGGCGCTTGTTCCCATCCGGCAGCCCGCTCTGATACCCCTTCATGGTAATGCGTAACGCCGCCTCAAGTTCCTGGATCACGATCCGGGCGGACGCCCCCTTTTTCGCATGCCACAATGCCCAGAGTGCCTGATACCTCTGCCAGTCCAGCCCTCTCGCCCCGACAAAGGTTTTCTGGTACTGGTCTAAAAGTTCCTCGGCTTTGACCAGATCCTCTTTCAAAAAGCACCGCTCGATCTTGCGATACAGCTGCATTTCGCGTATCTCCTCACGGCTCAGATGAATGGAATACAGGTATTCCGGCTCTCCGAGTCTTTGCATCAGTGCCTCAAATGTTTTTTTATTTGGTGCCTGCACACCGTTCTCGATTTTTGACAATGTGCCAGGGGAGCAGATCCCAAACGCCAGCTCCTCCTGTGTCATTTTGCATTCTTCTCTGGCTTTCTTTATTCTCTTGCCAATTTCATATGTAGCCATTCGTATTTCCTCCTCATTTGTGATACCCCGGAGAAAACAACGCCGATACCGGATGTCCGGTATCGCAGACTTATTATAACGAAAAAAGACAGGCGGTACAAGATACCGCCCATCTTCGGGTTTTCTTCTATCGCCTGTCTGTATGATCTTTTAGCATTCCGGCTCGATCAGTCCGTATGTATTGCCTTTTCTCTTATAGACTACATTGACTTCTTCCGTCTCCGCATTGCGGAATACAAAGAAGTTGTGTCCGAGTAATTCCATCTGTACGCACGCATCTTCCGGATACATCGGTTTCATTCCAAACTTCTTGGAACGGATGATCTTGATATCCTCATCCGAGCTTGTTTCCTTCTCGATAAATTCCTGACGCAGATTGCTTTCTGCCTGCTGCTTGGAAATGATCTTTGTCTTATATTTTTTAAGCTGCCGCTCGATGACTTCCTCCACAAGATCGATCGACACATACATATCGTTGCTGACCTGCTCCGACCGGATGATATTTCCTTTCATCGGAATGGTAACTTCAATCTTCTGTCTTTCTTTCTCTACACTCAATGTCACATATACATCGGTGTCGGGTGTAAAATACTTCTCTAACTTTGATAACTTCTCCTCAACGGCTCCTTTCAGTCCATCGGTCAAATCAATATTTCTTCCGCTAATTGTAATACGCATGATGCCCAACCCCTTTTTGCTATATTTGATACCTATCTATATCATATTATTATTATAACATATTTTATCTATTTCGCAACATTCTTCTGCATTTTTTCGCAAATTTTTAGAATTTTTTCACAATTCTCTTGCCGGTGTCTCTAGCGGTATTTGTCCGGGATCCTATGGTTGGATTCCCTCTTCTCTTTTTGCCTGCCATCTTTCTATTATCATTTGCCCTTTGCACCCGCAATAGCGTATAATACATAATTATGGAAAATCATCACTTTAACATGGGAGGCTTTTTATGCATACCAAAACTGTACTGATCACCGGTGCCTCACGCGGGATCGGCGCCGCGCTTGCCCGCCGTTTCGCCGCCGCCGGATATAATCTTGTTTTAAACTGCGCGCATTCGAAAGACACCTTGGAAGCGCTCGCCGCAGATCTGAAAAACACCTGCGCTGTCAACTGCATCTGCTGTCTTGGGGATATTGGGGACTTTTCATTTGTAAAGGAAATGATACAGACCGCCTCCGATACTTTCGGCGGTATTGACATCCTTATCAACAACGCCGGTATCGCAAGCATCGGTCTGCTGACGGATATGGATATCGAAGACTGGAACCGCATTCTTTCCACCAACCTGACTTCGGTCTTTTCCACCTGCCGGTGCGCAGTTCCCTGTATGGTGCATAACAAGCAGGGAAAGATCATCAATATTTCATCGGTCTGGGGCATTGTCGGTGCCTCCTGCGAAGTCGCCTATTCCGCCTGCAAGGGCGGCGTCAATGCCTTCACACGCGCGCTTGCAAAAGAGCTGGCTCCGAGCAACATCCAGGTCAATGCCATTGCCTGCGGCGTGATCGATACCGACATGAACGCCTGCTTCTCCCCGGAGGAGCGCAGGGAACTGGAAGATGAGATCCCGGCGGGACGCTACGGCACCCCGGAAGAAGTCGCCGAGCTCGCTTTCTCTCTTGCGGCCGGCCATTCATATCTGACCGGTCAGGTCATCACCTTAGACGGCGGCTGGATCTAATTTTTCTTCTGTGCCATCACCGCATAGGGCAGTGCCACAAATCCCACTCCGCCGACTATGTTTCCTGCAGAAACGAAGAGCAGGCTTTTTAAATACAGCGGAAGGCTAACGCCAGGTGCTCCTCCGTGGATCAGCACCTGGCCGATGATGCTCATATTTGCAACGCTGTGTTCAAACCCGCAGAGCATAAAGATCAAAATACACCATATTACCATGATCAGTTTGCCGGATTCACTTTTCATGCGCACACTGCACCAGATGGCAAGGCAGACGCAGATATTGCAGAGTATTCCGCGCACAAACATCGCACCCGCATCCAGCGCGGACTTTGCGGCGGCCGTTGCCGTAAAGTATGCCGCCACCATTGCCGCCACAAAATATCCGATCGGATTTTCTTTTAACCATCCCGTTTTCGCCTTTCCGATCTCACTTACTTTCTTAAAATCTTCCCGATACATTTTCTCTCTCCTCCCTTTTTCTGGCATGACAAGATATCCGCCTTCCAACTGTCAAGCGGATCTTTTTGTACAAATTCCGGTGCAGGAAAACTTATTCTGGACTGCTTATTTTTACGGCGTTATAATGAAATGGATTGTAAGTACCGGGGCTTTCCCTGTACAAACATGAAAAATTTTATACTGGTACACATACTGACCGAAAGAATTTTCTGAAGGATAAGGAGGAAACTATGTACAACGTTATGTCACCAAAAGCTGAGGAATTTATCAGCGATGAAGAGATCCTGGAATGTCTCGATTATGCCGAAAAGAACAAAAACAACAGAGCTCTGATCGAGCAGATTCTGGAAAAAGCGGCAAAAATGAAAGGGGTCTCCCACAAAGAAGCGATCGTCCTTTTAGACTGTGAACTGGACGATTTAAATGAGAAAATTTATGCACTGGCAGAGAAGATCAAAAAGGAATTTTACGGCAACCGTATCGTTATGTTTGCCCCGCTCTATCTGTCCAATTACTGTATCAATGGATGCGAATACTGTCCGTATCACGCAAGGAACAAACACATCACCAGAAAGAAGATGACACAGGAAGAAATCCGGCGTGAAGTCATCGCCCTGCAGGATATGGGACACAAGCGTCTTGCCATTGAAGCCGGCGAAGATCCGGTCAACAACCCGCTCGAATATATTCTTGACAGTATCAAGACTATTTACAGCATCAAACACAAAAACGGCGCGATCCGCCGTGTCAACGTAAATATCGCTGCCACAACGGTCGAGAACTACACCCGTTTAAAGGAAGCCGGCATCGGTACCTACATCCTGTTCCAGGAAACTTATAATAAGAAATCCTACGAAGCACTGCATCCGACCGGTCCAAAATCCGACTACGCATACCACACCGAAGCAATGGACCGCGCAAGGGAAGGCGGCATTGACGATATCGGCCTTGGTGTCTTATTTGGACTTAACAATTACCGCTATGATTTCACCGGTATCATCATGCATGCGGAACATCTCGAAGCCTATACCGGCGTCGGCCCGCATACGATCAGTGTGCCGAGAGTCAGACGCGCCGATGATATCGATCCGGACATGTTTGATAACGGTATTTCCGATGACATGTTCGCAAAGATCGTAGCCTGTATCCGGATCGCCGTTCCGTACACCGGCATGATCGTATCCACCAGAGAATCCGCAGAGAGCCGTAAGCGTGTGCTCCATCTCGGTATCTCACAGATCTCCGGCGGTTCCCGCACCAGTGTCGGTGGCTATGCCGAGCCGGAACCGGAAGAAGAAAATTCTGCCCAGTTCGATGTATCTGACCGCCGAAGCCTCGATGAAGTCGTACACTGGCTGATGGATCTTGGCTATGTGCCGAGTTTCTGCACCGCCTGTTATCGCGCCGGAAGAACCGGCGACCGCTTCATGAGCCTGTTAAAGAGCAAACAGATCATCAACTGCTGCCATCCGAACGCGCTCATGACACTGAAAGAGTATCTGGAAGACTACGCTTCCCCGGAAACCAAAGCTGTTGGCGAAAAGCTGATCGCGGACGAACTTAAAACCATTCCAAACGAAACCGTCCGCAAAAAGGCAGCCGAATATATTGAAAATATCCACGAGGGACAAAGAGACTTCCGTTTCTAGTTCCAAAAAAATCCCCGCGGATCCGGTTTTCATTGCCTGGATCCGCAGGGATCTTTTTCATCATATCTTTATCCCGTCATATAACAGCATTATACTTTAAACCGGTAACCAACGCCCCATATCGTCTCGATATACTGCGGCTTTGCCGTGTCGATCTCGACCTTTTCCCGGATCTTTTTGATGTGTACCGTAACCGTTGCAATGTCACCGATGGACTCCATATCCCAGATTTCCCGAAACAGTTCCTCCTTGGTAAACACATGGTTCGGATGCTCCGCAAGAAATGTAAGAAGGTCGTACTCCTTGGTCGTAAACTGTTTTTCCTCGTCGTTTACCCATACCCGTCTTGCCGTCTTGTCAATGCGGATCCCGCGGATCTCTATCACATCATTCTCCTTGACACTGCTTCCGATCAGGCGCTCATACCGCGCGAGATGTGCCTTCACGCGCGCAACCAGCTCACTCGGTGAAAACGGTTTTGTGATGTAATCATCTGCACCAAGTCCCAGTCCACGGATCTTGTCAATGTCATCTTTTTTCGCGGATACCATGAGGATCGGCGTATTCTTTATCTCGCGTATCCTGCGGCAGATCTCAAATCCGTCTATCCCCGGAAGCATCAGGTCGAGGATATACATATCAAAATCTTCTTCGAGTGCCCGCTTTAATCCGACATCTCCATTATTTTCAATCTCCACCTGAAAATCACTCAGTTCCAGATAATCCCGTTCCAGTTCCGCGATCGCTACTTCATCTTCTATGATCAAAATCTTACTCACCTGTTGGTACCTCCTGATATTTTCTGATTACAAAATACATGATCGTTCCGGTCTCTTCCTTACTGGTCGCCCAGATCTTGCCGCCATGATCCTCTATGATCTTGCGCACAATGGAAAGCCCGATGCCGCTTCCTCCCGTCGCGGAATTTCTCGACGCATCCGTGCGGTAAAAGCGGTCAAAAATGTACGGCAGATCTTTCGCCGCGATTCCCTTTCCGTTGTCCTCGATCTCCACCTGGATAAAATCTCCCACGTCCTTGATACGGATATTGATAAAGCCCTGTGGCTTGTCCAGATATTTGAGGGAATTTCCGATGATATTATGTATCACACGGGAAAGCTGCTCCGGATCCGCAATGATCACAACTGCGTCGTCCGCGTAATTGTAATAGGACAATCCGATATTACGAGATTCCAGTTCGAGCCCGATCTCCTCCACACAGTCATTGAAATAGTCCGCCACATTGATCTTTTTGAAGTTATACGGAATGCGGTTCGTATCGATCTGGGAATAAACGGTCAACTCATTGATGAGCGTCGTCATCTCGTTCGCCTTGTTATAGATCGTGCGGATATAACGGTCATGCTTCTCCGGCGTATCCGCGACTCCGTCCATAATCCCTTCCACATAGCCCTTGATCGCCGTGATCGGTGTCTTCAGGTCATGCGAGATATTGCTGATTAAGACTTTATTTTCCTTTTCATTCGCGATCTTTTCTTCCGCGTTGTCTTTGAGACGCTGCCGCATTTCCTCAAAGTTGCGGCACAGCTCTCCTACCTCATCATTGCTGTCCACATCGATCGTAAAATCAAGGTTTCCCTCCTTGATATTCTGCGTGGCAACCTCTAATTTCTTGATCGGATTGATGATCCCGCGATAGATCCACACCGACATCATCGCCGCTGTAAAGCACAGGATGAGGATGACCGAAACCACCAGATCTATGGCAAGCTGTTTGATCTCCGGCAGGATCTGCTGTACGGTCATGACCAGAAACAGACTGCCCTTCGATCCGTCCGCATAGTGGAAATCCACCTGCTTTAACAATGCCTGCACATCTCCGTCGATATAAACACCGCTGTTCTCATCCGCATCCGACTCTCCATATGCGGGAAGATCCTTCGGGAGATCCCTGGCATCCTCCGCACCCTCAAAAATAATATCCTCGTCTTTGCGCACGATAATGTAGGAATATTTTTCCTGCAGGCTGCTGTTTAACTCTTCAAGATATGAGACATCTTCGAGTTTCTCCGGCTTTCTCGCCGCGATCTTTTTTATTTTCTCAAAATCGTCCCTGGTAAAACGATTCAACAGCTGAAGGGAGTTCGTCAGATAATTATAATCCGCCCCATCTTCCAGTCCGTAAGTCTGCTCTAAATTCTTCATCTGAAAATTTTTAAATCCGAAGAGCACGACTCCCGCCAGAACCACCGGCACAAATATCATGATACAAAACGCCACAACCAGTCTTGTTTTCAGTTTCATAGGCATTTCCTCGTTGTCATTGCAAAAAAATTAAGAAGCGGCTAAACACCGCTTCTTAATTATAGCACGAAAAAGCCAAAAGCCTATAAATTTACGCACAAATATTTATAAACATTTCATAAACTCTTTTTCTTACAGATATTTCTTTAAATCTTCCACCTTATTGAGTGCTTCCCAAGGAAGGCTTAAATCATTACGTCCGAAATGGCCGTATGCTGCGGTCGGACGATAGATCGGTCTTCTTAAGTCAAGCATCTTGATGATTCCTGCCGGACGCAGGTCAAAGTTCTCACGAACGATCTCAACCAGTTTTTCGCTGGATAATTTTCCGGTTCCAAATGTATCTACATTGATGGAAGTCGGCTGTGCAACACCGATCGCATAGGATAACTGGATCTCGCATTTTTCTGCCAGTCCTGCCGCAACCAGGTTCTTTGCAACATAACGTGCCGCATATGCTGCGGAACGGTCAACCTTGGTGCAGTCCTTTCCGGAGAAAGCGCCGCCGCCGTGACGTGCCATTCCACCGTAGGTATCTACGATGATCTTACGTCCGGTCAGACCTGCGTCACCGTGCGGTCCGCCGATCACGAAACGTCCGGTCGGATTGATGAAGAACTTGGTGTCCTTATCTACCATTTCCTTCGGAAGGATCGGATCAAATACATACTTTTTGATATCCTCATGGATCTGTTCCTGTGTCACATCATCATCATGCTGGGTAGAGAGAACGACAGCCTCAAGACGAACCGGCTTTCCTGCTTCATCATATTCCACGGAAACCTGTGTCTTTCCATCCGGTCTGAGATAGCTCAATGTGCCGTCTTTTCTCACCTTGGTCAGCTGACGCGCAAGCTTGTGCGCAAGTGAGATCGGATATGGCATGAAATCTTCGGTCTCGTTTGTTGCGTAACCAAACATCATACCCTGATCTCCCGCACCGATCGCTTCGATCTGCTCATCTGACATTTTATTTTCTCTCGCTTCAAGAGCCTTATCCACGCCCATTGCGATATCCGGGGACTGCTGGTCTAACGCTACCATGACTGCACAGGTATTTCCGTCAAATCCTGTCCTGGCATCGTTGTATCCGATCTCATTTACTGTCTTTCTGACGATCGCCGGGATATCAAGATGTGCCTTTGTGGTGATCTCACCGGTTACAAGGACAAATCCGGTACAGCTTGCTGTCTCGCAGGCAACACGGCTCATCGGATCTTCCGCCATACACGCATCCAGAATGGCATCGGAAACAGCATCGCACACTTTGTCCGGATGTCCTTCTGTAACAGACTCAGAAGTAAAAAGTAATTTTTCCATTATTATTCTCCTTTTCCTGAAAATAAAAAAATCCGCCAAAAGCGGACTCGATACTAAGATAATCAAATCCTCTTATTGTTCGAACAACAGCACATCCTAATCTGCGCTGCCATAAATACTCGCTCAGGTTGGCACCTTCCGTAAAGAGGGGTTGCCGTGACTTCATCGATCCTATGTATCTCCATCACTCTGAATAAGAGAAATATGTAACAATATTGAATTTTCAAATCTCTGCCGACTACATTACACCTTTCCCCGCGCATTGTCAAGTTTTTTCTACTTCGTTTTACATTTTTTATTGACCGTTTCCCTTTAAAATAGTATATTTATCTTAAAGTAATTAAATTTTTATAAACAACATATTTTTATTTTGGGGGAGTTTATATGAACGTCAAAGAGTATTCCGTAAATGAGCTGGTTCCCGGCATGATCATAGCTGCGCCGGTCATCACCAACGCCGGTCAGATCCTGCTTGATGTCGGTGTCACGCTGACCAGACCGCTCATTGAAAAAATTGCATTTTACCAGATTCCGTCTGTGACCATAGAAGTTGTAACCGGGACGGAAGAAAAAGAACCGGAGAAAAAGGAGCCGGAGGCAAAAGAAACCGCTGAGAAAAAGGCTGATTTCTTTACACAGAATTCCCTGCTCCACTATGAGCAGAAGACTTCTACCAACGGCACCAGCCAGGCGGCCGAGCCTTCTTATTCACAGAAGGTCAAAAAAAGTGCCGCTTTCCAGAAATTCCAGGTTGATTTTTCTTTCAGTGCCAATGACTTAAAGAATATCTTTGATTCGATCGTAGCAGGGGGAGCGATCGATACCAAGGATATGTTAAAAAAGGTCACTTCTCTGTTAAAGCCTGAACAGACCACGATCGACTTTTTCGATATGCTGCACAATCTCCGTTCGGTGAATGACAGCATTTACGCGCACTGCATCAATGTATCTCTGATCTCACGCATGATCGGCATCTGGTTAAAGCTGCCGCAGGCTGACATCGATACCCTGACGATCGCAGGTCTTTTACATGATATTGGAAAGACCCAGATACCGGATGATATCTTAAACAAGAAGGAACGTCTGACGGACGAGGAATTTGCCCTGATCCGCAAGCATCCGGTCTTTGGTTATGACATTTTAAAGAAACATGAGCTCGATGTCCGCATCTTAAAGGCTACGCTGATGCACCACGAGCGCTGTGACGGCTCCGGCTATCCACTCGCTTTAAAAGAAGGCGATATCGATGATTTCGCGCTGATCGTAGCGATCGCGGATGTCTACGATGCCATGACCGCAGCTCGCATCTACCGTGCTCCGCTCTGTCCATTCGAGGTCATTGCCGAATTCGAGAAGGAAGGACTTCAGAAATACAAACCGAAATACATCCTGACGTTCTTAGAGCATATCGCGACTACTTATCAGAACAACCGTGTCATGTTAAGCAACGGCGAAAGCGCCAAGATCGTCCTCTTGAACCAGCAGGTCTTTTCCAAACCGCTTGTTCAGCTGACCGACGGTTCCTGCATCGACTTAAACCGCAGTCCGTTATACATCAAAGCGATCATTTAATCCGCATAAAATAAAGTGTGCGCTTACCGCACACTTTCGCGCGCGAGCGGTATGTTCAACATAAACTTCATCTCCGCGAGCTGCGCATCCCCGCGGAGCGTTTTTGAATCATAGGAAGGAATTTCCTATGATTTAAAAAAATCCGATGTGATCTCCCATCACATCGGATTTTTTATGTTTATGATACTTTTAATTTAAATTTCTGAATTTCCTTTTCGGAGCTTACTTTTTCGATCTGTGCCCCAAGTGACTGTAACTTCTTATCGAAATCCTCATAGCCACGCTCGATAAAATAGATATCATCCACGGTCGTGATCCCTTCCGCCGAAAGTCCGGCAATCACGAGAGCCGCTCCCGCGCGCAGATCCGGTGCGCTCACTCTGGCTCCGGTATAATTCTTCACGCCATTGATGATCGCGATATTGCTCTCTACTTTGATGTCTGCTCCCATGCGGGTCAGTTCATCAACATATTTGAAACGGTTCTCAAAGATACTCTCGGTCACCGTACTGGTTCCCTGCGCAATGCCAAGCACAACTGCCATCTGTGGCTGCATGTCTGTCGGAAATCCCGGATACGCAAGCGTTGTCACCTGTGTATGGCGAAGCGGCTTGCTTGAGACTACGCGGACCGCGTCGTCAAATTCTTCTACCTCACAGCCTGCCTCGATCAGCTTCGCAGTCGTCGCTTCCAGATGCTTCGGGATTACATTTTTTACGGTCACATCGCCTTTGGTCGCTGCCGCCGCAAACATGAAAGTACCTGCCTCGATCTGATCCGGAATGATCGAATACTCTGTCTTATGCAGCTTCTCCACACCGACGATACGGATCACGTCCGTTCCGGCGCCACGGATATTTGCGCCCATGCTGTTTAAGAAGTTGGCAACGTCAACTACATGCGGTTCTTTCGCCGCATTTTCAATGATCGTCTTTCCCTCTGCCATGGATGCCGCCATCATGATATTGATGGTCGCGCCAACAGAAACCTTATCCAGATAGATATGGGTTCCGTTTAAGGCATCCGCATGCGCGGAGATCAGTCCGTGCTGGATATCCACTTCCGCGCCAAGCGCACGAAATCCTTTGATATGCAGATCGATCGGACGGCTTCCGATATCACATCCGCCCGGCAGCGCTACTTCTGCTTTTTTGTATTTTCCGAGCAGCGCGCCTAAAAGATAATAAGACGCACGGATCTTTTTGATAAATTCATAATCTACACTCAGATCATTGATAAACGCACCATTAATCTTTACTTTATGTTTGTTGATACGCTCCACACGCGCACCGATCCCCTCGATCGCGTTCAGGAGCACATTGATATCCCGGACATTCGGGAGATTTTCTATTGTAACGGTCTCATCTGTCATAATCGCAGCTGCAAGAATCGCAAGCGCAGCATTTTTTGCTCCACCGATCTCTACTTCCCCAACTAACGGATTTCCACCTTTAATCACATACTGTTCCATTTCGCACCTCTATGCATAACATCAATCATTCAATAAACAAATTATTATAGTAGCCTATTTTTCCGTTTGTCAAGATGTTTCCCCTCATTGTTAACAAAACGTAACATAATTGTAAATTTATTATACCATATCTCAGACATCAGGAAAAGATTTACCTGCAATTTCCATCTAGTTTATATACTGGAGCGGATCCACCTGCGTTCCTCCGATAAAGATCTCGAAGTGGACATGCGGTCCTGTGGAGTGTCCGGTACTTCCGCTTTGCGCGATCGGATCTCCCTGTGAGACGCTGGTTCCTGCGGTAACCAGTGTCTTGCTGAGATGGCAGTACCTGGTCTTTCTTCCGTCCGGATGGTCAATGATGACATTGTAACCATACCCGTTGCTCCAGTCCGCATACTCTACCACTCCGTCACTGGAAGCGTAGACCGTCGTTCCGGTCGGGCATGCCCAGTCCACACCTTTGTGCATTCTGCCCCAGCGTTTTCCGAAACCAGAGGTAAATCTTCCACCGGAGAGCGGCTTTACATAGGTCGGAGGGATCTGTGTCCCCTGTTCGATCACCGCCGGTTCGGACTGCGCAAGGATCGTCTGGTGTGCCATGCTGCGCCCGGTCTCCACGCCGTCTTTATAGGTCACAAACATATTTACTTCCCTGTGTCCGGTCGTTCCTTCCTGCAGTGTGACCTGTTTTGTCGTATACCAGCTGTCGTTTCCGACGATCGTCGGATCTGCGGTATAATCTTCTTCATATACAACACCCTGCGTCTCCCATACGGACAGATCCGGTTCCGGAACCGATATCACGATCTCATCTCCGATACAGATATAGGCATTCGTGTCCGCAAATCCGTTGAGTGCCATGATCTGGGCTACCGTTGTATGATTGTCTTCCGCGATCGTGGACAGACAGTCTCCCGCCTGCACCTCATATATCTTATTCGTTTCTTCTTCTTTTGTGACTGCCTCCGCAGCCGCTGCCGGTGTTGTAAGTTCTGACTGGTTTACATAATCTGCATAAACCGTAACAGTCTCGGCAAACCCGAGATCCACAAGTCCGGTCTCGTAATTTTTTTCTCCCGGATGCGCGCACGCGTACGCCATCCTGTCTGCGTCTCCCCGGACCGCTCCCGCCAGAAGCGGGGAAGCACTGCTTTCCGTCTCACCGTTTCCTGCTGCCCCGGCATTTCCGGATGCCTCTGCCAGCTTTGCCTCAAAGGTCTCCGCGCTGTGGTCACTGTCCGCCTCGTACACTACGCTAAATTTTCCCTCCGCGTCATACGGCTGCTTGACGGTGGAAAGAAATTCACCCACATCTTCAAGCGTCGGAAAAGAAGCGGTAAACTCCCCGATATTTACCGTATAGGCGGAAGTTCCTTCCGTAACCACTTTATGTTTCAATTCCTCAAGCACACACTGTTCTGCCTCGGTTTTCGTTAAAAGCCTGGTTCCAAACGTGCGCGCTTTTCTGATCTCGATATCCGCGTCCAGACAGACATAGCCATCGGTCAGTTCATTTAACTCTCTCCGACAGGTATTCAGCATCTCTTTTTCGTCTGTCTTCTGCCCGGTCGCACCTACTACTTTATTATCTACAATTATCTCAAAATAATTCTGTCCGATACATCTTTGCTGCGCCAGCCCCACAAGCACAAGCACTGCGGCTGTTCCTGCGGCTGCGCCCGCCTGTATGTATAATTCCTTTTTCTTTTTCATCTTATGCTTCCAGTTTGTTTAACTGTTCTGTGATCTTTTCAATCGTCTGTTCCACATTCAGATTGTCTTCACATACCGTGATGTCCGCGTATTTTTCATAGAGCGGCACACGTTCCTCATAAAGTCCGCGAAGATCCTGTCCGTCTTTTAAGACAACCCCGCGTCCTTTGATATCATGCAGACGTTTCTCCAAAATGTCATAGGAAACTTTCAGGTAGACCACGGTTCCGATCTCTCTTAAATGCTGCATCGCCTCTTTGCCATAGACCACACTGCCGCCGGTGGCGATCACGGACTTTTCCACTTCGATCTGGCTGTTGACGCGGTTTTCCACCTCAATAAATCCATCTGTTCCAACTTCCGCGATGATCTCCCGGAGCAGCTTTCCTTCCTGCTGCTGGATGATGAGATCCGCATCTATAAATTCATAGCCCAGTACCTTTGCAAGCACAACTCCTGCCGTGCTTTTTCCCACTCCGGGCATTCCGATCAATACTATATTCTTCATATCTCTTATCCTCATAATCTGTTAAAAAACGACATACTTTATTTATTTTAACATAACCTTAAATTTTTTTAAAGAAAAAAAATGGATCACAGCCTGTTTTCGGCTGTGATCCTCCAAAGTGGCATTTACTGCACGCTCTCTGTTGCATTCTCTGTCGCGATCGTGTACTGGTTACCGATGAACGTTACATTCTTCCAGACCTTGTCGTTTACTTTCCACTCGGCATCTTTTTTATATCCGTCACAAACTTCCGTATAATGGTCGGACTGACGTTTTGATACGATCTCCTGCTTCTTGTTTGCTGTCGCATCCTCATCAAATTCCTTGTCCAGACGGATCACATAATACTGTCCGTCCTCGCCCTCGATCGCGCCGGATACCTGTCCTTCGCTCAGAGCATCTGCCTCCGCGATCACATTTTTATCAAAGGAATCCTCATCGGTTCCATAGGAATATGTGCTTGCTGTCAGTCCAAAGGAAACGCCCGCGTTGTCAAAATCCGCCGCTGCCGCTTCCGCAACCTGACCGGCATACGTCTTTAATTCCGCCGCCTGTTCCTCGGAGGACGGTTCCACTGCTGCCTCGGTTCCCGCATCCTCAGTGCTTTCCGCACTTTCATCCGGCAAGGTCACTTTATAATAGGAAAAGGTACGCTGTGCCGCTTCCTCATCGCTGACCTCGGTATCTACCTCCGCAATGATCGCTTCGTGCATTTTCTGCTGGATCGTATTCAACCGCAGCATCTCTGTCACGATATCCTCGGTCGCCGTCATGCGCTCGATCGCCGGCTGCTTGTTTGCTTCCATAAACTGCGCCGCCGCGTCTTTCATGGCGCTTAATTCCTCGTCTGTGATCTCCACATTATAATCTGCCATATGATCTTCTAACAGATAATCGGTCTCGATGGATTCCATCACCTGATCCTTTACCATGTCCTCCATCGTTTTTCCGTCCTCGGAGTAATCCTGGCTCCACATATTCGCTCCCATATAGGAAGAATAATACGCGTCATAAGTAACCGCCTGATACTGTGCCATAAAGTTGGCAAGTCCGAGTTTGATCTCTTTTCCGTTTAATGTCGCAACGACCGTTTCCGGGTCTACCTCTTTGCTTCCGCATCCGCCAAGCGTAAAGGACGCCGCCAGTACGCCGGTGAGCAGAAGCGCTGTCAGTCTCTTTATCTTCATGTTTCTTTTGACCTTTCTTTCCTTCTTGTTTCCTGTTACCGCTGTCACGGTTCTTTTCCAGTGTCACTCGCTTCATTATAGTGCTTTTTATTTCCACCCGCAAGTGTTTCATGTGCCCGATCCAAAAATTGCGCGATCACTTCTCCCGCGTCCTCACCCTTCTGTCTGGAGTTATAGTTTAACCGGTATACGAAATACGGCGCCTTGCTGTCCGCCGTAAAGGTCACGCGGTTTTCGTAGCTTTGAACCAGCTCCGGGATCTTTGCAGGATCTACTGCCGCCTTTTCATACAGCACAAACTTAATCTCATCGCCACGCTGCGTAACTTCCGTGAAATAACCCGCATGCGCTTTTGCTTTTAACTGCGCGATAAGAAGCAGATTGTTCACAGATCTCGGCGGCTCTCCGAAACGGTCGATCAGCTCCTCGATCATCTCGTCCTTTTCTTCCTCTGTTTCAATACCCGCGATCCGCTTGTAGATATCCAGCTTCTGATACTCGTTTGGGATATAGGAAGCCGGGATGTAGGCATCCATATCGATATCGATCGACGTGTCAAAATGTTCTTCCCCGGCGATCCCCTTCGCTTCCTTGACCGCTTCATTCAACATCTTGCAGTACAGATCGTAACCGACCGCTTCCATATGCCCGTGCTGCTCGGCTCCGAGCAGATTTCCCGCGCCACGGATCTCCAGATCCCGCATCGCGATCTTAAACCCGCTTCCGAGTTCCGTAAATTCCTTGATCGCCGCAAGACGCTTTTCCGCGATCTCCTTTAACATCTTATCCCGCTTATACATAAGGAACGCATACGCTGTCCGGTTTGAGCGCCCCACACGTCCTCTGAGCTGATAGAGCTGGGAAAGTCCGAGGTTATCCGCGTCCTGTATGATCATGGTATTTACGTTTGAAATGTCAAGTCCCGTCTCAATGATCGTGGTGGACACTAACACATCGATCTCCCCGTTGATAAACCCATACATGATGTCTTCGAGTTCTTTTTCTTTCATCTGTCCGTGCGCGAATGCGACATTTGCGTCCGGCACAAGCGACGCGATCTTCACTGCCACATCCGCAATCTGATTGACCCGGTTAAAGACGTAATAAACCTGACCGCCTCTTGCCATCTCACGCATGATCGCCTCACGCACCAGTTCTTCATTGTACTCCATGACATAAGTCTGGATCGGCATTCGATCCATCGGCGGTTCCTCTAAGACGCTCATGTCCCGGATCCCGATCAGGCTCATATGGAGCGTACGCGGGATCGGCGTTGCCGTAAGCGTCAGCACATCCACATTATTTTTTAACTGCTTGATCTTTTCCTTGTGTCCGACACCGAAACGCTGTTCCTCATCCACGATCAGCAGTCCGAGATCTTTGAACACCACATCTTTTGAGAGCACGCGGTGCGTTCCGATCACGATATCCACCATGCCTTTTTTCAGATCTTCGATCGTCTTTTTCTGTTCGCCTGCGGTACGGAAACGGCAGAGCAGATCCACACGCACCGGAAAATCTTTCATCCGCTGTGCAAAGGTATTGTAATGCTGCTGCGCAAGGATCGTGGTCGGCACCAGATAAACCACCTGTTTTCCATCCTGCACCGCCTTGAACGCTGCGCGGATCGCAACTTCCGTCTTTCCGTAGCCGACATCCCCGCAGATCAGGCGGTCCATGATCTTTTTGCTCTCCATGTCCTTTTTGGTCGCCTCGATCGCGAACTCCTGATCCTCCGTCTCCTCAAACGGGAACATTTCCTCAAATTCCCGCTGCCACACGGTATCCGGGCTGTAGACAAATCCTTCCTTTTCCTGTCTCGCGGCATAAAGTTTTACCAGATCTCCCGCGATCTCTTTTACGGCTCCACGGACTTTGGTCTTGGTACGGTTCCACTCCTGCGTGCCAAGCTGGTTTAATTTCGGCTTCTTCGCGTCCGAGCCCGCATATTTCTGGATCAGATCCAGCTGGGTTGCAAGGATATAGAGATTTCCGCCTTTCGCGTACTCGATCTTGATATAATCTTTGACCGTTTTGTCCACTTCCACTTTTTCAATTCCGCGGTAAATGCCGAGCCCGTGGTTTTCATGCACCACATAATCCCCGATGCTCAGATCACTGAAGCTCTGTATCTTTTCTCCCTCGTAGATCCGGCGTCTTTTCTTTTTCTTTTTTTCCGCGCCAAAAATATCGCTCTCGGAGATGACCACAAACTTGATCAGCGGGTATTCGTATCCCCTCTTCACCTTGCCGTAAGCCGTCATGATCTCACCCGGCTTTACTTCTCTGGAAAAATCGTCGCTGTAGTAGCTGTTTAACCCTTCTTCCATCAGATCACCCGCCAGATGCTCCGCCCTGGTCCTCGATCCGGAAAGCAGGATCACACGATAGCCTTTTTCTTTGTAGCGCTTTAAGTCTTTGACCAGAAGTTCAAAGCTGCTGTTATACGGATTGACACTTCTCGTAGAGACCGCGAAGCGCGCCTTTATCTCGAAATCTTTTTCTTTTGTCTCCAATGACGCAAGTCCCACGCATTTTCGTGATGAGAGTTCTGCCAAGATCTGTCTGCAGGTAAAGAGTGCCTTCATCTGTCCCGGCAGGATGTAGCCCTTTTCCAGACGCTGCTTCATGCTCTCGGAAAATTCCTTCTCGGTAACGTTTCCTTTTTCCACGCAGCGCTGCAGCTCATCCAAAAAGACCACCGTATCCTCTTTCTCAAAATAGGAAAGCAGTGAAACCGTCCGGTCCGTAAAATACGAAAGATACACATCCGCATCCACGCTGCCGCCGCCCTCGGTCAGTTCCTCTATAAATCCCTCGGTCGCGGTTTTCACACGGTACGCTTCCTCGGTTTTCATTTCCTGTCTGAACTGTTCCTGAACTTTTTTGCTCTCCGCGCGCAGTTTTTGGATTCCCTTTTCTCTCATTTCGCCGGAAAGGATAAATTCGCAGGCAGGATAGACCGTGATCTCATCCAGATTTTCGATCATGCGCTGGCTCTCCACATCAAAGTTGCGCAAAGAGTCCACCTCATCGCCCCAGAGCTCCATACGCAGCGGATTTTCCTCCGTGAACGGATAGATATCAAGGATCCCGCCCCGGACCGCAAATTCTCCCGCCGCCTCAACCTGATAACCGCGCACATATCCCATCTCTACAAGCTCTTTTTCCAGTTCCTGCAGATTTACCGTGTCTCCGATCTTAAATTTTTTGACTGCCGCGGTAAAGCTTTTTGGCTCTGCCATCTCATTCATCAGCGCGTCAAATGTGGTAAACACCGTGACCCCGGTCTGCTCGGAAACCGCTTTTAATGTGCGGATGCGCTCCTGCGTCAGCAGATTCCCGTGGATGTCCGCCTGATAAAACAGGATGTCTTTTGCAGGAAAATATACCGCTTCTTTTTCAAAGAAACGGTATTCCTCACACAGCTCTTTTGCTTTCTGTTCACTCGCCGCGACCACGATCCGGTTTTTCATTCCGCTTCCGGCGCCATAGATCAGATGCGGTTTTTCCGCATCGATACAGCCGGAAACCGCAAAAAATCCGGAATCCTTTTTTAACGATTCTATGAGATCTGAATAATCTTTTAATTCCTCTAATGGCTTTTTAAAGGTATCCATCATTTCCTTACGCTTCCTTTTTGGCATTATAGCAATTCATTGCCTGATCTGTTTCTCCGCGCAATATCATGGATACCGCGCCGATCGCGTCCTCGATCGCGTCATTTACTTTCTTTCGGTCTTCGTCCGAAAAGCGTCCGAGCACATAGTCGGCAAGATCCCATCCCTTCGGCTTTTCTCCAACACCGACTTTGATCCGCTTGAAGTTCTGTGTTCCGGTCATCGCAATGATATTTTTGATTCCGTTATGTCCGCCGGCGCTTCCTTTTTTGCGGATGCGGATGTTTCCCGGCGCAAGACTGATATCGTCAAAAACCACCAAAAAATCTTCCTCGGCATCTAGCTTATAATAATTTAAGATCTCCGCTATGCTCTCCCCGCTCAGATTCATGTAGGTCTGCGGTTTTACCAAAAGCACTTTCTCGCCTTCGATCACTCCCTTGCCGCAGAGTGCCTTGTGCTTTTTTTCACTGATACTGATATTATATTTTTCCGCCAGCGCATCCATGACATCAAAGCCGATGTTATGTCTGGTTCCCTCGTACTGGCTGGTCGGATTTCCAAGTCCCGCGATTATAAACATGATTTTCTCCTCTGAATGATTTTTTCTGCTGCCGCAAGCTGTTCTTTGTCGTTTACTCCCTCTATATCCTCCGGGCTCTCCAGCGCGAACGCGTCCACCTTTAAACCCTTTTCCCGTATGATCGCAAGTGTATCCGGCAGATAATATTCGCCCTGCGCATTATTTGGCTTTATTTTTCCAAGCGCCTCGCAGAGTTCTTTGGTATCAAACAGATACATGCCCGAATTGATCTCATGGGAACTTAACTCTTTTTCACTTGCGTCTTTGTGTTCCACACTCTTTACAAAGCTGCCCTTTTCGTCTCTTATGATGCGTCCGTAGCCGGTCGGGTCATCAATCTTTGCGGAAAGCACTGTGACCGTATTTTTCTGCGTCCGGTGGTAATCCGCCAGCCGTCTTAACGTCTCCGCTGTGATAAGCGGCGTATCCCCGAACAGGATTAGTGTTTCCCCTTTGTCGCCTAAAAATTCCCTCGCACATTTCACTGCGTGCCCGGTGCCAAGCTGCTCCTCCTGCAATACAAAGGACACTTCCTCTTTATGCGCGATCCGTTCCTTTACGATCTCATGCTTGTAACCGACCACCAGGCAGATCTCCTCCGCTCCGGCTCCTTCTGCCGCCTCGATCACATAATCGACCAGGCATTTTCCATCTATCGTATGCACAACCTTCGGCAGATCCGACTTCATTCTCGTACCTTTCCCCGCTGCCAAGATCACTGCTTTTAAACTGCTCATCTTCCTTTTCCTCCCGAATTTGCAATATCATTTTGTATTTTAGTATAATTTCCGTAATTTGTCACGAAAAAACCTCCGGTTTCCCGTATTCCGGGTCCCGGAGGTTCCTTGACGGCAGAAGACGCACCTTCTGTCACATTTATCTTTTAGCTTTCCCCATTTTTATACCTTCTCACGCATAACGCCTGTTATTCCGCTGCTTCTTCCGCCGCGATCTCAGCTTCATACTTGTCTAAAATGATCTGCTGGATACGGGAACGTGTATCGGAATTGATCGGATGCGCGATATCGCGGTACTCGCCATCTGCCGCTTTCCGGCTTGGCATCGCAATAAAAAGTCCCTTCTCACCTTCAATGACCTTGATGTCATGTACAACAAATTCCTCATCGATCGTAATGGACACCACTGCCTTCATTTTGCCTTCTTTTTCTACTTTTCTTACTCGTACATCTGTAATCTGCATAATCTTCCTGCCCCTTTCAAGTCTCAGCCACCCATGCTGTTTTTTAAATGCTGTATCTTTCGTTATTCTCTAATACAACCTTAATTCCATCACCACCGCTGTAATATGTATTTGCCTTCAGAGTACCCCTACTCTCGACAATACAGTTCTCTATATGCGTATTATCCCCGATATAGACATCATTCAGGATAATGGAATTCTTGATCACACAATTCTTTCCTACAAATACCTTCTTAAATAAAACGGAATTTTCAACCTTGCTGTTGATGATGCATCCGCTGGCGATCAGACTGTTTCTGACCTCCGAACCCTCGTTATATTTTGCCGGCGGCAGATCGTCGATCTTGGAATGGATCTTTGGATCTTCTTTGAAATACCTGCGTACCTCCGGTTTTAAAAACGCCATGTTCGTCTCGTAATATGCCTGTACGGAAGCGATATTGCTCCAGTAGGTATCGATCTTGTATCCGTAGATCTGCTTCATATTCTTATAGCGGATCAGAATATCGTTTACGAAATCGCTCCGTCCTTCTTCATGGCAGCGCTCCAACATTTCGATCAGCTGTCTTCTGCGCAGCACATAGATTCCAGTGGAAATGGTGTTGGAACGGGATACCATCGGTTTCTCCTCAAACTCGATGATCCTTGAATCCTCGTTCATCTTTACCACACCGAAGCGGCTGATATCCATATCTGCCGGCATGTCTTTGCACACTACCGTGACATCCGCTTTCTTTTCAATGTGATAATCGAGTACCTTGTTGTAATCGAGTTTGTAGACGCAGTCACCGCTTGCGATGATCACATACGGTTCGTGGCATCTGCGTAAGAATTCGATATTCTGGTACATGGCATCTGCCGTACCCTGATACCACCAGCTGTTGTCCGGTGTCACCGTCGGTGTGAAGGTATAAAGTCCACCCTGCTTTCTTCCGAAATCCCACCATTTGGAAGAATTCAGATGTTCATGCAGGGATCTCGCGTTGTACTGTGTGAGTACCGCTACCTTCTGAATATGCGAATTTGCCATGTTGCTCAATGTAAAGTCGATGCATCGGAAACTTCCGTGGATCGGCATAGCCGCTATCGCGCGCCGTGTTGTGAGTTCACGCATCCGATTGCTGTTTCCGCCTGCTAAAATAATTCCTAATGCCTTCATTCGCTGTCACCTGCCTTAATGATATATTCCCCGCTCTTTAATTCCCCATTCGGATAATCGGCCGGTTCAGTAATACCTGAAATTGCTGTATTCTTTCCTATTTTAACATTCGCCGGTATCTTACTGTCTTCTCCTATTGTTGCCAGACCAAACGCATAGATCTTTTCACTTAATTTGCTCGGTGCTTCCTCTCCTACGCCAAGTTCCGTTCCGTCCCCCACGGTACAGTTCTCAGCGATAATGGATTTGTCGATCGTGCAGTTATCACCGATCACACAGTCCTGCATGATGATCGAATTTCTTACCACGGTTCCCTTTCCGATCGTAACCCCCGGTCCGATCACGGAGCAGTGAACCTCACCGTAGATCTCAGAGCCTTCCCCGATGATGCTCTTTTCTACTACGGATTCCGCAGCCAGATACTGCGGCTCGATATTGTCACTCTTGGTGTAGATCTTCCAGTACTCCTCGTAAAGATTAAATTCCGGAATCAGGTCGATCAGCTCCATATTTGCTTCCCAGTAGGAACCAAGTGTTCCGACATCTTTCCAGTAGCTGTTATACTCGTAAGCAAACAGTCTCTCGCCCTTTTCATGGCAATACGGGATGATGTGTTTTCCGAAATCGCAGTTGCTCTGGTCTTTCATCGCAACCAGCGCTTCTTTTAACGCGTTCCAACTGAATATGTAGATACCCATCGACGCAAGATTGCTTCTCGGATTCTCCGGTTTCTCCTCGAATTCAAGGATCTTTTTGTTCTCGTCCGTGATCACGATACCGAAACGGCTTGCCTCCTCCATCGGAACCGGCATGGTAGCGATCGTGACATCCGCATGGTTCGCCTTGTGGAAATCGAGCATCACCTCATAATCCATCTTGTAAATATGATCCCCGGAAAGGATCAGTACATATTCCGGATTGTAACTTTCCATATACCGCATGTTCTGGTAGATGGCATTGGCTGTTCCGGAATACCACTCACTGTTGTCACTTCTCTCATAAGGAGGAAGTACGGTAACTCCACCGTTATTTTTGTCCAGGTCCCACGGCATACCTATGCCGATATGTTTATTCAACCGAAGCGGCTGGTACTGTGTCAGTACACCTACCGTATCAATCCCGGAATTGATACAGTTACTGAGCGGGAAATCGATGATACGGTATTTCCCCCCAAATGCCACTGCCGGCTTCGCAACCCCGGAAGTAAGAACGCCAAGGCGGCTCCCCTGCCCCCCTGCTAACAGCATGGCTATCATTTCCTTCTTTATCATGTCTATCACCTCTCGTAATTGTTGGGTTATTCGATATTTAAAATTATAACACACTTTTTTGTTTGTGTACATTATTTTGCACATTTTTTTTCTATTTTTTGTTCTTTTTTCGTTACATTTCACAAACTTCTAAAATGTTTCACGATTTCAATAAATTTTTTCTCCCGAAAATAAATTTGCAAAATCGGGATATATGGTTATAATATAAAATATGAAAATTTTATTTTAGAAAAGCAGGTATATAGTAATGTATAAGATTGATTTCAAACAGCCAATTCATGTTCATTTTATCGGCATCGGCGGCATCAGTATGAGCGGCCTTGCCGAGATCTTACTGAAGGAACATTTTAAAATATCCGGTTCCGACTCAAAAGAGTCCGCACTCACCGATAATCTTACCTCTATGGGTGCCCGGATCTTCTACGGACAGCGTGCCGAAAACATCCTGCCGGGCACAGATCTCGTTGTCTATACCGCAGCCATCAAAGAGGATAATCCGGAATTTGCGGCCGCAAAGGAAGCCGGTATCCCGATGCTTTCGAGAGCGGAACTGCTCGGCCAGATCATGGATAACTACAGACAGTCCGTTGCCGTTGCCGGCACTCACGGAAAGACAACGACCACTTCCATGATCTCCCAGATCTTACTGTGCGCAGCTGCTGACCCGACTTTATCGGTCGGCGGTATCCTCGATGCGATCGGGGGAAATATCCGCGTCGGCCACTCTGACATTTTCGTCACAGAGGCCTGTGAGTACACCAACAGTTTCCTGCATTTTCATCCGCGCTACAGTATCATCTTAGATATCGAAGCTGAACACCTTGACTTCTTTAAAGATATTAACGATATCCGGCATTCTTTCCATTTATTTGCGAAAAATACGATTTCGGATGGCGCTATCATCATGAATGGACAAATTGAGCGCCCGGAGGAAATCACCGAGGGGCTCTCCCAGGAAGTCATCACCTACGGTCTTGACCCGTCCTTTACCTATTACGCCAAGGATATCACCTATAATGAAAAGGCATGCGGTCGTTTTTCCGTCTATAAAAACGGCGAGAAGCTCGGCAAAGTTGCCCTTTCCGTACCCGGAGAGCACAATGTCTACAATTCCCTCGCAGCGATCGCTGTCACGGAAAAAATGGGCATTTCCTTAGAAGATATCATTCACGGACTTTCCATTTTCGGCGGAGCGAAACGCCGGTTTGAATTAAAAGGCAAAGTAAACGGTATCACGGTCATCGATGACTACGCGCATCATCCGACCGAGATCGAGGCGACACTGCACGCGGCAAAGAATTATCCACACGGACGGCTGATCTGTGTATTCCAGCCGCATACTTATTCGAGAACCAAAGCATTTTTAAAGGATTTCGCGAAAGCCTTATCCCTCGCGGACATCGTTGTCCTCGCGGATATTTACGCGGCAAGAGAGAAAAATACCATCGGTATCTCTTCCACCGCGATCCTTGACGAATTAAAGGCGCTCGGCACGGAAAGCTACTATTTTCCTTCTTTCGGTGAGATCGAAGATTTTCTTCTCGAAAATTGTGTGAACAACGACCTGTTGATAACTATGGGCGCCGGAGACATCTATACCGTGGGCGAACACCTGCTTGGGCAATAGTTATCCACTTTATCCACATTGTAATTGTGTATTACCTGCCAATTCAATGTGGATTTTTTATGTTTACATAAGAAATTGTGGATAACTTTTTTTGTTGATATTTGCACCTTTCGGCAGTTTTCCCAATTTTTCTGTCGGTTCTTTTTCCACATTATCCACATTGTCCACTTTCTCCGCAAGCCTTGATTTTTCTGGTTTTTCTGGCAAAAATAGGACTTCTCTTTTCAAAATACCTATGCTATAATGTGTGAGTTGAAAGAGGGAGTATTATGGCAGGCATTACATTACATAGCGAAAATAATGAGACCGTCACCTGCGTGCCGAATGTTTTTATCGATGAACTCATGGCAGACGCGGATGGCGAATATGTGAAAATCTACTTATATCTTTTACGCTGCATGAACGCCCCGGAGGAGTCCTTTTCCATCTCCGGCATGGCGGACAAGTTCGAGCATACGGAAAAAGATATCAAGCGCGCGCTTGCCTACTGGGAAAAGGCAAAGGTACTCCATCTCGAATATGACAATGACCGCAGACTGACCGGGATCTGCTTATCGAATCCCGGCCGCACAAAGCAACA
The DNA here is from genome assembly GCF_014297335.1 of Roseburia yibonii. NCBI lineage: Bacteria > Bacillati > Bacillota > Clostridia > Lachnospirales > Lachnospiraceae > Roseburia > Roseburia yibonii. The sequence goes on from NZ_JACOQH010000003.1 coordinate 149,175, forward strand.
GACGCCGCTTTCCGCTCCGGACACCCGGACAGAGACAGCCGCTTCTGCTGTCACGCAGGCAGCTCCCTCGCCGGAAAAGAAGGCGCAGAAGCCAAAGCCTGATTACACGGCGGATGAAATGCGCGCTTTCCGTGAGGACAAGGGTGTACAGGAACTGTTATTTATGACAGAGACTTACTTAAACCAGACGTTAAACGCGACAGACATCAACACGATCCTGTACTGGCATGACAGTCTTGGTTTTTCCATCGATCTGATCGAGTATCTGATCGAATACTGTGTCGGCGGCGGTCACAAAAGCATGCGCTACATGGAAACCGTTGCGCTCGCCTGGCACAAGGACGGGATCGTATCCGTCTCACAGGCCAAGGAGAAAAATGAGCGCTACAGCAAAACGAATACCGCTGTCATGAAGGCTTTCGGTATTTCCGGGCGCAATCTCGTGGAATCCGAAGTGGCTTTTATCGAGAAGTGGACAGGTACTTACGGATTTTCGATCGAACTGGTGACCGAGGCATGCAAACGTACCATGCAGGCGATCCACCAGCCAAGTTTTGAATATACCGATTCTATTTTAGGCAACTGGCATAAAAAGCATGTCTCTTCCTTGGAAGAGATCGCGGCGCTGGACGAAGCTTTTTTAAACCGGAAGCCCAAACAGCCGGTTCGGACGGCAAAAGAGCCCGCTCCGGCAAATAACCGTTTCAATAATTTTGACCAGCGCCCTTATGATTACAGACAGCTCGAAGAACAGGTTTTTAATCATTCCACCCATTAGCAGGAGGCTTTTAACGCATGGCATTGAACAACGCCCAGTACGACGAGATCATCCGTCAGTACAATGCAAAACAGATCCGAAATCAGCATATCGTGGAAGACCGCAAAAATGAGGTCTATGCCAAAAATGCACGTTTAAAGGAAATCGATGATACGATCTCCTCGTGTTCTGTCGCGCAGGCGAAAAAGCTTCTGCTCGGTGATGACGCAGCCGCACTGGATGAGTTAAAAAAACAGATTGCTTCTCTCCGCGAGGAAAAATCCGTGATCTTGGCTTCCCTCGGCTACCCGGAGGATTACTTTATTCCTCCCTATGACTGTCCGGACTGCAGGGACACCGGCTATATCGGCAACGAACGCTGTCACTGTTTCAAGCAGGCAGCGATCGATCTCGTCTATACCCAGTCCAACATCCGTTCCATCCTGGCAGAAGAAAACTTTGCTCATTTTTCCTATGATTATTATTCTGACACACAGACAGAGCCGGTAAGCGGTCTCTCACCGCTCGCGCTGATCCGCCGCGCAAGGGAGGAAAGTGAACATTTCATTGACCAGTTTGGTGTGGGCGACACCGCCCAGAATCTGTTTTTCTATGGCAATACCGGAGTTGGAAAGACCTTTCTCTCCAACTGCATCGCAAAAGAGCTTTTGGACCGCGGATTCTCCGTGATCTATTTCACTGCTTTTCAGCTCTTTGATATTTTCGCAAAAAATGTTTTTGACAAAGATACCGACGCCTCTGTGGCGCATCAGAATATATTCGACTGTGATCTATTAATCATCGATGATCTGGGCACCGAAATGTCCAACTCGTTTACGACTTCACAGTTCTTTTTGTGTTTGAATGAGCGGCTGCTTCGCAGGAAGTCAACCATCATTTCTACCAATTTAAACATGAACCAGCTTGCGGATATCTATTCGGAACGTACCTTTTCCCGGGTATTTTCCAACTACACGATGTTAAAGTTCTATGGCGACGACATCCGCATCAAGAAAAAGCTGCATTAATTTTGCTCTCATTAGATGCTGCATCTATTGAAATAAACTATAAACAAATTCATATTACGGAGGAACCTATTCATGTCAGACGACAAGAGAAATTTAGAAACCATTCCTAAGGGAAGCCTTGGACTCATCCCGCTTGCAAGCTGCAAAGAGCTCGGCGAAAAAGTGGACCACTATCTGGTAAAGTGGAGAGAGAAAAGACAGCATGAACACAAGGACACCATCGCATTCAAGGGTTATCAGAGCAATTCCTATATCATGGATGTCAGTGTACCGCGTTTCGGTACCGGTGAAGCAAAATGTGTGATCAAGGAATCTGTCCGCGGTTACGATCTTTTCCTTCTTGTAGACGTTACAAACTACAACCTGACTTATAGCGTATGCGGTTATGAAAATCACATGTCACCGGATGATCACTATCAGGATCTCAAGCGTGTGATCGCTGCTGTCGGTGGTAAAGCAAGAAGAATCACCGTTATTATGCCGTTCTTATATGAAAGCCGTCAGCACAAACGTACTTCCAGAGAATCTCTTGACTGCGCGATCGCGCTTCAGGAACTGATCTCCATGGGCGTTGACAACATCATCACGTTCGACGCACATGATCCTCGTGTCCAGAACGCGATCCCGCTCAACGGATTCGAGACCGTACAGCCGGCATATCAGTTCGTAAAGGGAATCCTCGGCGAAGTAAAGGATCTCTCGATCGACAGCGAACATATGATGATCATCAGCCCGGACGAAGGTGGTACCGGCCGTGCCGTTTATCTCGCAAACGTACTCGGACTGGATATGGGTATGTTCTACAAACGTCGTGATTACAGCAAGATCGTAGACGGACGTAACCCGATCGTTGCACATGAGTTCTTAGGTTCTTCCGTAGAAGGCAAAGATGTCTTCATCGTAGATGATATGATCTCCTCCGGTGAGAGTATGATCGATGTTGCAACCGAATTAAAGAAGAGAAAAGCAAACCGTATCTTCGTAATCGCTACATTCGGTCTTTTCACCAATGGTCTTGAGAAGTTCGACCAGGCAGTTGCAGACGGCACGATCTACAAAGTCGTTACAACCAACCTGACTTACCAGACACCGGAACTTCTTTCCAGAGATTACTACATCAACTGCGACATGAGCAAATATATCGCATACATCGTAGATACTTTAAATCACGATACTTCTATCAGTGATCTGTTAAATCCTTACGATCGTATCCAGCGTCTTGTCAGCAAATACAAAGAAGAGCAGAAAAAGAAATAACAGACCGTAATAAAAAGGACGGCGAAAAATCGCCGTCCTTTTTTTGATTCATTTATGATCACTACATTCGTATGTATAAATTTTCATTCTTAGAATAAAGGAACCATTCCCATGCTCTTCTGGTTGATCACATAGTATGCCGCGTTTTCTTCCGGTTTCAGATAGATCTGAAGGGATTTGATCGCGCTGGCTCTGTGTCCCTCTGAAACATATTTGTTCTTGATCGCGTTTACGATCTCGTCCTCATCTGCTTCGTTTCCGGCAAACTGGATCTTGATCTCCGGAATGAGCGGTGCCTTCTCTGCTTTCTTTGCAGCTGCAGTCTTCTTCGCTGTTCCGACTTTTTCTGCTGTTTTCTTTGCTGCTGCTTTCACTGCTGTCTTTGTCTCTGCTGCCTTCTCTACTGCGATCTCAGCTGCTTTTTCCGCTACTTCATTTACCTTCTCGGCAATCTTTGTCTCTGCTTCCGCTTTGACTTCGGTCTTTACTTCTGCTTTTACTTCCGGTGCCTTTTCTGTCACTTTTGTCTCTGCCGCTTTTGCAGTATTTGCTGCTGCCATCGGCTGTGTCTGTACTTTCGCTGTTACAGTTTTCGCTGGTCTCTTTTTCATTGCAAATCCTCCCAATTCATTATTCACAAACCAAAAATTTTTCCATTGCCTGTAATGCTTCTTCTTCGTCCTTTCCGTCTACTACGATGTCTACCGACATGCCTACCGTCGGATTGAACGCCATAATCCCCATGATACTCTTTGCATTGATCTTACGGTTATTGCTCTCTAAAATAATTTCGCTGTCAAAGCAGCATGCAACCTGCACTAATTCTGCAATAGGATTATCGTGCTTTTTTGAAACATCTGATACGATTACTTCTTTTTTTCTACTCATCTTGTCCTCTTACACTTCCTTATGTTTGGTACAAACTGTAATATACCTTATTCCGTATAAATTTGCAATAGATTTATAGGAAATCCGCCATTATCAACAAAAGTGGTCTATAACAGTCGAATTTTCTATACAACTTTATGGTGCATCTGACACAGTCATGGAAAATCAGATTTGTTCTATCCTATTATATTACCACGGATGAAAAAGATACCGAAAATTTTTCTCCTTTACTCGATATAGGTAAGGAATGTATCCCCCGCTTCGGAGAACATTGCCTGTGCCTCCTCCAATGGCTTAGACACATTTTTGCCGGCTGCCGGGTCATAATACACGATATTGTTCGCGTCATAACCCACGATCAGAACGGCGTCACTCTGATTTACCATTGCGAACACCGGCGTTCCGTTGCTCACATAATACAACAGTTCTTCAACGCTGCATCCGCCAAGATCCAGTATCCTGCAGTCCTGCATCGAATCTTCGAGCACCTGTTTCGGGGTATCCCCGCTATTTAACAGCTCCTGCACACTCAGATTGATCTCCTTGCTCTGTAACAGCGCGCTGATACACTGCGCGATCGAGCTTCCCGCCGCGTCCGAATCACCGATCGTCACATGTAAGGACGGGCAGTTTGTTTTTCTTGCTCTCTTCCAGATGTATTTCTGGCCATCTCCGATGACAACACCCATCGTTTCGTTCGCCTTGCCAATGGCTTCCGGCAGACTGTAAGTCGCAAGGCACACCTCGCCGCCGCTGTATACATAATACTTTTCGCCCTGTTTCGGCAGTTCGATGGAGATGTTGCGGTTCTCCTCGAGTACGATCTGCTTCGGTGTCAGAAGCTTCGGTGAGGTATCGCTCATCTCTTCTTCCAGTTTCAGCTGATACTGGGTCTCCTTCTGCTCCGTGTTGGTCTCATGGATCTCCACCGGCTTTTTCACGTCGCCCTCGCGGTTCATGATCGTGTCCGGATCCGCCTGCACATACGCCATGCCATTGTAGGTCAGCCGGTCTAAGTAGATCGTGTAATCCGAAAGCTGCACGCCGGATACAAAATAACCGTCCTTCTGGTACTCCTTTAACACCTCATGCGAGCCTTCCCCGATATCCACGATACAGATGCGGTACATCGGGAATGTAATGGTTCCCGCCGCGTCAGGCATCACCTGATCCGCTCTTGCCAGCCCATAAATGAAATCGCCCTGCATAAATCCGAGCGGCCGGATGTACTGTCCGTCCCCGGCATCGATCGTGTAATCACTGCCATCTGAGAAATCCAGTACATGCACCCTGGTTGCGGCATTGGTATCCGTTCCGTCGATGTAGGCGAAAAATTCATTGGTATCCGAAACCGCATAGGAATCCTCCGAGAGACCGGATACGACCTGCTTCGTCTCCCGGGTGGAAAGATCGATCTTATAAACCGTCCCCTCCATCATAATGAAAAGTTCATTGTCCTCATTTTCATAGATCAGCTGTCCGATGTTGGATTTCATGACCTGATAAGACTGTGTGGACGGCAGGAATGCCTCTTCCTCGACGGTGTTTGCCACACTGTCGAAATGATAGATCCCGATACCGACTTCGCCTTCGTGTTCGCCGCGGTTCATATAGCCGTATACGGCGAAATTGATGCTGCCCGCCTCGTCAATGTCGATGATCTTGATGTCGTGTTCGTCATAGTTTTCACGGTCATCGATCCCTTCAAATCCACGGAAACTGAACACCTGATACAGGCGGTCGTTGTTCTCATCATAGCTCCAGAGTTCTCCCTCCTGGACAAAGCAGACCACCGATCCGTTTTCGTTGGACTGGTAAGCGATATCCCCGGAACGGATGCCAAGCTGGATGCAATTATCATAGAAGCTGTCGTTCTCCCCACGGAAGATCTGGTTCATGGTTCGCTCAAAATTTAACAGATAGATACGGGAAGCCGTGTAACGGATCCTGTAGTATTCTTCCACGTTATAATATTCAAGTTCTCCATTATCTCCTGTGGAAGTCATGACATAAGAAAGCGTCACGACATTGTAGGAACCCTGGATCTCCCGGACCGCAACCGCAGGCTCTGAAAGCGGAACTCCCTTAAACTGGTTCCAGGTCACCTGACTTAATGTGGAGTTGATCGTCACGCGGTTTAAAGTGGAATTATCCGCCGAGGCATCCGGTTCCATATAAGTGGAAAGCCCGCCGGACTTTTCCTCGTCAAACGTCATTTCATGGAAGTTCTGCGCAAACTCCACGCAGGGTTCCACATTCGCGTCCTCGCTCTTTAAGATCCTTGTATAATAATAGTAGGTTTTATCCTTATGTTTGAGTTCTAAGATCAGATTATACTCCTGTCCCTCCTTGATCAGGTTCTGGATCGGGATCTGCATCGAGATCAGACCGCCGTTTTCCGTATAATCCGTGATCGCCGCCTCCGCGATCAGATCCTTTCCGTCCATGCTGCGGATCTTGTAGGAGATCGCGTCCACATCCGTGCCAAACGTCTGGATCGTCGCCGGTACTTTCATATCCGTACCAACCGGCGTGATCGTATCTCTCATGTAGGAAGCATCCATCTGCACGGTATACCCATGCAGTTCGTTGATCTTCTGCGTTCCTGTATACAAATCTATCATCGGTAAAGTGGCATTCGCCATATCTGTCGTAAGATCCTTGTTGGTCTGGTTGGTCATCAGGCTGAATCCGATCAGCGCCGCAAAAAACACGACTACCAGTACCCCGGCTTTTATCAATCCCTTTTTCAAAGGCGTGTCCTCTCTTTCCAAAAAAATATAGCTATCGAAAGCACGATAGCTATATTGTAATTCGTTTCGGTTAAAACCACAAGTCTTTCTTGGGGCAATTACCAAAATCTGCGGCACCGGTTGTGACGGCAGCGGCGGCGGAACATCTCATCAAATAAGAGGATTTCGATCAGATCGCGTCCACCCCGGTCCCTGCGCGGCGGCGGTGGCGGTGGTGGCGGAAAGCCTCCTCCCGGCCTGCGATCTCTGTATTGTTCCGTCTCTACTTCCGCTGTGGTGTTGTCGTAGACCTTATTGTAAATATCATCACACAGTTTCTGCACCATGACCCGGTCCGGATATTCATCAAACATCAGGCTCCCGTCATATTCCATCTTGTCGCATTCTTCTTCCACTACCCTCTGAATGCGCTTCGCTTCTTTCGGATACATCTCTTTTAAGCGTTCTCTGTCTCTCTCATACTCGATCTCGCTCAAATAGACATCCTGCATGGGATATGCCATATAAAATGGGATTTTATATCCACCGGACTGCTGCATACGGAAATAATTTTCCATATTAGGATCCATAACTTCGCTCCTGCTTTTAACTTCTTTATACTATATGCAGGACGCGGCTGTCCGGTTTCTCTCTTACGCTTCGTTTCGCACATACAAAAACAGCGCCGCGATCAGCTCCCTCGGAAATATGGTCAGAAGACCGATCTTTTCGGTGTCTGCCGCCATCCCAAGCCGCATTGCGTGATAAATGCAGGAAGTCACATACGCGCTCTCCTCCCTGCGCTTCCACTCCACAAGCCTGGTGATCAGTGTGCGTCTGCTCTTTGTCTCAAAGATCTTCGCGTCCGCACACGCATCCTCCGGCAGAACACACTGTCCGACTGCCTGCAGAAATTCACCAAACTGCCAGGTCTTTTTTACATCCACGGAAAAAATCTCTGCTGCGATCTCCGCCGCCCGGAGGTAATAATCCTTTTTCTCCGGGAATTTTCCATCGGTATACGCCTCCAACTGCGCAAACACCGTGCCGACATCCGTCATCCCGGCAATTTTCGGAAAACGGTTCCCGGAAAATACCGCTTCCGCCTTCGCGATCCATCTTGTAAACGAGTTGATCTCTTTTTCCCAGCCGGAAAGATCCGTATCGGAAAATGTATAGAGGAAGCCCCCGTACCTGCCGAACTTTTTCATGGCATCCTGATAGCCCATCTCCATATTGTCCATGAGCAGACCGTGGTCAAAATTCATCATGGTTCCGAGGGAACGCGTCGGCCGGATATAAGTGACGTACGGGCGCTTTGCATAGTTTGGATGCACCGGCTCCGTCCTCAAATCGACAGCGATCACTTCCTCCGCCCCCAGCCGTATCGCAAAATCGATCGGGAGATTGTCGTAATAGCAGCCGTCCAGATAGGTCTCCTCTCCGATCTTATGCATCGGGAAAAGCGGAAAGATCGCGGATGACGCCAGCAGATAATCCTTTAGCATCCCCTGCGGGATCTCCCGCTTTTCCAGTTCCACGCCCTTTAACGACGGAAACTGTGTCGTGACCAGTCCGAAATCAATCTCAGACTGCCGCAGTTTTTCCTCATCCACCATCGTCTCGATAAAAGCGTTGAACGGAGAGATATCCGCGCCTTTGTTTTTCATGTATTTCTTTAAAAACGGGCGGATGGCATCCTTTTGCTCCAGCATCCCCTCTAACGTCTCCGTCAGGTTGATGCCATCCTCCATCATATTTTCCATGCGGATCGTATCCCAGAGGGTATACGCCCGTTCGTATTCGCCGGAAGCCATGAACACGCCGTTGATCGATCCGATCGAAGTCCCGGTCACGATCTGATAATCGATCCCGAGCTCGTTGAGCGCGCGCCAGACACCGACCTCATAGGAACCCTTGGTTCCGCCACCCGCAAGTACAATCGCTCTTTTCATAGAACTCCTCCCTTTTGTTCCGGTTTAAAGTTTTACCTTTAACGCTTCTCCGGTAAAAGAAACGGTCTGCTCCCGTCCGCCGGAACGGATCACAAACTGACGGTACTTTTTCTCATAGCCGTCATGGATCAGTTCGATCGTAAGCTTCCCGCCGCTTTGCGTAAAGCGGTACAGATTATACGCGCCATCACGGTAAGCAAAATCCTCTCCATTGTCCTGATAGTTTACATAACTTCCATCGCCCGGATAAACATCAAGCACCAGGGTATCCAGTTCCTTCTCCCCGATATAATGCATCGGCTCATAATTCGGCAGAACCGTTCCCGCCTTCACATAGATCGGGCAGACGGAAAGCGGTGCCTCTTTTAAGAAGTACTTTCCACCGGAAATTTTTTCTCTGGTATCATAATCATACCATTCTCCCTCAGGCAGGTAAACCATCTTTTTGTGCGCCCCCTGTTCCGTCACCGGCGCTACAAGTATCCTTTCACCAAACAGAAATTCATCGTTTTTTGTAAAGGTTTCCGGATCTTTTTCATAGTGGAGTACCAGAGGTCTCATCACCGGCATTCCGGTCTGCTCCTCCTCGCGGAACAGATCATAGAGATACGGAAGCAGGCGGTAGCGCAGTTCCACATATTTTTTATAGATTTCACGCACTTCATCACCAAACAGCCACGGCTCCTGATTAATATTGCCTTTCGCGCAGTGGTTACGGAACAGCGGTGAGAAACATCCGACCTGCACCCAGCGCGCTAAAAGTTCACCGGTCGTATCCGCGCCGAATCCTCCGACATCGGTTCCGACGAAAGCCAATCCGCTCAATCCCATGTTGCACAGCTGCGGGATCGCCATCTGCAAATGCGCCCAGAGACTCTGGTTGTCCCCGGTCCAGAATGTCGTATATTTCTGGGATCCGGCATAGCACGCGCGTGTGATCACAAACGGTCTTTTCTGATCCCATTTCTTTAATCCTTCGTACGTTGCCTTTGACATCAGATGTCCATAGATATTGTGCATTTCCGCATGCGTGATCTCGCGGTCCTCATCGGTAAATACCACATCCTGCGGCAGTTCACCGTTAAAGCTTGCCGGTTCATTCATATCATTCCAGACACCACGCACTCCAAGGTCGACCAGATATTTCTGGTTGTCCGCCCACCAGGCGCGCACCGCCGGTTTGCCGAAATCCGGATAGACCGCGTCTCCCGGCCAGACCGCATTCACATAGACTTCCCCTTCCGGTGTCTTTGCGAAATAGTCGCCTGCGATCCCCTCGTCATATTTTGCGTAACCAGGGTCTAACTTCACACCCGGATCGATGATCGTCACCGTCTTAAATCCCATCTCCGCGATCTGCCCTATCACCTCACCCGGTTTTCCGAAGTTTTTCTCATCCCAGGTAAAGACACGGTAGCCATCCATATAGTCAATATCAAAATGGATCGTATCGCACGGAATCCCGTATTCACGGTACTTTTTCGCGATATCCAGAATCTCCTCCTTCGTCTCATATCCCCAGCGCGACTGATGATAGCCGAGCGTCCAGAGCTGCGGCAGAGGCGTGCGTCCGGTCAGATAGGTATAATTTTCTATTACCCCGCGCATGGTATCGCCGCCGATAAAGTAGTAATCGAGATTTCCGGCATTTGCACCGAAAAAGCAATAGTTCTCACTTTCCTTTGCCATATTAAAGAAGGACTTGAAGGTATTGTCAAAAAACAGTCCGTAAACGCAGGTATCACGCAGTGTGATAAAAAACGGCACCGATTTGTAAAGCGCCTTAAACGCGTCGGTATGCGCCTGCGGCAGATCCGAGTTCCACATCTCGTAATCATAATGTCTTTTATCCAAGAATCCCGGTTTGTCACCAAGGCCGTAGAATTTCTCGTCTCCCTGCATTTTCTTTACGATCTGGATCTTATAGTCGAGTCCGTCCCCGTCCACGACATCATGTCCCTCCGCACGGATCAGCTTCAAAAATTCCTCACTGACCTGCTTTGTGTATTCACGCTTTCCACGGTAGTCCGCGCAGAGCAGATTTCCATCCGCGTCATAAATGTCTACTTTAAATCCATCCGCAATGTGAACCTCCAGTTTTGCGGTCGTGAAGACGATACCGGCGTCATCACGCGAAACCAGAGCCTTCACTTTCTTTCGCTTTTCACCCTCGATCGCTTTCGAGCGGTGCTCTTTTGTCTCAAACCCACTAAACACGTTGATGATCTCATCGGTCACCGCCTCGATGACGCCTTCGCGCTCCTCAAAGCGGATCACCAGTTTCTGACCTTCCAGTGTATAATCTGTTATTTTTCCAAACATACGAAATCCTCCTGTTCGTTTTCTTCTATATTATTATAAGATGAGAAGCATTGTTCCACCCACGATCGCAAGCAGTCCGAAAAACGCTTTCGGCGACAGATGTTCCCGCAGAAATACCGAGGAAAAAATGACTGTCACAACAATGCTCAATTTGTCGATCGGCACAATGATGCTTGCCGGTCCCTGCTGCAGTGCCCGGTAGTAGCAGATCCACGATGCTCCGGTTGCGATACCGGACAGGCAGATGAAAATACCGTTTTTAAAGGTGATCTGTGAAAACTGATTCTGCTTGTGTGTCACAAAGACGACCACCCATGCCATGACAAGTACCACGCAGGTTCGAATCGCCGTACCGAGATTTGACTCCACGCCCGTGATGCCGATCTTTGCAAGGATCGATGTGAGGCTCGCGAACACCGCTGATAATACCGCATACAAAAACCAGCTTTTGCTCTTACTCTTTCCCGTGGATTCTTTTTTTGTGATCATAAGAAATGTTCCGGCTAAAATGAGCACCATCGCAAGGATCATCTTTCTTGTCAGTGCCTCATGCAGGATGATCACCGCAAGGATCATCGTAAGCACCGTGCTCGATTTATCGATCGGCGTTACCTTATTTACATCACCGAGCTGCAGCGCCCTGAAATAGCAGAGCCACGACGCCCCGGTCGCAAGTCCCGATAACACCAAAAAGAGCAATGATTTTGCCCCGATCTGCGTGATCGTATTCTGGGAACCCACTAAAAATACCATGAGCCAGGAAAAGATCACCACCACGATCGTGCGGATTGCCGTCGCCAGAGACGAGTCGGTCTTTCCCATTCCAACCTTCGCCAAAATTGCCGTAATTCCCGCAAGAAAAGCAGAACCAAACGCATATGTAAGCCACATAGATACATACCTTCTTTTTCTCTTGTTTTTTTACAAACTTATTATATACATGACCGCGCGAAGAAATCAATTTCTTATTGGTTTTTTCGCAAAAATGTGCTACCATTTGCACAGAATAACCGTGTCATACGAAAGAAAAAGGAGGAACCTGCCATGTCAGAGGAACATACACACGAACACCCGCATTCCCATGCGGACGGGCATCCGCACCACCATGAAAATACCAGGGCCGTTTTAAACCGTATGTCCCGCGCGATCGGGCATATGGAATCCATCAAGGCCATGATCGAGGACGGCAGGGACTGCAGCGAGGTCCTGATCCAGATCGCCGCTGTCCGTTCCGCGATCAACAACATCGGAAAGATCATTCTGGAAGACCATATCAGGCACTGCGTCGTGGACGCGCTTGAGACCGGTGACCAGAAGGTTTTGGACGACCTGGATGAAGCGATCAACAAATTTGTAAAATAAGGCAGGGATAGAAAGATGAAAGATCTGACAAAGGGAAATATCACCAAACTTCTTTTCGCGTTTGCGATTCCGGTTCTGATCGGATGTATTTTACAGCTCACCTACAGTCTCGTTGATACCCGTATCGTCGGTTCCGCGCTCGGTGAAAGCGCGCTCGCCGCTGTGGGTGCCACCAGTTCACTGAGCAGTCTTTTGATCGGCTTTTTACAGGGACTCACCAACGGTTTTGCCGTCATCGCCGCGCAGTTCTTCGGCGCGCAGGATTTTAAGGGCTTAAAACGCTGTGTCGCAGCCTCCCTATCACTTGGATGCGCCATTGCCATTTTTATCACCGCAGCTGCCCTGATCTTCCTGCACCCGCTGCTTATGCTGTTAAACACGCCTGCGGATGTCATCGACCTCTCCGGCAATTATATCTCGATCATTTTTGCAGGGCTTATCATTTCCATGCTCTACAATGTCTGTTCCGCCCTGCTGCGTGCGATCGGGGATTCCATCACACCGCTTATCTTCCTTGCGGTATCTGTTGTCCTCAACATTTTTTTAGATCTGCTGTGCATTTTTCCGCTCGCCATGGGCGTCCGGGGCGCCGCGGTCGCAACCGTGATCTCCCAGCTCATCGCCATGCTCGCGTGCTTTTTCTATATGATAAAACGCTACGAGATCCTGCGCCTGCACCGGGAGGATTTTCATGGGATCTCCGGTGAGCTGACGAAAGATCTGCTCAGCTGCGGCCTTTCCATGGGATTTATGAGTTCCCTCGTAAACCTCGGAACCGTTGCTTTGCAGACCTCGATCAACACCCTCGGCACCGATATCATCGTTGCCCACACTGCGGCAAGAAAGATCTCCGAGCTTTTCATGCTGATCTTTAGCGTATTCGGTACCACAATGGCTACTTTCTGCGGACAGAATCTGGGTGCCGGAGAGATCCGCCGCATCAAGGAAGGCATCAAAAAGTCCGTCCTCTACAGCTGGATCTGGTGCCTTGGCGTTATCGTCGTGACCTGGCTTTTCGCCCCGGATCTCATTTACCTCGTGACCGGAAGCAGCAACCCCGTCGTGATAAAAAATGCTGTCGCCTACCTCAGATTCGATACGCTCTTTTACTTTGTGACAGCTTTGATCTGCGTGATCAGAAATGCCATGCAGGGAATCGGCGACCACATCACTCCGCTCGTCTCAAGCAGCCTCGAGCTGGTCGGAAAAGTCGTCTTTGCCCTGATCTTTGTCCCGCTACTCGGCTACCGCGGCGTGATCCTTGCGGAACCTGTATCCTGGTTTATCATGGTCGTTCCGCTGCTCATCCAAATCTGCCGTACTCCGATCTTAAAAGAAAAACGCGCAGACTAGGCGAAAAGCTCTTTCGTCCATCTGCGCATTCCTGCGGCTTCACCGGTTTGGTGAAGCCGGTTTTTATTTTAAGAATCCGTTTACGATCTGCTCCTCGGCTTCCTTCTCCGTCAGTCCGAGCGTCATCAGCTTGATCAGCTGATCTCCCGCGATCTTTCCGATCGCAGCCTCATGGATCAGGCTCGCGTCAATATGGTTTGCTGCCAGAGACGGGATCGCTTCCACTCTGCCGGCATCCATGATGATCGCGTCACATTCCGTATGTCCGTAACATTTGTTATTTCCATTGATATGTGAATTGAATACCTGCTTGGAATGCTCTTTTGCAACCGAACGTGAGATTACGTTCGCGCTCGAATCCACGCCGTTTAGATCCACGGTGAAATTCGTCTCCGCCGTCTGCTCTCCGTGTGTCATGATCTTTTCATGGATCACTAAGGATGCTCCGTCTGAAAGATCCGCCTCGGTCGTACGCACGGTGGAACTTACGCCCTTGATCTGCACGGTCTCCATCTCCATATAACCGCCTTCCGCGATATGCACAACAGTGGTCGGATTTAAGATGCGGTCGCCCTTTCCATCCCCCTCACCGTAATGCTTTTCGATATAGCGTACCTTTGCGTCCTTTTCAATATAGAAGGTGTGGATGCCGTCATGCTCGGACGCCTGATCTCCGCAGTTGTGGATCCCGCAGCCCGCCACGATCGTAACATCTGCGCCTTCCCCGATATAAAAATCGTTGTATACAAGATCCTTTAATCCGCTTTCACTTAAAATGACCGGAATGTGGACACTCTCATTCACCGTTCCCGGCTTGATGATGATGTCAATGCCCGGCTTGTCCTTCTTGGTCACGATATCGATATTCGCTGTCGTATTGCGGCTCTCCAGTTTTCCGTTTGCCCGGATATTATACGCGCCTTCCGGCACTTCATGGATATCCGCGATCTCCTCTAATAAATTTTTCTCTATCTTATCCATCTTTTTCACCTGTCCGTTCTTTTTTCTCTCACACTAACGCGCGATCTTATCCATCAGCGTGCTGCACGCCTCCGATGTTTTAAGCAGCTCCGGAAGCACTTCCTCTTTCGTTCCGACCTTTCGCACTTCCCCGTCCGCGATCAGCACGATTCTGTCCGCAATGTTTAAGATGCGCTCCTGATGGGAAATGATAAGGATCGAGCCGTTGATCTTTTCATGCATATGCTCGAATACCTGGATCAGATTCTGGAAGCTCCACAGATCGATCCCCGCCTCCGGCTCGTCAAAAATAGACAGCTTTGTTCCGCGCGCGATCACCATCGCGATCTCAATACGCTTTAACTCTCCGCCAGAAAGGCTCGCATTCACTTCACGGTCAATGTAGTCCTTGGCACACAATCCCACCTCGGACAGATAAGAACAGGCCTCTGCCACGGAAATGTCCTTACCTGAGGCGAGCGTGATCAGATCCTTGACGGTCAGCCCCTTAAAGCGTACCGGCTGCTGAAACGCGAAGCTGATCCCTGCTTTTGCGCGCTCTGTAATGGAATAATCGGTGATATCCACGCCGTCCAGATAGATCTTTCCGCTGGTCGGCCGCACGATCCCGGCGATCACACGCGCCAGTGTGGACTTACCTCCTCCGTTCGGTCCGGTGATCGCCACAAAACGGTCATCCAGTTTCAGATTGATATTTTTTAATATCTCTTTATCTTTTGCGTCTTCATTTACCTGAAAACAAACGTCTTTTAATTCTAACATGTTCATCCCTCATCTGTTTATCCGGAATCTGTTCCGGTCACTTGTATATAGAGAATATCACAATTTCTTTCGTTTGCCAATTCTTTTGCTGTTTCTTCCTTATATTATAGGGATCACTTTCCTTCTGTTTTTTCACCTATTTTTCACACATTCTTCCATTTTTCTTAAGAAAACCATGTTATACTCATACACATGCCGCTGTTTTTTACGCCTTTTTTATTTTTATTTTACATTTTTTATACATTTTGAAATAAATTTAAAGGAAAAGTAAAATATTTTTATCCAACTTTACGATTGATTTTTACCACAAGAAGTTTTATTCTTTCATATGCGAGTTTGATGGCTCGCACTTTTTCAATACGAAATTTTAATTTTTGCATATACAAACACTAAGGGAGGATTGTTTCATATGCGCACACTGAAGGCTTTTTTTTCTAAATTACAGAATTTCAGACAAACTCTGCAGGAAAAGCGTGCAAAGAGAGAACCTAACGCTCGTGTCGTGAAGGCAGTTGCTTTCATGAACCGCTATTCGATTCTTTTTCATGGGATTTTATCCTGTCTGCTGTGCTTCGTGATCGAATGCATTTCCAGACGTTCGTTTTTCTCTGCATGCAGCTTTGTAGGCGGACACACACTGGCTTATTTCTACAATGCATTCATCATCTTTGTTTCGCTGTCACTTGTCTACCTGTTCAAGCACAGAGCACTGTTCCGTGTACTGATCAGCGGTTTCTGGCTGTTTCTCGGCACGATCAACGGATGCATTCTTTCCAAACGTGTTACACCGTTTGGTTACACGGACTTGAAATGCCTTTCCGATCTGTTCGCCATGCAGAACACTAACTACTTTACCGCGACAGAGGCGATCACCGTTGTGACGATCGTTGCGATTTTCTTTGCCATTTGCATCTGGCTTGGCGTACACGGTCCGAAGTTCCAGGGCAATAACCACCGTATTTTCGCCCCGCTTTTTGTAGTCGGACTTTTATTTATGCTTCCGATCACAACCAAGGCTGCACAGGATTCCAACATCCTTGCTTCTTATTTTTCCAATATCGCGCAGGGCTATGAAAACTACGGTTTTGTATACGGATTTTCTTCAAGCGTTGTCGGCCGTGGTATGACCAAACCGGACGATTACAAGGAAGAGACCATTGACACGCTGACTGCTTCTTCCGCAAACGCGGGAGAGACGACCGTTGCTTCCGATGACCAGCCGAATATCGTTGTGGTACTGCTTGAGTCTTTCTGCGATCCGACGGAAGTCAATTTCTTACAGCTGTCCGAAGATCCGATCCCGAATTTCCGGAATCTGTATGAGAACTATTCTTCCGGTTATCTGACCGTTCCTGTCGTCGGCGCCGGAACCGCAAACACCGAGTTTGAAGTTCTGACCGGTATGAGCATGCAGTATTTTGGAACCGGAGAATATCCTTATAAAACGATTTTAAAAGAGACTGACTGCGAGAGCATCGCGTCCGATCTTTCTTCGATCGGCTACGGCACACACGTTGTCCACAACAACGGCGGTAACTTTTACAGCCGTGCCAACGCCTTTTCCATGATGGGCTTTGATACTTTTACCAGCAAGGAAATGATGAACATTCAGGAATACACACCGCTCGGTGACTGGCCGACCGACAATATCCTGATCAATGAAACCAAAAAGGCCATGGATGCCACCCCGGATCAGGCGGATCTCGTCTATACGATCACCGTACAGGGACATGGCGACTACCCGACCGAAAAGATCATTGCAGATCCTGAGATCACCGTTTCCGGTGCTGACACACAGGAAGCAAACAATCAGTGGGAATATTATGTAAACGAGATTCATGAAGTAGATAAATTCATCGGAAACCTGACCGACATGCTCTCCAAACGCGATGAGAAAACGATCCTCGTACTGTTCGGCGATCATCTGCCGACCATGGGCTTGGAGGATTCCGATATGAAGTCCGGCGACATCTTCAAGACCAAATACGCGATCTGGAATAACTTCGGTATGCCAAAGCAGGACGCTGATATCACTGCTTATCAGCTTCTCGCAAACATCACCAACCAGGCGGGCATTCATGAAGGAACCATGTTTACCTATACACAGAGCCAGTTAGATCAGGGACTTACCGGAACAGACACTTACCGCGACGGTCTTGAGAACCTGCAGTACGACATTCTTTACGGAGACCGCTACTGCTACGGCGGCGAGGATAAATATCCTGCCACAGACCTTGTGATGGGAATTGATGATGTTTCAGTAAACCGCACCTGGATCAACAGCTCCGGTGATATCTGCATCAGCGGTTCCAACTTCACACCGTGGAGTAAGGTATTTATTAACGGAGAAAAGGTAAGTACGGCATTTATCTCAAGTTCTCTGCTGCGCATCTCCGCCGACAGTATTTCTGACGGTGACACGATCCAGGTAAATCAGATGGGCTCGAGCAATACCGTGTTCCGCAGCTCCAATGAGATCACTTATGTTGATCCAAACGCGGAAGATACCGAGGAGACGACCGAGACGGAAACGGAGGATACTTCCTCTGCAGATAACACCGATGGCATGACACCGGATGCCGAAACCACAGACGGTACCACACCGGATGTTGCGACACCGGACGGTACAGCATCGGACGCTGCGACTTCAGACAGCACTACACCGGATGTTACCCCGGATGCGGCAGCACCGGCAATACAGTAAGCGAATACGAAAGCAAACGGGAATGTGAAAGATTTCACATTCCCGTTTTTATTGTCCTGCAGCAAATACACGAACACGTCTCCCCAAAGACGTATATCAGCCTCTTTCTGCATGAAAAACTGTTTAACCGAGCGCTTTCTGCTCGGCGTTCCACATCGCCGCGTACTTGCCGTTCTTTTCTAACAGCTCCGCATGCGTACCGGCTTCCGCGATCCTGCCTTCCGATACGACCAGGATCTGATCCGCGTTTTTTACGATCGACAGCGTATGCGCGATCATGACCACCGTCTTTTTCTGCGCTAAGAGATTTGCAATCGCCTGTTTTACCGCAAGCTCATTTTCAATATCAAGGGAAGCCGTCGCTTCATCCAAAAGCAGGATCGGACTGTCCTTTAAGATCGCCCGCGCAATGGAAAGCCGCTGTCTTTCCCCGCCGGAGAGCAGATTTCCGTTTTCCCCGACCGGCGTGTCATAGCCCTTTTCCATCTTACGGATAAAACCGTCACAATTTGCCGCCCTGCACGCAGCTTCGATCTCCGCGTCCGTCGCCTCCGGTCTGGCATGCCGGATATTTTCCCGCACCGTATCATCAAACAGAAAGACTTCCTGATCGACCATTGAGATCCCGGTGAGCACCTGTTCCGCCGCAGCAGACAGAATGGACTCGCCTCCGATCCGGATCGTGCCGCCTCCTGCCTCGTAGAATTTTGCGATCAGATTTAAGATCGTGGATTTGCCGGAACCGGAATCCCCGACGATCGCCGTAAGCTTCTGATCCGGCGCGGTAAAGGAAACATCCGTAAGCACCGGCTCTCCCGGCACATAGGAAAATGCCACATGATCGAACGTGATCTCATGCGTCCCCGGCTGGAACGGCTTCCTGCTACCGGTCTCCTCCGGTTCTTCCGCCACGTTCTTTATCTTTCCCTTTGAGATCATCAGATTCTTATATCCGGTCAGATCCACAAAGATCGCGTTTGCCATCTTTGCGCAGAAGATCGGAAGCATACAGATCAGAAGATAGGATATCGTATCTAACGTTCCCGCCGCCCACGGTGTGTATGCGAGCCAAATGATAAGCGGGCAGGCAAGCCAGATCAGGATCCCGCAGACAGCCCCGATCGGCAGCACCTTTGCCTCGTAGAGGAAACTGATGTCGCAGAAATCCTTCATCGCCTTTGTCACCGTTTTATTTTTGGTTCCACCGATCCCATATGCACGGAAAGTCTGGATCCCGGAAATATATTCCACAATACTGCTGACATTTTCCGCACAGATGTCATTTTTCTCATTTCCATATTTGCGCACCATGTAAAAAGACAGATAAAGTGCCGGGATCAGCAGCAGATCCGCCGCAAGCAGGATAAGCCCCGCAGGAACATAGAGCGTCATCACGAAACCGATCAGCATGAGCGAGAGCGAAATATTCTTTGCCAGATCACCAATCTTGTGCGTCAGTATCTTTTCATAATTGTTGACATCACTGGTGAGCACCGAGATATACTCCCCGGTCTGCCCTTTGGAAAAACGGGAGAGCGGGATTCGCTTTATCTTATCACCGAGAAACAGACGGATCTGCCTGCTGACCGCCGCCCCTCCGATCTGCGCCCTGGTATAGCCAAAGCTGTAGATCACGATGCGGAAGAAAAAGATCACTGCGATAAGTCCCGTGACTTTAAGTGCCCGGGAAAGATCAAATGTTCCGCTCCACAAAAGCCGCATGACTGTATAAAGCAGCAGGAACAGGCTGCCGGAAAGCAGTCCTTCGACCATAGTTCCCGCGATCCCGATATAAAAATTTCTGTTTTTTTTAAACACGTTCTTATCTGTCATCCCGGTCTCCTCCTTTTCGCTGATAAGTGATATTACGCGCCGTCTCATAATCTTCCCACGCTTTGCGGTAATAGGCATTGTTCGCCCTTACCTCGTCATGTGTGCCGACACAGCTTATCGTGTGGTCTTCGACGACCGCCACGCGGTCACACATTTTCAGTGCGCTCAACCGGTGCGCGACCACAATGACCGTCTTTCCACGGCAGAGATTTCGGATCGCCCGGTCGATCTCCATCTGATTTTCCGGGTCTGACGCACTGGTCGCCTCATCCAAGATCAGAATCGGCGCGTTTTTTAAGATGGCGCGTGCGATCGCGATGCGTTGCTTTTCTCCGCCCGAAAACCGGGAACCGAAGCTTCCCACCTTCGTATCATAGCCATCCGGAAGCGACATGATAAAGTCATCGATCTGGGCTTCCTTTGCCGCCGCGCGCACCTCGGCCAGGCTCGCGTCACTGCCCATACGGATATTTTCCAGTACGCTCTCCCTGGTTAAAAACGTCTTCTGAAAGACGACCGCCACATTTTGCAAGATCTGTTCATAGTTTAATTCTTTCACATTTTTTCCGCCGATCAAAACTGCTCCGCCCTGCACATCATAAAAGCGGGAGATCAGCTCCACAACCGTACTTTTTCCGGCTCCGGAGCGCCCGACAAGCACAACACATTCCCCGTCTTTGATCTTCAGGTTGCAGTGGCTTAGTACCTCCGGCTTTCCACTCTCCGGTTCATAGGAAAAGCACACATCCTTTAACTCAATGTCATGCTCTTTCGGAAAATCCAGTCCGCCCTCATAGACCGGAATATTTAAGATCTCCGCTGTTTTTGTCACCGCATTTAAGACATTCGCAAAATTTGTGCCAAGCTCCTGCAGCGGCCGGATCTCGGTCAGATACATCGATCCGACATAGACAAACAGCAAAAACGCGCCCGCCGTAATCGAACCTTTTGAAAAAAACATACCGCCAAACGGCACCATAAAAAGCATACCGCATTCGATGATCACGAGAAACGCCGCAAACGGCGGCCCCATACGCTTTGAAGTCTCATTCCAGACCGCATTTTCTTCATTCACCGCACCCGAAAATTTGCAGAAGGACGCACTGCCCATATCGTAGGCTTTGATCAGTTTCATGCCGTTCATATATTCGATCATCACCGAATTTAACGAGGTGATCGAATGGTTTGCGCGCTCCATCAGTTCATCGGTGTTGCGAAACATGATCCCCATGACAGCCACCGCCGCCACAAGCGGGATCAGCGAGATAAATGCGAGCGGCACATTGACACTCATCAGATATAGAAAGATCACGACCGGTCCTACGAGATAGCAGACCAGATCCGGCAGACTGTGCGCCAAAAACAGCTCCAGCTTCTCTATGTCCTCGTTTAATACGGTCTTGATGTCTCCGGTACTCCGCTCGTTTAATGCCCCGAGCGGAACCTTTGCCATATGCTCGGCAACCATGCACCGCACCTTATACAGTGCGCCGTAAGCGCCCTTGTGTGAGGCAACGCCCGAAAGCCCGAAGAGCGCAAAGCGGAGGATCACTGCCACCGCGATCATGACCGCCTCGCGCATGATGAGCTCTTTGGTACAGCTGTGCGAAAATACCGCATTCATCAGCCGATAGATCCCAAGGTATGGCACCATCGTACAAAGTCCGCTGATAAACGATAAAAACACGGCTAAAAACAGCCAGATCCTGTTTTTTCCCGCCCAGTGTAAGAGCAATGCCACTCTTTTTTTCTTTTCCGGTTTCATTTTTACTCCCCCCTCTTTTCCTTTTCGGTAACGGAAAATATTTCCTTTATTTTTTCCAGATTTCCCGGTTCTACCGCAAGATCATCCAAAAGTTTTCCCTGATCCAGATGCAGCACCCGCGTACAGATGCGGCAGGCAAATTCATAATCATGCGTCACGACAAACACGAGCTTTCCCGCCGCCCGAAGCGCGCCGAAAAGCCCCGCGACCTGTACCATGCTGTCATAATCCAGTCCGCTGGTCGGTTCATCGAACACCAGAAGTTCTTTTTTGCATATCATGCTGACCGCGACCGCCACACGCTGTTTCTGACCACCGGAAAGTGTATTGGGATGCCGCTTTTTTAACGGAGCGATACCAAGCTCCTGCATCGTCTGTTCCACCAACGCCGGATCTGGATTTTTGATGCCAAACGAGCACTCCGCCTCCACGCTCTCCGCAAACAGTTCGTAACTGACATCCTGCATGACCATATAGGAAAGTGAAAGTCTCTTTTTCGCATTCTGCGGCTCGCCCTCCCAGAAAAATGTCCCGCCGCATTCCCTGTGCAGTCCACACAGTGCCCGGGAGAATGTCGTCTTGCCGGCTCCATTGTGACCAACGACCGCTATGACCTCTCCCCGTGCTGCGGCAAAACTGATTTCGGAAAGCACCGGCTGTTTTTTCCGAAAGACGGATACCTCCCGAAGCTCAAGCACCGGCTTTTCTTTTTTTGCACTGTCCGTATCTTGCGGACACACAGGAACTTCCTTTGTGAGATCGAGTGCGCGCAGCCCCATCTGTTTTCTCGTTTCGTCCGGGATCTGCCGGAACTCATCCGGTGTATAGATCCCGGTGATCCGCCCTTTTTCCAGATATACGATGCGGTCTGCCAGATCCATCAGGTAATAAAGCCTGTGTTCCGCCACGATCACAGTCTTCCCCTGCGCCTTGATCAGGCGCAAATGCTGTTTTAATTCCGCGATCGTATCCACATCCAGATTGGAGGACGGCTCATCGAGCAGATAAATTTCCGGATTCATCGCATACACCGACGCGAACGCGATCTTTTGCTTTTCTCCGCCCGAAAGTTCAAAAATATTTCTTCCGCGCAGTTTTTCTATCTGTAATTCTCTCCCCGTCTGCTCCACACGCGCGCGCAATTCTTCCGGCGGTCTCGCCTCGTTTTCAATGCCAAACGCAATCTCGCTGTCTGTGTCCACGTTAAAAAACTGTGTGCGCGGGTTCTGAAAAACCGAGCCGACCCGCTCTGCGATCCGATACATCGGCATATCCCGCACACGCTCTCCGTCCACGAGTACATTCCCTGTCATCTCTGCCGGATAAAATTCCGGGATCAGGCCGTTGATCAGACGAGTGACTGTTGTTTTTCCACAGCCGCTGCGTCCGCACAACAGCAGAAACTCTCCCTTTTTTATTGTCAGATCCAGATCTTTCACTCCATAATCCAGTGACACGGATTTTATCTCTATCATCATATACTCCTCCCCAGATACAGTCCCGCTGCAAAATAGCCCAAAAACAAGAGCACTGCGGCGGCATCCGTGATCCCCAGTCTGATCTGCACCAGACAGGTGCGCGGCTTTGGATTTTCAATGCCCCGTGTGACTGCTGCGATCGAGAGTTCATCCGCCGCCTTCGACGCCGCCATCATAAACGGCACATAAATGCATTCCACCGTCATGCCCGGAGCCGTAAGAAATCCTCTGACCGACGGAAATACGTCCCGCATCCGCATGGCGTCCTTAATATACCGCCAGTCCTCTCCGACCGTCGGCAGATAGCGCAGCATGACCGCCAGCGGGATCACCAGTTTTTTCGGTGCATGCAGCCGGTTCATTGCCGACAGAAATTCACTGACCTTTGTCGTGGTAAGCACCACGCCTGCCAGCATACCGCAGGCATAGACCTTATGTAAAAGTCCAAGGAATGCCACAAACATTGTCCGAAGCGTCCCGGTCATTTCCTGCATGATCCACGCAGTAAAAAAACAGATCAGCGCATAGGCGATGACACCTTTCACCGCATAGCCCCATTTGCCGAAGCCTGCCGCAAGCAGCGCGATAAGCACCACAAGCCCAAACTGATACGCAAGCGACGGTGCCGACATGGAAGACAGCACACAAAGCAGGATCAGAAAAAGCTTGGTTCTCGGATCCAGCCGGAACTTCTTTTTCCCGTTTTTGCAGATCATGCCGTGATACCCGCTTTTTCAAACTGTTTTTTTAACATTTTGCTGCCAACTGCCGCGCTGATCAGTGCCGCCGCCAGCGTTCCGATCAGCATGACTGCGAGAATGGCACTGTTTCCGGTCGCCTGCATCGTATCGATATAGCCCTGCTCCGTTCCGTTTCCAAGCATCGTCTTTGCCCATCCGTCCGGGTCCGCAAAAAAGACGAGATAGGAGCCGGTTCCACCGAGACTGTAGAGCATATAGGAGATCGCATTGATCTTCCGGCTGGCATATCCTCCGATCCCCGCAGCCAGATCCGCCACGATCCCCATAAGGATCGTTCCAAGCGCAAATGCCCAGTGCATACCGGTCACAAACCAGATGATGCCGATCAGCGCGCCAACAATCGTTATCGCAAAACGCTTTTTCACTTTTGCGATCAGTAACAGATAGATAGGTCCGCACAGTATTGCGCTCCCCACCGGCATATAAAAGGTGAGCACCGGATTTGGTGCGAAAAAGATCCCGCCCACCATGCTAAAAACCAGCATAAGCGCTGTGAAAATACCGATTGTGACCAGGTCTTTGACCGAAAGTCCCCTCTTTGCTGTTTGATTACTCATATCAGATATCCTCCTCTTGTCGCAGGCGATTGACCATCTGCCCACATTCTGTTAATATGTGATTAGTTCCTGCTAACCGCACTTATACGATACTGATTTCAAAGGCGGACCGCAATACGAAACTGGCAGTTTCGTCTTTTCGTTGCAAAGGTTCGTCTCATCGTTGCAAGGAGGTTACTTTTTGAAAAGCAAAATATTAAGTGACTGCTATGAGCCGCTTATGGCAGACCATCATTTTCTTCCGGCAGACGAATCTGCCAATGTCCGCTCCGTCGGGCAGTGCTGGACGCTTTCCCCGGAAGTCGGTGAGGGGTCCTACTGGATCTATGCCAAAAAAGATCTTTATGATATTAAGATCCATGATTTTCTTTTTTATGAAGACTGTTTTTTGGAATTTCCGATGCCGGAATGCCTTAGCATCACGCAGTACGAATCGATCTCCGGAGAAGAGCTCTCTCCGTACCGGCGGCTTTCCGCCGGCTGCATCAAGACTTTTATCGGCGGCTATGAACCATACAAAGCACTGATCCACAAGCGGATCCCCATCCGTTCCATCGGGATCGAGATCATGCCCGCCTACTATGAGGATTATATGAAAAAGCAGTATCCGGGAGATTATGTAAACCCATTTACCGCTTTTAAGGAAATTGACCAGACCATGGATTTTCCTGCCATGGCAAAGTTACTTTATGAAGTGAAAAATTACAGGGGCAGCGGGATCGCCGCCGGTCTCTACTATGAAGCCAAAGTTGCGGAAGCGGTTTCTCTTGTAGTCGAAGAACAAAAGAAGCTCGCCCACCGAAAAGAAAAAAAGCTGACCGCACAGGATACGGCACAGCTTGAAAATGTCATCGCATATCTGAATGACCATTATGCGTTTGAGATTCCATTGGACCGGCTCGCCAGGATCGCCTGCATGGGCACGACCAAGCTGAAATCATCCTTTAAGCAGCTGACCGGCTGTACGATCACGGAATATATCCAGCAGCGCCGGATGAGTCAGGCGGAGCATCTGTTGATCAACACGGATTTTTCCATGGGACAGATCGCGGAGATGATCGGTTATTCCACCTCGAGCCGCTTTGCGGAACTGTTTCGCAAAAGCACCGGGATCCTTCCGGTGGAATACCGGAAACTGGCAAGGGAGAAATAAAATGTGCCCCGGGAGGCTGATTTTTCATCTGCCCGGGGCATTTTTTTATGTTATCTTTCCAGATCAAAGATACTAAGCTGTTCTTCTTTTGACGGACTTACCTTTAACGATTTTACCTTCCGCTCCGTAATCCTGTCTTCTTCGTTAAGTACCCCGCAGAGTAGCGGCGCATTGGGATCATACTTCTCACAGTTTTGGCGGACACGCTCTTTACTCACGTTTGCGTAACAGTATCTGCAGCCGTTCTTACAGGTGTCATACGTTCCGATTTCCACGCTTTCCACACAGCCGCATGCGGGTCTTTGATTTTTATCTTTTGCCGCTTTTATCGGATAACCGGCAAGTTCCTCGACCAGTGCTTTCTCGATACAGCAGCCGGGCGCGATCCCGCATTCTGTCAGATCTGTATGTTCCGCACAGCTTGCCACGGTCATTCCGTTCTTTTTTGCCATCTCACTCAGTTTTCCTGCAAAGTCCATGAGATCCGTCTCTTTTAATTCATACGCATGGAGCTCTTCCATCTGTTTTTTGTTCTTCGCGTAAATATCAACAAAGCTGATCACGCACTTATGCGTATAACCCTTTAACGCATCCGCGATCTGCGAAAACGCTTTTAAATGATACTCCGGCGTATAAGTTTCCGTAAACAGGATCGGGTCATACCGCCAGATCACCCGTCTGCTCCCGATCCTGTCCGACAGCCTCTGAAACACCGGGATCATTTTTTCTTTTTTGTGCGGGACGCCGCACTCCATGTCTTTTCCATATCCGGTCAGTGTGAACTGAAAATAGTACGGATATGCCGCCAGTTCATCCAGCCTGTCCAACATCGGCTCCGGATTCTTCGTCCAGAACACTATGCAGTCCACGACCTCCGGCGACAGGTCTATTTTACTGATCTGATGCGGATTCATCGGATTTCTGACATAAACAAAGCCAGCCTTTATCCGGTTGTAAAACCACTCGGAATAGTAATTCGGGATGTCTGTTCTGCGGCTTACGCTGAGGATCATGATGATTATTTCCTGTCAAATTTTCTTTTTCTTTAATACAACAACTGCGATAATTGCAACAATCCCAACACCGATCGCAATGACCACCGGCAAAGGCAACAGGCATGTCTGCTCTACGGTTTCCGTTTTAAGTACTTCACCACACACGGTACACTTGATCACTTTTTCGCCTTTACTGAATAATCGAGGTTCTTTCACTATCGTCCAGTCTCCCTCCTGATGTCCCAGTGCGTCTGTTTCTTCAATATAAGTATCGCCACATCTGCCACAGGTATATGTCGTAGATCCTTTTTCTGTGCAGGTAGGCTCTTTTGTATCCGTCACATCATAAGAATGTCCAAGAGCCGGAATCTCATCTGTTTTTGTAATTTCTGTATTGTTAACGTTATTATATGTAACAGATCCAGCATCGGTACAGGTCGCATCGGTGCGTTCTGTCTCCTGCCAGCCAGCTTCCCATTCATCCACCGTTACGCATTTTGTCTTATCAACGTAATATCCATCTTCCGTCTTGAAAAGACCATTTGATGTTTCTGCAGTTATACTCACGATCGTTCCTGCATCCAGTGCAGACACCTTATTGCTCTTTTTGTTTGTATCATACAGATCCACTGCGGTAGTCGTTACAAATTTGCCCGATGCTTCCGATTCTGTAATGACTACTTCGGTCTTTTTCTTTTCCTGTTTTGGCGGTGCTGTCGTTACCGTTCCAGAAGAAGTATCCGTTGTACTAGATGATGCGCTTTCTCCTGAATCCGAAGGTGCCTCTGCTGGTGTGTTAGTTGTTGTAGATGTGTCACCTCCTGCCAATCCTTCCCTCGCTACAGCCTCCTGCGAAACAGCACCACTTGCAATAGCTTCATCCAACAGTCCTTCTTCTCTTAAAGCGTCAATCGCATTGTCTAAACTTCCTGGTCTTGTATCCGCATATACTACATTTCCCACTCCAACGACTGATACTCCCACCATCAGCGCACACGCAATATTTCTGAATTTCTTGTAATATTTTTTCATAAACTCCCGTATCATATCATTCCCTGTGTGGTAAAACATGAGTTTCTCCCACACATTCCTTTCATTTTTATTTTATATGGCTGCCATGTATTCTATAGCACTTGCTTGTAAATATCAAAGTCTCATAATTCAGGGAACTGTCAGTTTTTTATTATTATCTATCTTTCATAATTTGTCAATTTTTTCAATTAAATTATCTAATCAAATGTAGATGAAACTGCCAATATATACTATTCTGCACTTTCTAAAATTTCTGATACTATCGAAAAAATCTCTCTAAAGTTTTCAAATTTTGCTTTTTCTTTAGAATATCTTCGTAATATCCTGATTCCGATTAACCACCCGGTAAATCTCCACATACTCTTTTCCAATCTTATACAGCACAACGTAATTCCCACAAATCACATATTTATAATCCGTCCGAAAGCTGACCCTCTTAGCAAGATCCGCTCCCATATATGGAAACTGCTGTATGTTCTCAATTCGAGCATATATCTCCTGAATGGTTTTTACTGCCATTTCTTCACTGTCTTCGGCAATATACGCTTTAATATTCTTCAAGTCCTCTACCACAATAGGGTTAATCCGTAATTTCATCATATGCTATACCCCGACAGATTTCTTCAGTTCGTCCAAACTCATCCAGGCACTTTCATCCTTAACTGCTTCTTCTGCTTCCTGCAACTTCATCAACAGCTTTTTCTCAGCCCTCTCGTGCTCATAATCCTCAATATCCATAACCACAAACTTGCCTCTACCATTTTTTGTTAAAAACACAGGCTCTCCAATCTGACAATTTTTCAGTACTTCATTATAATTTCTTAAATCTGATACAGGTAATATATTCGGCATAAAATCGACTTCCTTTCCTTAATATAATTTCTTTATTTATATACATTATACGAAAGAAAGCTGTAAAATTCAACGTGAAATTTTACAGCTTCTAATTTTAAATTTTATACTCTTGTCCTCTATGCAGAAAGCACCCTGTAAACAAATGGTTTACAAGGTGCTTTCCCTTATTTACAAATCATATGAAATTCAAAATGTCTTGCACGTCAATCTCATTCTCCGCTTATAATCGAATTCGCTATGTATTCACAGATTAGCAAACACCCTGAGCCAGCATAGCATCAGCAACTTTTTCGAAGCCGGCAATGTTTGCACCTGCAACATAGTTTCCTTCCTGTCCATAACGTTTTGCAGCGTCATCGATATTGTGGTAGATATTTACCATGATGCCCTTTAATTTTGCATCTACTTCTTCGAAGGTCCAGCTTAAACGCTCAGAGTTCTGAGACATTTCCAGTGCGGATGTAGCAACACCACCTGCGTTTGCAGCTTTACCCGGAACAAATAATACCTTGTTGTCCTGAAGATATTTGGTAGCTTCTTCGGTTGTCGGCATGTTTGCACCTTCGCATACAGCCATGCATCCGTTTGCAACGAGCTGTTTTGCGTCTTCGATGTCAAGTTCGTTCTGTGTTGCACACGGAAGAGCAACATCGCATTTTACGCTCCATACGCCACGGCCTTCATGATACTGTGCGCTTGGTCTTGCAGCTGCGTATTCAGTAAGTCTTGCTCTCTTTACTTCTTTTACTTCTTTTAATAATGCAACGTCGATTCCTTCCGGATCATAGATCCAGCCTGTAGAATCAGAGCAGGTAACCGGCTTTCCGCCTAACTGCTGTGCTTTCTGGATCGCATAGATCGCAACATTACCGGCACCGGAAACAGCGATGGTCTTTCCAGCGATGTCTGTGCCATGGCATTTTAATAATTCTTCTGTCATGTATAAAAGTCCGTATCCGGTTGCTTCGGTACGAGCGAGGGATCCACCGTAGCTTAATCCCTTTCCGGTCAGAACGCCTTCATACATTCCACGGATTCTCTTGTACTGTCCGAACATGTAGCCGATCTCTCTTGCACCTGTTCCGATATCTCCGGCAGGAACGTCAACGTCTGCTCCGATATATTTGCATAATTCTGTCATAAAGCTCTGGCAGAATGCCATTACTTCACGGTCAGATTTTCCCTTCGGATCGAAGTCAGAACCACCTTTACCACCACCGATCGGAAGTCCGGTCAGGGAGTTTTTAAAGATCTGCTCAAATCCAAGGAATTTAATGATGCCAATATTTACAGATGGATGAAGTCTTAAACCTCCCTTGTACGGTCCAATGGAGTTGTTGAACTGTACACGGTATCCGGTGTTCACCTGAACCTGTCCCTTGTCATCTACCCACGGCACACGGAACTTGAACTGTCTGTCCGGCTCTGTCAGTCTCTCTAACAATGCTTCCTTGCGGTATTTCTCCTCATTTGCTTCAATTACCGGTCTTAAAGATTCCAGTACTTCATCAACAGCCTGAAGGAATTCCGGTTCAGACGCATTTTTTGTTTTTACTCTCTCGAGCACTTCATCAACGTAGCTCATATTTTCTAATCTCCTTTATGTAATTTTGATTTATATACATCAACATTTTTATTTTATTAGTTTTTTTTCGAAATAGCAACTGCTTTTCTACCAGTTTTTGTTTGTTTTTTCTGATTTTTTTTATTATTTCTTTCTTCTTTGTCAGCATTATTCCATATGATTATGTTGGTAAAAACTTCAGTTTATAATAATCATTCTCAGTCTTCGATGATCCGTCCCTTCACTGCATTTGGCGCGATCATTTTTTTATAGGCATACTGCCACAGTTCTTCGGATCCTTCCGCCGTCTTTTTGTTTCTTCCAAGGATCTGGGAAAGATGCACTCCATGTTCCAGCCATGCCTTTCCGTCTGTGGCATCGTTTAACATGACCGGCTGGATGTTGTCCATCGTATGGGCAAAGTTCGCTTCCGGCGTCTCATATGCCTCAAACTCTTCCCACAGCGCCATCAGTTTTTCGCCCTGTTCTTCTGGAAGCAAGCCGAAAATGCGCTTTGCCGCTTTTTCCTCCCTCTCACGCTGCGTCTTTTTTCCCTCTTCATCATAAGCATAGGTGTCACCCGCATCGATTTCGACCAGATCATGGATCAAAAGCATCATAACGGTCTTTAAAACATCTATTTTTTCATTGGCATACTCCGCGAGCAACACGGTCATGATCGCCATATGCCATGCATGTTCCGCATCGTTTTCCTTCCGCTCGCCATCGGTGAGATAGGTCTGTCTTCCGATAAATTTTTCTTTGTCGATCTCCCGGAAAAAATCAAACTGTTTCTCTAATCTCTCATTGTCCATCTTTTTCCTTCTCCCAGTTATCACTTATCCTATTTTCTGCCGGACGCAAGCTTCATATACTGCTTTCCAGTCATACTCCGGCGCAAATGCCTCTGCTGCTTCACAGATAGATTGTACTTTTGAAAAGTCTTCTTCCAGTTCCTCCGCGATCACCTCCGGTTTTTTCCCTTTTTTCAGTTTTGTGCAGATCAGCTGAATACGCACCTGTTCCTCTCCAACAAGCTTGCCCTGCTCGATCCCGGCTGCTACGCCTTCCTCATAGCTCTGCTGTCCCAGCTGGCGCAGGGTCTCTTCCTCATCATATTCAAAGATACACATCGCTATGGCCTCCTCCCTGTATTTTAACAGGAAATCCCGCAGGATTCCTTCCCTGATGCAGGTATCCACCGTATGTTTTACCGCTTCTTCCCGTCCCATGCTTTTATATATTTATCTTAGCACACGCCGATTATTGGGACAAATTAAATTATTATAAATAATTCCTCAAAGACCGACAAAATGAGCGGTCTGCATCAACTCAGGCCGCTCATCTTGCTTCATTATTGTATTGTATATTGTAAAATTATTGCCACAACTCACACGACACGTTTCCTTTAGGAAAACATATCGTTCATCAACTCTCCGATCTTATAATTGATCTGGAAAGAATCCTTTAATTTACCGAGTACGTCGATGAGGAAACGGATCTCCTCCTCGGAAAGTCCCTGTGTCACCCGCTCGATCAATATCTTATGAAAATTTTCATGGTGATGATAAGCGCGCACCCCTTTGTCTGTGAGGGAAATCTGCACGACACGTTTATCCTCTTCGCTTCGTTTTCGGTTTACATAACTCTTCTTTTCTAAACCGTTCATGGACTTTGTAAGCGTCCCGGTCGTAATGGACAACTGTCTGGCGATCTCCGTCATCTTTTTGGGCTCCCCGATCCCGATGGCTTCGATCACATGCATATCATTTGTCGTGATATCCTTGAATTCTCCGGTTATTAAGGATTTTGACTCAATCTCCATAATATCCTTCATGATCCATACCAGCAATCTGCTCAGTGTTTCTTCTCTATTGCCCATTTATCTTTCTCCTCTACCAGGTAAGTACCGCAGCGCCCCAGGTAAGTCCTCCGCCAAAGCCCGCAAGGACTATGGTATCTCCCCTCTTTATCCTTCCGCTCTTGTTCAGATCATCCAGAAGGATCGGCACACTTGCTGCTGATATATTACCACATTTTTGGAGATTTGCGGGAAATTTTTCAATCGGCTGGTGCAGTCTTTTTGCCACCGACTCAATAATACGGATATTTGCCTGATGCAGGACGAAATGATCTACCTGATCCGGCTCGATTCCCGCCTCCCGGATTGCCCGGGAAATGACATCCGGTACGGTGCGTACCGCAAATTTATATACTGCCTGCCCGTCCATATGTACATACGCCGGTACAGGTTTTGTCTGTTCCACATAAGGATTCACGATCGGTCTGCCATCGCAGAGGAGTGCCTCGCCGCGCGCACCGTCAGAACCCTGCACAAGGCTTTTGATCCCCGCATCGCCAGGTTCTTCTTTTATCACCGCCGCTCCGGCTCCATCTCCGAACAGAACGCAGGTTGACCGGTCTTCCCAGTCCATGATCTTTGAAAGCGTCTCCGCCCCGATCACGAGCGCGTTTTTGTACTGCCCGCTCTTTAAATACGCATATGCCGTATTTAACGCAAACAGAAATCCGGAACACGCGGCGCAGATATCGAATGCCACCGCGTTTACCGCTCCAAGCTCCCGCTGTACCTCGCAGGCAAGCGACGGGATCACATGATCCGGCGTGATCGTTGCCGCCAGGATCAGATCGATCTCTTCCGGTGCAAGCTTCGCCTCGGAAAGCGCGCTTTTTGCCGCCTCGGTCGAAAGAAACGTTGTCGTCTCCTCCGTAACCAGATGGCGGGTCTCTATCCCGGTTCTGCTCCTGATCCATTCATCGGATGTATCCATGATCCGGCTGAGATCATCATTGGAAACACAGTGCCTGGGAAGACAGCTTCCCGTTCCACATATTTTAATTGCCATATTGATTTGTCTCCTCTGTTGTTAAAAGGCGCGGAAACGTCTGTATCTTTCCTCTGCCAGTTCTTCTCCGGTCTTTCCGGATTCTCTTTCTAAAAATTCCCGGATGTTTACCTTCATATAGCGGGCAATGGAGTCCAATGCCTTGCTGTCTGCTCCTCCATATTCCGGAATAATTTTATCAACGATGTGAAGCTCATGCAAGTCATGCGCTGTGATCTTCATGACACCGGCAGCTTCTTTCGCGCGCTTGGAATCTTTCCAGAGGATCGACGCAAAACCTTCCGGCGAAAGCACGGAATAAGTCGCATTTTCCATCATCCAGACTTCATTGCCGACAGACAATGCCAGCGCGCCACCGCTTCCGCCTTCTCCGATCATCATACAGAGGATCGGTACCTTTAACGCAGACATCTCATACAGATTTCTGGCGATCGCTTCCGCCTGACCACGCTCCTCCGCTTCCATTCCACAGAACGCGCCGGAAGTATTGACAAACGTGATGACCGGACGGTTGAATTTTTCTGCCTGTTTCATCAGACGCAGCGCTTTCCGGTAGCCCTCCGGAGACGGCATACCATAATTGTGCTTTAAGCAGTCCTTTAAGTCCTTTCCTTTCTGGACACCGATCACGGTAACCGGCTGTCCGTCAAGATAGGCAACACCGCCGAGAATTGCCGGATCATCCCCGAAATAGCGGTCTCCGTGCATTTCCATAAATCCGTCAAAGATTGCCTCGATGTATTCCCCGGAAGAAATACGGCTCACTTTACGCGCCATCTCTACTTTTTCCCAGGCGTCCTTAAGCGGTGTCTTCGCCGCACGCTCACGCATCAGTTCGCTCGGAGCCGCGGAAAGCTGTTCGTTCTTTTCGAGATTGACAAAGCCCTCTCTTTTATGATGCAGCTTTAAAATATCGTATAAGGTTTTCTTCAAGTCTTTTCTTTCTACGATGCGGTCCACAAAACCATGCTCCACCTGGAACTCCGAACGCTGGAATCCGGCCGGAAGTTTCTGTCCGATGGTCTGCTCGATCACACGCGGTCCGGCAAAACCGATCAGTGCTTTCGGCTCTGCTAAAATGATATCCCCAAGCATCGCAAAGCTGGCAGTCATACCGCCGGTGGTCGGATCCGTTAAGACCGGCATATACAAAAGGCCGGCTTTTGAATGTTTCTTTAACGCTGCGGATGTCTTCGCCATCTGCATCAAAGATACGATACCTTCCTGCATTCTGGCACCACCGGAACAGCAGAATAAGATGACCGGAAGTTTTTCTTCCGTCGCGCGCTCTACTGCCGCCGCAATTTTTTCTCCAACTACATGACCCATGCTTCCCATTAAAAATCTGGCATCTACCACACCAAGCACCGTATCCTCCCCGTAGATCTGGGCTTTTCCGATGACAACGCCTTCTTTTAAGCCCGTTTTTTCCTGCACTGCGTGCAGTTTTTCCTCATATCCCGGGAATCCGAGCGGATTTCCACCTTCAATGTCGTCAAACCAGGAGGTAAAGCTTCCGGTATCCGCCACCATTTTGATACGGTTTTTGGCATTGACACGGAAATATCCGCCGCACTCCGGGCATACATAGAGCCGTCTGATCGCTTCCGCGCGGTCTACCTTTTTCCCGCACGCCTTACAGTCTACGGTTTCCGGCTTTGCTTCCTGTTTTAATTCTGCTTTGATTTCCTTTTTCTGTCTGATTTTTCCTAACAAACTCTCCATTTTATTCTCCACTAATTGCAAATACCAATTCTGCCGAAGCGGCAAGTTTTCCATCGACGTAAGCCGCTGCCTTTCCGACACCGATTGGTCCTTTTCGTTTTATGATCTCAGTTTCCAGTGTAAGCACATCTCCAGGAACCACTTTCTTTTTGAACTTTGCCTGGCTGATGCCCGCAAAATACGCGGTCTTTCCCCTGTTTTCCTCTTCACTTAAAATCGCGACCGCTCCGGTCTGTGCAAGTGCTTCGATAATGAGCACGCCCGGCATCACCGGTTCCCCCGGAAAATGCCCTGCGAAAAACGGCTCATTGTAGCTGACACATTTTTTTCCGACCGCACGCGTTCCGATCTCAAGTTCTTCGATCGTATCGATCAGAAGAAATGGCTGTCTGTGCGGAATGATTTCCATAATCTGCTTTGTCGTCAATACGGACATATGGATGCTTCCTTTCTCTATCTAAAACCTTCTCCCAAACTTCCTACTGATATTTCTTTAACAAAATACTGGAGTTATGACCGCCAAATCCGAGGGAATTGCTGAGTGCGTAAGTAAAATCTTCCTCGTATGGCTCTTTGCAGTAATCCAGATCGATCTCCTCATCCGGTGTCGTATAACCAACCGTTTTGTGGATGTAACCTTCCTCTAACTCTTTTACGCAGGTAACAAATTCCAGCGCACCTGCTGCCCCAAGCAGATGTCCAACCATGGATTTTGTGGAATTGATATGGATGTCCTTTGCGTGTTCCCCAAACGCCTTTTTGATCGCGCGTGTCTCGAACAGATCGTTGTGATGTGTTCCGGTTCCGTGCGCATTTATATAAGTAATTTCTTCTTTCGCGATCCCTGCGTCAGCAACCGCGTTTTCCATTGCCTTTGCAGCGCCGGATCCGTCTTCTTCCGGGGAAGTGATGTGATATGCGTCACTGCTGCATCCGTAACCTACCACTTCCGCGTAGATCTTTGCTCCTCTTTTCTTTGCATGCTCGAGTTCCTCTAAAACAACTACTGCCGCACCTTCACCCATGACAAAACCGCTGCGGTTCTTATCAAACGGAAGTGAGCATTTTGTCTTATCGGTCTCTGTGGATAATGCGGTCAGCGCTGTAAATCCCGCAATTCCGATCGGTGTTACAGATCCTTCCGTACCACCGCTCATCATCACATCCGCATCCCCGTACTGGATCGTACGGAATGCTTCTCCGATGGAGTTTGTTCCGGTCGCGCACGCCGTTACCACATTTAAGCTCTTTCCTTTGAGTCCGAACTGAATGGAAACATTTCCTGCTGCCATGTTGGAGATCATCATCGGAACTAAAAGCGGATTTACTCTGGATGGTCCTTTTTCAAGCAGTTTTTTGTATTCCCGCTCGATCGCCTGCAAACTTCCGACACCGGAGCCGATCGCGCAGCCCACGCGGTACGGATCTTCCTTTTCCATATCAAGCCCTGCGTCTTCGATCGCTTCCTTTGTCGCAGCCACTGCATACTGGGAAAACGGCTCCATACGCTTTGCGGAACGGAAATCCATAAACTCCTTCGGATCAAATCCTTTTACTTCTGCCGCAAGCTTGCATTTGTAATCTGTCGTGTCAAAATGTGTGATCTCGTCAAAACCGATCTTTCCTTCTTTGACGCCAGCCCAAAACTCCTCTATGTTCAAACCGATCGGGGTGATCGCACCCATGCCGGTCACTACTACTCTTCTGCTCATAAAAACTTCCTTTCCTTCCTGCTATTCTGCTCCATTACATCGACATTCCGCCGTCTACCGCAAGCACCTGTCCCGTGATATACGCCGCATCATCGGATGCTAAAAATGCCACTGCCTTCGCGATATCTTCCGGCGCCCCGATATGTCCGAGCGGCACGCGCTCCTTTAAGGACTCCTTCACGCCGTCGCTTAAAACTTCGGTCATATCTGTGGCGATCACACCCGGTGCGATCGCGTTTGCCGTGATGCCACGGGATGCCAGTTCTCGCGCAACGCTCTTGGTCAGTCCTATCACGCCCGCTTTTGACGCGCTGTAATTCGCCTGCCCCGCATTGCCAAGGATCCCGGAAACGGAAGAAATATTGATGATCCTGCCGCTTCTCTGCTTTAAGAACTGACGGGAAAGATGTTTGATCGTATGAAACGTTCCCTTTAAGTTCGTGTCAATGACATCTGAAAATTCCTGTTCCGACATCTTCATGAGCAGATTGTCTCTTGTGATGCCCGCATTGTTGACAAGGATGTCGATATGTCCGTACTCTTTGATGAGCGCCTTTATCATTTCCCCACACGCCGCATCATCGGAGACATTGCATCCATAGGAAACCGCTTCGCCGCCGTTTTTTCTGATCTCTGCGACTGTCTCCTCCGCTTTCTCCTTCGAGCCGTTATAATTCACGATAACAAATGCCCCCCGCTTTGCCAACTCTAAGGCGATCGCTCTTCCGATCCCCCGGGATGCTCCGGTGACCAGCGCATTTTTACTGCTCAACATAGGCTTTAAAGTCCTCCATTTTATCGATGTTACAGGTCTTCACGTTACGGTCGATCTTTTTCATGAAACCGGAGAGTGTATGTCCCGGCCCGATCTCTACAAATTCATCACAGCCGTCCGCGATCAGGCGCTCGATCGTCTGCTGCCAGCGTACGGAGGAGGATACCTGTTTTTCCAGCAGAGGTTTTACCTCATTTTTATCCTTCACATAATCTGCTGTCACATTTGCAAGGTACGGAACCACAATGTCATTTACCGTGACATCCTTTAACTCTGCTCCAAGCTTTTCCCCTGCTCCGGAAAGAAGCGCGGAATGGAACGGTCCGCTTACTTTAAGCGGCACGACACGCTTTGCGCCGGCTTCTTTTAACTGCTCGCCAGCCGCGTCCACTGCTTCTTTCTCTCCGGTGATCACGATCTGTCCCGGGCAGTTATAGTTTGCGATGGAAACGATCCCTTCGGTCTCCTCACAAATCTTTTCGATCGTCTCTGCGTCCAGCGCAAGTACCGCGGACATTGCCCCGCCGGTCGGATATGCCTCCTGCATGTAGATTCCACGTTTTCTTACCACACGAAACGCATCTTCCATGGAAAACGCTCCGGACGCGATCAGCGCTCCGTACTCACCAAGGCTTAATCCCGCTGTCACATCACAGGTCTTACCTGCCTCTTTCAACGCGGTATACAATGCCGCTTCCGTAGCAAGCATGGCGATCTGTGTATACTCTGTAATATTTAATCTGTCATTTTCCTCGAAACACAATGCCGCCACATCCAGCCCGGATGCTTTGGATGCCAGTTCATAAACTTCTTTGCACGCCGGGATCGTATCGTAAAACTCTTTTCCCATGCCCACATACTGCGCACCCTGTCCCGGAAACATAAATACTGTTTTTCCCATTTTATCTACTCCTTGCCATTATGCCTTGGCGCCAAGTAACGCTTCGGCCTCCTTCATCATACCTTCGATAATCTCCTTACAGGTCTTTTCCTCATGGATCAGACCCGCGATCTGACCTGCCATGACACTTCCGTTCACGACATCTCCTTCCATCACTGCCTTGCGCAGGGAACCGAGGGTCAGAAGCTCAAGTTCCTCAAAAGAAGCTCCCTCTTCTTCTTTTTTCAGATATTCTCTGGTCATCTTGTTGCGCAGTACACGGATCGGATGTCCGGTGGAAGCTCCGGTGACTTCCGAATCAATATCTCTCGCCTTGATCACGCGCTGCTTGTAGTTTTCATGTACAATAGATTCTTTCGCGACAACAAACGCGGTTCCCATCTGGACTGCTTCCGCGCCGAGCATGCGGGCTGCCGCAAATCCTCTGCCATCCGCGATACCACCTGCCGCAACGACCGGAATATTTACTGCGTCAACAACCTGCGGCACTAATGTCATTGTGGTCTGTGCCCCGATATGTCCGCCGGATTCCATGCCTTCCGCGACGATCGCATCCGCGCCGGCGCGCTCCATCATCTTTGCCATGGCAACGCTCGCAACGACCGGAATGACTTTCACACCGTTGTCTTTCCACAGCTTCATGAATTTTGCCGGGTTTCCGGCGCCGGTCGTAACGACCTTCACGCCTTCCTCCACAACGATCTTTGCCACTTCCTCCGCATTCGGGTTTAACAGCATGACATTGACGCCAAACGGCTTATCCGTCAGTTCCTTCGCCTTGCGGATCTCTTCTCTTACGACTTCCGGCGGAGCACTTGCCGCGCCGATCAGTCCAAGTCCGCCGGCATCCGCAACGGCTGCCGCGAGTTTATGTTCTGCCACCCACGCCATACCTCCCTGAATGACCGGATATTCGATTCCAAGAAGTTCTGTCACTCTTGTTTTCATTTTTTATTCCTCAACACCGTGCTCTTTTAAGTAATTTACAACATCACCAACGGTTGCGATCTTCTCTAAATCTTCAGACGGGATCTCAACACCGAATTCTTCTTCCAGAGACATTACCAGTTCAAATAAGTCCAGGGAATCTGCTCCAAGATCATCCTTGAAGTTGGATTTTTCTGTGATTTCAACGTCCTCTAAGTTTAACTGCTCTCTGATCACTGCTGCTAATTTTTCTAACATAATATGTATTCTCCTTTTTTGTTATCTTTCTCTTTCTTTTTTTGCATTTGTTTGCTTTTCAAGTATTTTGATTGTCAAACTATTTGCTTATCAAACTATATGTCATTTATGCCGATCTGTCAACTTAATTTTTGAAATATTTTCCAACACACCTTTAAAACCTTACGAAAAAAGCGGGCGAAAAACCGCTCTTTACTTGACGTTCCACCAAAAAGATGCTATTGTAGTTACTGCTAAAAATCGTATAATCTGCTGGGGGTGCTTATGCTGAGAGATATCAAGATATCGACCCTTAATACTTGAACCGGATAATACCGGCGTAAGGAAGCAAACAGATCTCCTCCCTGGCAAATTACATGAATACATACCAAGGAGGCTTTTTTATGAATAACTTTTTTGCTGCCCCGACCGATGTCTGGGGCGACGACGCGGTAAAACTGACGACCGTTGGTCTGATTCTGGTCATCGCGGTTATCGCTGTTTTACTGATCGCATCTTTATTAATGCGTAAAACCGAAAAACGGACGGCACGGATCACGACCAAGCAGCTTGTATGCTCTGCCGCCGCTATGGCGCTTGCGATCGTCACCTCGATGATCAAACTGTTTGATCTGCCGATGGGCGGTTCTGTTACACTGCTTTCCATGCTTTTTATCGTACTGATCGGCTATTGGTACGGCCCGAAGGTCGGCATTACCGCCGCAGTTGCCTATGGTCTGCTCCAGTTCGTCTTAGAACCGATCTTTTACACGATCCCGCAGATGCTTGTGGATTATCCGCTAGCCTTTGGCGCGCTCGGTATCTCCGGTTTCTTCTATAAAAAGAAACACGGTCTGATCCTCGGCTATATCGCAGGTGTACTCGGCAGATATTTCTTTGCTTTCCTGTCCGGTCTTATTTTCTTCGGCGCTTACGCCGCAGACTATAACATGAGCGCTCCGGTCTACTCACTGGTTTACAACGGCGCTTATCTTTTGACCGAAGGCGGTATCACACTGATCATCATTGCGATCCCACCGGTTCAGAACGCGCTTGCCCGTGTAAAACGGATGGTACTGGAATAATAAATGAATAAATGCTTCGCTTTTAAACATAAAAATACCCTCGTTACTGTTTTGTCAGTAACAAGGGTATTTCTTCTTTTTACTTCTCTCCTACAATGCTTCTTCTCCCATCTCACCGGTACGGATTTTCACTGCATTTTCAATATCTTTCACAAAGATCTTTCCGTCGCCGAAGCTTCCGGTATTTAACTCCAAAAGCACCTTCTTTATGATCCCATCTACCATGTCATCCGTCACAACCGTTCGGACACTCAATTTCGGAAGCAGATTTACTCCGATATTGTCATCTCTGGTATAAACCTGTTTTACACCTTTTTGTCTGCCGTAGCCAAAAATTGTGGAGATCATAACGCCTCCGGCGCCTTCACTGTCCAGAATCCGTTTTAAATTTTCCAGCTTTTCCGGCTTTATGATAATCTCTAACTCTTTCATCATACATCCACTCCCCTCTCTAAAATTCTTTTTCACCATCCGGTGTCTTCATCCATACCTTTTCTTTCGGCCATTTGATGAAGATCATGTATAACCACAGCAGTGCGCCTACACCGATATAACCGATAAATCCGATCCATGTCGTACGTTTGATACCGATCGTACAGAAGAACGCGATGACCGCCATAATGATCAGGGACGCGATTTTTAACGCTTTCGCGCATTTATATGGTCTTTCCCACTCCGGATGCTTCTTATCTGCCACCAGAGAAGAAATGGATGTGATCACATAACACAGCGCGCATGCAAATGCCATCAGATCAAAAAATGCGGTAATGGACTGCATTGCGATAAAACCGATGCTGACAAGAAGTATCAGGATATTTGGCAATATCGGCTGATTGTACTTATTCGTATAAGAAAACTGTTTTGGAAGGAAATTCTGACGTCCCATCGCAAAGATCATACGGACACCTGAATACCAGAAGCCCAGCACAGAGGTTCCGATCGGAAATACAACACCGACAATACCCATAACCAAAACGAACCATGCGATTTTATCACCGAAACATGTCTTTAACGCATTAAATGTGATGAACGGGGAACAGTCTCCGTTGTTGGTCATTTCGCCCCATGGCATAACACCTGCCATACAGAAATAAAAGATCGTATAAATAGCGCCACAGGTAAGTACCGAACCAAGAATTGCCTTTTTCTGGTCTTTGATCGGGAAATCTCCTTCCTCGACCATCGCCGGCACTGTCTCAAAACCAAAATACGGTGTGATCATAAAGGAACAGCCGACGATCCAGGCTACTCCGGTAGAAGCAAAGCTTCCGCCGTACTGTTTCATATTACTGCTGGTAAAAAAGTCTGTGAAATTGGAAATGCTCCAGTGTCCGCTGCATAAAAACATGACGGAGCAGATCAAAATACCCGCGATTCCGGCAAACAGCATAAAGGACTGTACTTTTCCTGCTACCACATTTTTATACATACTGAGCACGCACCATGCGCATAAGACCAAAGCTCCTACAATGACTGCTTTTGTTCCTACCAGATTCAGATGAAACTGATAATTCAGCCAGTCTATGATTCCGAGCACTCCGGCTGCCGGCACCGCAATCCAGGCACACATGATAAGCCACGCCGACCAGAAACCGGCATGCTTGTTTAAGCCTACCGTATTAAAGACCAGACAGGAACCCGTACTTGGCAGCATTGTTGAATACTCTGCATAGACAAATGCCGTAGGCAGAACTGCAAGCGTCATAAGCGCAAACGCAAGGAAGGTCGCCGGTCCTGTGTAAGACATAAAAATTCCATCCCAGTAACACATAAAGGTGAAAATTGCGCCTGTCGCCATTGCGTAAACATAAACGAGTTTCATCGATTTGGACAATACGCCCGCTTTCTTTTCTGTCATAACAACATCACTCATAAACATTCCTCCTTTTATGTTTTATCCCCCTGCTACCCAAACAACCGCAAATAACGTTCTGCCAGCTCGATCGTCCCGTCCATCCAGCCAACACTGAGTTCTGCCACCGGACCGGATTCCTTATGACTTGCCAGCCATGCGGTCAGCTGAAGCCGCCGCAGCATGATAAAGGTATCTATTTCTTCAAAATCGGTATCTGTAAACGGCAGTACTTTACGATAACCATCCAGCCATGCATTTACTAATTTTGGCACGATCGGCTTTTCTTCCATAAAACTGAGCGCAGACGCCAGATCATGCAGATGCCAGCCAAACCCACAGTCATCAAAATCAATGACCTTTATCTGATCTCCTTCTAACAGCAGATTGGCAAGCCGCAGATCCGCATGGATCAGTCCGTAATTATTTTCTGTCTTGCCATATCGCTGCAAACGTTTTTTTATGATGACCGCAACTTCTTCCAGCATTCTCTGCGCTTTCGGTGTCATATCCGGAAAATCCTGCCATCTTCCCCATGCCGCATGATCACCGATGATCGTGTCATAGTTCCATTCCATCCGATCCAGCTTCGCCGTTCCGTTCCAGATCTCTGTCTGGCGGTGAAGATATGCCGTCGTCTCTCCTAGGTAAGAAAACTGCTTTACCATCTGCGCTTCATTGTTCTCATCCGGCGGATCTCCCGGAAGATACTCACAGATCACGCAGTAGTAATTTCTTCCGTCATTTCCTTTTACCACCTGAATGTCTTCCCCGTTTAATCCTTTGATCGGATTTGCGACAATAAGCGGTGTATATTCATTGATCTGGTTTAACCACTTCATCTCGGAATTCAGTTCCTCCAATGTGTGATAACCCGGACGGCTGATGCGGAGCACGCCGTCCTTTTCTCCGGTTTCTTTATTTTTCACCATATAGGTCGCATTTTCAGAAAGAACGATCAACTTTGATTCATCGGTATCTTCCCATCCGTAATTTTTCAATGCGTCTGTTGCGATCTGATCAAATAATTCTGTATTTTCAAATGCCATCGCGTATCCTCCTATGCCTGTGCCAGAATATCTTCCCTTGCTTCCCTGATTCCCTTTTCCATTTTCTCAAGCAGTTCATCGCAATACTCCTTACTTGCAAGAATTCCAGGCTTAAACTGCAGTACATGCGGATCAAGCTGCGAATAGATCGCCCATACTCCGTTCTGATACAAGTGCTGCATAACCGGTATTGCGCCTTCTTTTCCCGCAAATTCCAGTCCCATGATCGTACCGCACTGGCGGATACCGGTAAAAATGTCCGGGTTTTCCTCACGGATCTTATCCAGTCCTTTTCTCAGATAATCCGAAATGAAATCAATATTTTTCTTGGTTTCCGGACGATTCAGTATCTCAAATACCTTGAGCGCGCATGCACAGCCTAACTCTGCCCCGCCGAACGTCGCCATGTGGGCGCTGCCATCCTGTGTCATCCAGTAAGATGCCTTCTCATTCAGGATTGCTGCGGAGATCGGATAAATGCCGCCGGAAAATCCTTTGGAGGTCACGATAATATCCGGTGTCACTCCATATTTGGTAATCGCCCACATCTCACCGCTTCTCATAAGTCCGGTCTGTACTTCATCCGCAATGTAGAGTGTTCCGTATTTTTCGCACAATGCCTTGACCGCCGGGAGATATCCCTCCTCCGGCATCAGGAAACCGTAGGTTGCCGGGATCGTCTCCAAAATGGCAGCCGCAACATCCCCGCCTTTTAATGCTTCTTCCATCGCCGCGACATCATTAAACGGCACCTTGATATACTCATCCGGTCCTTTGTCCGCCAGAAAGATCTTGGAGTAACGGTCATTTCCTGCCGCTACCGCAAGTCCGGTATGCCCATGATACGCATTCTGGATGCACACGATCTTTTTCCGTTTGGTCGCCGCCCTTGCGCATTTCAAAGCGAAATCCACGATCTCTCCGCCACTTGAGCCATAGATCACATGTTTCATACCTTCCGGTGACGCTTTGATCACCGTTTCCGCAAGCATCGCTTTCAGCGGTGACGGGAAGTGATGATTTCCGATATCCACATAATCTGTCGCTTCCTTCAGTGCCTCGATAACCTCAGGATTTCTATGTCCGAGACTGTAGGTTCCTCCATTGAT
The DNA here is from genome assembly GCF_014297335.1 of Roseburia yibonii. Classification (NCBI taxonomy): domain Bacteria; kingdom Bacillati; phylum Bacillota; class Clostridia; order Lachnospirales; family Lachnospiraceae; genus Roseburia; species Roseburia yibonii. The sequence goes on from NZ_JACOQH010000003.1 coordinate 193,508, forward strand.
ATGGACATCCATCAGCTTTTTGCCATCCATATCCCAGAAATAATAGCCTTCTCTTTTTCCGATCAGAAGATCGATCTTTAAATCCAGCCACTCTTTTGTCTTTCCGCTGTTCCAGTAAGTCATCGACTTGTCAAATACTTCTTCTTTTGATAATTTAAATGCTTCTTCACAAACTGATTTTCCCATGATCTTATCTCCTTTTCTGCTATTTTTATTTTTCATTCTGGTCGTATAGTTCTGCCAGCATCTTCTGGTAAACGACCGGTGCATACCCTGTTTTTTTCCGGAATGTCTTGGCAAAATACTCTGAATTGGAATATCCAACCGTTGCCGCCACATCGTAAATCTTTAGTTTGCTGTCTCTTAAAAGTACCTTTGCGCGGTCCACCTTAACTTCCGTCATATAATCGGTAAAGCTCATTCCTGTCACTTTTTTGAAAATATGACTGACATAGCTCGGATTCAGATAAACTCCCTTTGCCACACTTTCCAGCGAAAGTTTTTCATCCACATGGACCACCACATATTTTCCAATGCGATAAACCAGCCTGTCATCGATCATCTGATATTTCACGACCATTTTGCTTGCCTCTTTAAAGCAGCGCACCCAGTCTTTCATGATCTCTTCTTTCCGCAAAAGGGAGAAACCAAACTTATAGGTAAAGTCATTTCGATATAAAAATTTCTCCAGCCACGGCTTTCGGTCGATCAGGATCTCATAGATATGATTTTTCGCTTTATCCGCGATCAGCTGACAGTTGATCGCATCCTGTTTCCAGTCTTCGTAAATCTGGTCTATGATATTTTGTATGATGAGCTCTTCCTGTCCGCCGCCCAAAAAGATATTATCAATGAGGGCATCCACTTTCATCTGAAGGTCATTGACCACATATCCAAGCCCGATCACATCATATACACGGATCAGCGAATCCTCTAACATCTTTTCATCCACCGGCTGTATCAGGTAATCAAACGCTCCCGCAAGAAATATTTTTCTTACAATCTCGTAGGACTTCTCATGTCCGATCCATATGACCTTCACCCCAAGAAACAGGCTGGTGATCTCTTTTAAATGCTCTGACGCGAATCCTTCGTTTTTTTCTTCCACCAGAAGAAAAATATTGGGGCGGTGACTGTTCAGATATGTAAATATTTCATTTTTATCATGGATGATCTCTGTCAGTTCAAAATCATTTCTGACCGACCAGAACTTCATGCTTTTGATCTGTTCTGCCACATATCCGTTTTTATCGTAAATTCCAACATACTGCATTGTCCCACCACCTTTTCCCGGATCTTCTCCGGCTTACTGTCCCATGGATGTGGTTTCCGGTAACGTGCTTCCGCCATCGATTACGATCTGCGCTCCCGTAATATAACTGGATTCACTGCTTCCAAGAAACGCCGCAAGTTCTCCGATCTCGGTCGGATCCGCCAGACGTCCGAGCGGAACTGCATCCGCGATCTCCTGGATCGCACGCTTTGGATCTTCCGGATCTGACTGTTTTGCCATGCCTTCCACCAACGGTGTTAAAACATATCCGGGACAGATTGCATTCACGCGGATTTTTTTGTCCGCTACTTCCCGCGCCATCGCTTTGGTAAATCCGACCAGTGCTGCCTTTGATGTTGCGTAGGCAACCTCTCCGGGATCCGCAACCATATCTCCCGTCACAGAACTCATAATAACGATCGCCCCAGCACCCGTTTTAAACATGCTTGGGAGCACTGCCTTTGTCGTATTCCAGACGCCCTTTATATTAATATCAAAATGTTTGTCCCTGTTCTCGAACGAATCTGCGCTTAAAAAGTCTTCCAATACACAGATCCCTGCATTATTGACCAGGATATCCACCGGTCCGTAAGTTTCTTCCGCGGTACAAACCAGCTTTTCCACACTTTGGAAATCGGAAACATCTGTCTGAACGCCAATGGCTTCATACCCCTGTTTCCGTAACTCTTCTGCCAGCTCCAAAACTTTTGGGCCACGCGCAGCCAGAACACATTTGGCGCCATATTTTGCGTATACTTTCGCGATCCCCTCACCGATGCCTTTGGACGCGCCGGTGATCACCGCTACCTTTCCTTCCAATTTTTCCATGTCATTCCCTCCTTTTCGTCTGAACCAATCGCTCTTTTCTGAAAAGAAAAAAGAGACATGCACATTTTTCAATGTTCATGCCTCTTTGCATCTCTGCTATTATCATATACGATACTCCGCCAAAAAGAAAGGTAAAATTTTTAGGTTATGCCATATTATTTTTAGCTTTACCTATATTTTCTTTAGATTGGCAATGATTATTTTTTGGTTCGTTCCCCTACATCCACGTCTTTAACCAGCCGGCAATGTCTGCCTCTGTCGCGCGGTTCAGTAACTTTTCGGAGACGAACTTCGCGGACGCGTCTACCGAAGGCGCAAGCTTCTCGACGGTTCCGGTCGTCTTTGGTCTGGAAGCCGGATCATTCATCTCTACCGTACTTCTTGCCTGCTTGTCCATCCAGTTTAAGTCTGCCTTGGTGTAAGGCACTTCCGGCCTGATCTCAAAAAGATCCGCTTCTGCCGCCTTTGCCACTTTTTCCGCAACCTTTGCGGTCACTCCGCTTGCACTGAAATATGCTACTAATGTTTTTCCCATTTTTATAATCTCTTTCTTATCCTGACTCTCTCCCGCTTTTTTACTTTTTCAGTACCCCGTAATGTTCTTCCATATATCCGCCAAATACCGCACGCTTGTAACCCATCTTTTTTAAGGTTCTCACTGCGTTCTGCGGCTTATAGCTGTAACTTCCGATGATATACAGCTCTTTTTCCTTATCCGGAATTCTTCGCAGCACGCGGTCTGCGGTCATCTTCTCAAGCGGAATGTTGATCGCTCCGGCAACATGTCCGTGGCTGTATTCCTCCTTGATCCTGCAGTCGATCAAAAGTGCGTTTTGTGATGTATGCGCCTTGTTTATGGCTTCATTTACCGTCAGTTTCTTTTTAAAAATGCTCATCCATCTTCCTCTTTCCTGTTTGTTTCTAAACAGATATTATACTATGTTTCGGGCATTTTCTTCAACTGTTTCTCACATTTTCGCCCGCAGCTTTGCATTTTTTATTTTTCACCGCGATCATCCTGCTCGTCCTCGTCGGCTCCGGGCTGTTTCGCTTCCTTGAAATCCGATCCCTGCCGTGATATGATGATTCAAAACAAAGCGGTTAGGGAGGTTCTTATGGCAATGACAGATCACACGATCCGGTATTTTTCTTCAACGACAGACCGTCCGCTCTCCTGTGATGTATGCGGACAGCTGATCAGCAGAGACGGCTTTTTGCATCAGCGCCGCACGCTTTCGATCAACGTGCTGATCCTTGTCACCGAGGGAACCTTGTACCTTACCGCAAACGGTATTCCGTATACCGTACCGCCAAATCACTATATTTTTCTCCATGAGGGCGAAGAACATTTCGGACACCGGGCTTCCACCGGCAGCCTTTCCTATTTCTGGGTGCATTTTTTCGCGGCTCCGCCGTTTCGTGCCGTTGCTGACACTTTTTCCTGCCAGGACTCCGCCTACTTTTTCCCGGAATACGGAAAGCTGGTGTCTCCGGGCAGGATCCTCTCGCTCTTTCGCCGCCTGACCGATCTGTCACTGGACGAATGTAAAAACGCGCCGCGCATGCTCGACTACACCACAAGCCTGCTGCTCATGGAACTGTCCTCCACTCCGCAGAGTTCAGACAAAAAGAATTCTTCCGGTATTCCCGCCGTCATCCCTGCCGCCTGCGACTGGATCCACGCCAATTACCGCCGCTCTTTTTTCGTGGAAGAACTGGCAGATGCCGTCGGTTATCAGGCTGATTATCTTTCCTCCCTATTTAAACGGCACATGGGGCTCTCTCTGGTCTCCTATACCAATCGTCTGCGCATCGAGGCGTCCAAAAAGCTGCTTTCCAACTATGACCTCAGCATAAAAGAAACCGCATATTCCTGCGGTTTCCCTGATGAAAAATACTTTATGAAAGTTTTTAAAAAGTTTGAACAGTGTACGCCCACGGATTACCGCAGGCGTTACCGGTAATGCGCTACGATATCGTGTGGTATACCGTATACGATTCATCCGTCACATCATAGAGCGGTACCAGCTTTTCATTCTGTGCCTGTCCCACCGTCTGATAGGTGCTCTGCTGCCACGGGAATACATCATAGGTGTGCTCATATCTCGGCTGTATCGCATCCTCCGGTTTTCCAGTAATTTTAAGTCCGCGGTCGGCATCGCTCAGTGAAGCCAGAACGATCGGCCCTTCCAGCACTGCCGCGAGTTCCGGCGCATCCGGGAGATTTTCAAGCGTAAGTCCCGCCGGGAAATAGACCGTGATCTCATCCTCCGCCCAGTCACGCTCCAGATTCAGATACCCCTCTGTAATTTCCACGGATTCCGGTTTTTGTCCGTTTATCGTCACCTCCGGTGCGCTCTTTACCCACCGCGGCACGCGTAAGGACAGTGTAAAATGCCTGTTCGCCTTCACCGTGAATTTGAGCAGCCATCTTGACATCTGGCTCTCGTCTTTTTCATCGAAAAATGCCTGCGCGTTGTAGGATTTCATATCCACACTCTGCGAGACTGTAACGCGTTTTTCCCCTTCTCCCCAGGTCACTTCGGACGGAATATACTGACCGATCACAAGCCGGTCTTTCTCCTCCTCCGAAAAACAGCAGAGTTCCGGGTACAGCGTCTGTGCCTGCACCATCGTTCCGTAGCAGCACCAGAAATCCCTGGTCTTTGTTCCCCATTTCTTTTTCGCTCCGGCACGAAGCGGCAGAAAATACGTCGGCAGTCCGGTATGTTTGTTCTGCTGCGCCAAAAATCCGTTATAGAGATTTTTTTCGATATAATCGGCGTACTCTGCCTTTCCGGTAAAACGATACAGATAGTCCGCCAGACGCACCATATTGTAGACCGTGCAGAATTCCTGATTGCGGTCACCCAGGAAATGTCCCTGCATCTTTGGCGGCACCCAGAATTCACCCGCGTTCTGTCCGCCGGTGCAGTAGGTTCCACGCTCCGTCACCGCAAATCGGAAGAAATCCTCTGCCAACTTTTTCCATCGGTCATCCCCGGTGATCTCATACATTTTTGCCGCGCCATGCGCCCACGGGATGCTGGCGTTTGCATGGCAGTTTGTCAGCGCGTCCTTTCCTTCTTCCAGCTTGCGGAAAATGGACGGATGATCGTACGCTTTTGCCAGAGCAAGATATTTCTCCTCACCGGTCAGTTCGTAAAGCGTCGCCCATACCTCCAACATGCCGCCTTCCTCGCCGCTGTACACCGCGTGCGGATTTTTTACTTCCATATCCTTTACCCAGTCCACATACCAGTCGCTGATCCCGTCCAAGATCGCAAGTGACTGCTCGATCCCGGCGTACTGATACGCATGCATCAGTCCGAGCAATGTCTTATGCATCACATACTGCGGCGACCAGATGTATTCTTCTCTCTCCAGCTTCTTGAAATATTTTTCCGGGATCGGTCCGATCCACTGTCCGCCGTTTAATTTCTGGCATTTTTCCAGTTCATCCACGATCTTTATGAGCTTTGCTTTTAATTCCACATCCCCTGTCGCCGCAACAAGCTTTGCCGCCGCCGACATCCAGTGTCCTAAAAAATGCCCGCGAAGCTGGCAGGTCGGCGCTTCCCAGCCCCAGTGCAGCAGCGCCGTCTCCGGGTCTTCCACCACCTGCAGTCCCGGCATGATGATGCCTGCCTCCAGATAAAAATTCTGCAAAAGCCCCTGATTTTCCAGTTCCATTAAATACGCTCTGTTTACCTCTGCCCGCTCCGCGAAAAGCCCCGGCAGCAGGTGTACTTTTCCAGTTTCCATTGCCTGTAACATCATATATCCCATCCTTTTCCTTATCAATGCTTCACAATTTTTCTTATGCAGTTATTATAAAACCTCCCGCCTTCCGTTGTCAGTAGACAAAAGAAGACATGAGGTGGAAAATTCTTTGATATAAGTATAGTTATCCGATTCCCCCAGTCATTTTTTTCACTGCCGCTTCCGGTATTCCCTCGGGCTGCATCCCTTGATCTTCGCAAACACCTTGGAGTAATAATTCGGATCCGCGAATCCCACTTTTCCCGCAATGTCACTGATCGTCTCCCCGCCGTTTAGATATTCGAGACTCCGCTCGATGCGGTACTCCTGTAAAAAGGAAAAGAGCGTGACATTCATATAACGCCGGAACAGTCTCGTACACTCACTCTCACACAGATGGATGTGATCCGCGATATCCTTTAGCGTGATCCGTTCCTGATAATTCTGATCGATATAGGAAATGATCTTTTTGATCCGCTCATACTCGGTCGCGTTATGGGAAGCGATCCCCTCGCCCGGCCTCCTGTGCTCTAACAGCAGTTTCCAGAGCATCTGCAAACGGATCGTGATATCCAGTTCATAATATTCCGGCCGCTCCTTATCAAGCGCAATGACTTCGCGCATCAGCTCCGCGAATCTGCCGTGCCAGTCTGCCGAACCATCAATGTGGATCGCCGGCAGCGAAAAATCCTGCGTCACCGGTTCCACATACCGCGTACAGATCGTGCTCTGGAAAAATCCATAGATGAGCTTCGGATCAAACGTCACCGAGACATAATCGCAGTCCTCCTTCTGCTCCATGCTCCCGGCATGAAGGACATTGGAATTGTCAAACAAAAGATCCCCGGTCTTTAAGTGGTAGCACCGGTCATTCACCTTGTAACACATCGTTCCCTGTCTGACCAGTGTGATCTCAATCTCCGGATGCCAGTGCCACATAAAATACCCCTGCTCGTACCCGGAGAGCTTCTCATAGCTGACCAGAAACGGAAAATGGTCACTGCCGTGCTTTTTTAGTTCCTTTTGAAACTGGTTGGTGACGATCTGCATCGTTTTCCTCTCCTTTCACGCAATAAATTACCTTTAATATACACTATTCTCACAAAGAAACGCAATATTTTCCTTATTTATCACAGATTTATCAAGGTATTTTCTCATCTGCGCGTTATAATAAGATCAGAAACGAAAAACGGTATCAAAGAAAAATAAAAAGAACAGGAGACGATAATATGAATTTACCGGAACAGGCAAAATTAAAAGAGATTTACGGAGAAACCGAAAAATGCGGCGCACGTTTTGAGAGCCTCGCAGACAATTTTGAAAAGATCTATCATCACGATCACGCAGAATACTTTACTTCCCCGGGAAGAACCGAGATCATCGGAAACCACACCGACCACAACGGCGGAAAAGTAATCGCCGGCAGCATCAACCTCGACACGATCGGTGCCGCATGCCCGAACGACTCTGACATCATCCGCATCACCAGTGAAGGCTACGATGAGATCGTTGTAGATCTCACCAAACTGACCCGTGAGAATTATCCGGCAGGAACACCTGCGTTAGTTGCCGGAATGATGGAAGGCGCAAAGAAAAACGGTTTTAAAACCGCAGGCTTTGACGCTTATGTGAGCACCAACGTAATTGCGGCTGCGGGTGTCAGCTCCTCCGCTTCCTTTGAGATGCTGGTCTGCTCGATCGTAAACCACTTCTTTAACAATGAAAAAATGACATTTACCGACTACGCAAAGATCGGACAGTACGCGGAAAATGTTTACTGGGATAAGAGCTCCGGCATGATGGATCAGATGGCATGCGCGGTCGGCGGCCCGGTACTCTTTGATTTTGCGGATCGAAACGACTTAAAATACCAGAAACTGGATTTCTCCTTTGGAATGTTCGGCTATCGTCTCGTCATCGTAAACACCGGAAAAAATCATGCGGACTTAAGCCGTGAATATTCCGAGATCCCGGATGAGATGAAGGCAGTCGCAAAGATACTCGGCAAGGAACTGCTGCACGAGACCACTTTAGACGATCTCCTCGCTCACTGCAACGAGATTGAAGACGACAGAGCCCTGCTGCGCGCGATCCACTTCTTTGAAGAGACTTCCCGTGTAGAACAGGCAGCTGAAGCGATCCGAAACAAAAAATACGACGATGTGCTCCGCCTCATGGACGAATCCGGCAATTCTTCCTGGGAACTGCTCCAGAACTGCTACTCCATGCAGGACTGCCATGAGCAGAAGATCACGCGCACACTGGCACTGACCAAACTTTTCTTAAAGAAGATCAACGACGGTATGTGCCGCGTACACGGCGGTGGATTTGCCGGTGTGATCGCAGCGATCGTACCGGAAGCGGAAATGGAAAATTATGTAAACTACATTGCCCAGTATGTCGGCAAGGAGAACGTATATCCGATGGATATCCGCGCGATCGGAGCTGCGCATATCGGCTGATCCCCTTATTGCAGCGAATGTCCATTGCCACAATAACTAAAGAAACCGGCACAGGAATTTTCCCGTGCCGGCTTCTTTTTTGTATTACACTTCTTTTAGCTGATCTTCCAGCCTTCCGCTTTCTTTCGGATCTCTACAAACTGCTTGTATTTTCCGTCCTGACGGATCAGTTCCTCATGCGTACCGCTCTCCGCGATCCGCCCGTCATCCACAACCAGGATCTGATCTGCCTGCTCGATCGTGGCAAGCCGGTGCGCGATCGTAATGATCGTCTTTCCTCTTGTCAGCTCCGTCACCGCATTCTGGATCAGATGCTCGTTTTCCGGATCGATACTTGCCGTTGCCTCATCGAGGATGATGATCGGCGCGTCCTTTAACATGGCTCTCGCAATGGAAATACGCTGTTTCTGTCCGCCGGAGAGCGTATCGCCGCCCTCTCCGATCACCGTGTCATAGCCATCCGGCAATTCCATGATAAAGTCATGGCAGCACGCTTTTTTCGCTGCTTCGATCATCTCCGCTTCCGTTGCGTCCGGTTTTCCGAAACAGATATTCGCGCGTATCGTGTCATGAAACAGATACACGTTCTGGAACACCATGGAAATATTGGAGAGCAGACTGTCGCAGGTCAGCTCTTTGATATTGTGGCCGCCGATACGGATGTTTCCGCCGTTTGCGTCATAAAAACGCGCGATCAGGCTGCAGATCGTTGTTTTTCCGGAACCCGACGGTCCGACGATCGCGGTCGAAGTCTTTTCCGGTATCTGAAAGCTTACATCCTTTAAGATCGTTCTGCTGTCATAGCCAAAGTTTACATGTTCAAATGCAATGTCATAATGGTTTAACGGAATGTCCTTTCCGTCGCTGTCAATATAGTTTTCTTTTTTCAGGGCATCCAGCTGATCCATCGCGTCCTCGATGATACTTAATACATGGGCGCTGTCGCTGATCGGTTCCACGCTCGCAAAGATCTCAAATGAAAAGAATACAAAGATGAGCATCATAGAAAAATCCATCTGTCCGTTCAGTGTCATGAAAAAGGATGCCAGCGCAAGCCCGACCGAACCACATTTCAATGCCAGAAGGTGCAGGCTGTTCGACGGGATAAATCCCCACTCGATCTTTAAGTGGATCCGTCTGCTGTCACCGACCGCATCGGAAAGCGCCTGCATGGACGCTCCGCTCTGTCCGAAGGATTTTACGACCGAAAGTCCTCTTGCGTATTCCAGGATCGATCCTGTCATATCGCGGTTCGCCTTTGCCTCCACCGGCGCGTTTTTCGTGCTGTACCAGGAGATCACAAGCAAAAAAACAAAGGATACGGCTGCTGCCGCAAGCGCGATCAGTGCGGTAACCGGACTGAATACGCAAAGGCAGAGAAATACAACAAGGAAATTCAGATAGCCGCCGATAAAGCTGTTGATCATACGGATTCCCATGGTTTCCAGCGTTCCGAGCCCTGTTGTGATCGAGCTTAAGATATTTCCGGTGTTCATCTGCTGAAAGTATCCGAGGGATACACGCTTTAAGGCATCTCCGACCGCAAGCCGGTCTCTTGCTATCAGCTCATAACCGATCGCTTCCTGAAATTTTGCCCGCAGGTAATCAAACAGGAAACGGAAGAAAACCAGTCCTAAAATGATCAAGATACTGTATCCGATCCATTTGCGGTCAAACGTGCCGCTTCCTTTTTCCGCCTCCATCAGCATTCCCACCGTATACGCGGCGACCATGACAGGCATTGCCGCGAAAATATTGGAAAGGAAAGAAAAGATAAACCCGATGTAAAGCTTTCCTTTAAATTCCCCGCACCAGTTGATGATGCGTCCTATTGTCTTAAACATATGCCTTTTCCTCCTTTCCGGCTGACGATACCGCCCATTCCTTTGCTCCGATATGCGCTTTCCACATATCCTGATAGAGCGGGCAGTTTTCAAGCAGCTCTTCCTGCGTTCCGTGCGCAACAATCGCACCATTCTTTAAGACTACGATATTGTCCGCCTGCTTTATCGTTGAGAGACGGTGCGCAATGACAAGAAGCGTCTTCCCCTTGGTCAGTGCCGCGATACTCTGCTGGATCTTATCCTCATTCTCCGGATCGGTAAATGCCGTCGCTTCATCTAAGATAACGATCGGCGCGTTCTTTAACATCATACGGGCAATGGCGATCCTCTGTTTTTCTCCGCCGGACAGCCGTTTTCCCGCCTCCCCCGCCGGGGTATCATAGCCCTGCGGCAGTTTTAAGATAAATTCCTCGCACTGCGCCGCTCTTGCCGCCGCCTTTACCTCCTCATCCGTAGCTTTCGGATTGCCAAGGCGGATATTTTCAAGCAGGGAGCAGCGGAACAAAAAGTTGTCCTGCGCAACAAAGCTTACATTTTCCGAGATCTGGGAGAGCGGCATATCCTTGATATTGACTCCGCCGATCGTAATGCTTCCTTCGGTCACATCGAAAAACCGCGCGATCAGCTTTGCAACCGTTGACTTTCCTCCGCCGGACGGACCGACCAGTGCCGTGAAACTGCCCTGCGGAAACTTTAAGTCGATGCCGTGCAGTACTTCCTCCTCCGTGTTTCCGCTGTAAGAGAAGCGCACCTGTTTTAATTCCACATCCGTGCTCGTTATATTGGCGCGTTTCTCCGGCTCCAGAAGGCTCTTCATCGTAAGCAGGGAATCCAGTTCTTCGACCGTCATCTGCATCTGCTTTGTTTCATTCGCGAACACTTCCAGCTTTGCGAGAGAACCCACCATCGAAATGGAGAGCATGACTGCGAGTGCCGCCTGTGATGCTGTGATCGTTCCTGCGGATGCCAGTGCCAGGCTGACCGGAAGCGTTCCGATCAGCGTCGCCGGGAACAGCGCAAATGCAAGTTTCATGGTCACCCAGGTCGAGGACAGCCACTTGATGACGAATGTGCGGTAATCCGTGATCGCCTTCGCGTATTTTTCATAGGAAACACCCGCGCGTCCAAACGCTTTTATTACTTCAATTCCTTCAATATACTCCACGATCATGCTGTTCATGTAGGTGTTGGAATTGTTATAGGTATCAAAGTTCTTTCCACTGATCTTGAAGGTCAGTGCCATGCACACAAACGCCGCCGGAAATGTCACAAGCGACGCAAGCGCGATCCGCCAGTCGATCAGTGCAAGCGCAAGGATGCTCACAACCGGCAGTACGATATGTCCCACGCCTTCCGGAACCACATGCGCAAGCGGTGGCTCGATCCCTTCGATCTTATCCACCATGATGTTTTTAATCTCACCGATGGAATGTGCCTGCACTTCGCCGAGCGGCGCGTGTAAAAAGCGATCCGCCATTCTGAGTCTGAGTCCCTCAAGTACATGATATGCCACCTGATGGGACGCTGCCGTGGAACCGGCAAAACATAACACTTTCACGCAGTACGCAAAAAGTGCCGCACCGCACCATCCAAGGATTGCCCCGGATGTCACGGTTCCATCCACAAATTTACATATGACCTGATACATACAGAAAAACGGAACCAGTCCCGCCGTGATGCTGATCACCGACAGAACGATAGAGAGTTCGAATTTCTTCCGATATCCGCCCGCATACCCGAGCAGGGTACGCATCCAGCCCTCTTTCTTCTCTTTCATAATATCCTATCCTCCTAACGAATGGCGCTGCGGTATTCCACCGGCGACATTCCCATAATTTTCCGAAACGCGATCGCGAATTTGCTGGCGCTGTCATAGCCCACCAGTCCCGCGATCTCCGCAACACTCTTTTCACGATCCGCCCGCAGAAATTCTGCCGCGCGGTTCATGCGGTAATCGGTAAGCCAGGCGCCGATCGACATCCCATACACGGATTTAAAGCAGTTTTTCATTCCGGTCAGCGGAATCTCAAACCGCACCGAGAGATCCTCCTGCGTATAATTTTCCGCCATATGCTCCGCCAAAAACGCCTGGATCGCTTTTACCTTTTCTACCTGTGTTTTATAGTAATAGGGTCTTTCTTCCTGTTCCTTCGGCAGTTCCAGTGCGTCCAGATACAGCAGAAGCTCCATGATCTTGATCTTAAAATAAGGGATCCTGATCTTTTCCGGCACCTGATACAGTTCCCCGAAAATATGCTCTGCGGCACCTTTTTCGTGTATCAGATTCGGATAACGCCCCGGACAGTACTTCTCCTGCAGCTTTATGAGATCGACCGGGAAATCCTTCACTTCCTCCGCGAGCGCCGCCGCCGCGATCTCCATATCAAAGCCGATCGTCAGCCCGTGATAATGGCTCGACGGGAATACAAAACGCCCGGTATGCGTGAGCCTGCGGTCCATCTTAATGTCCCCGGCTCCGACATAGGCGTAGGCATTTTCCACTGCCAGATATTCCATTTTTCCCTCTCTGCAATGGTCAATGACAAACATATTTCTGCCCGGCACATATTCGGAATCAAAATATTTCACATGAAAATCATTGAAGCTCAACATCGCGCCCGGAAACACTTCATAGCAGGTCATCGTGCCGTCACCGGTCTCGTTGCGGAACTGATACACACTGCATCCGTCGCTTTTCGCCAGCAGAATGCCTCTTGCCTGCCCGAACCCTTCTTCTTTCATGCCTCTTCCTCCTTTTCTCCAAGCATCAATATCCTGTCACACGCGTCCTGCATGAATTCCCTGTCATGTGACACCACAAGCACGATCTTTCCCGCTTTCGCGAGATTTCGCACCATCTCGCAGACTTCCTTCATATGGCGGTAGTCCAGTCCGCTCGTCGGCTCGTCAAAGATCAGTACCTTTTTTCCGGAAAGCACCGCTGTTGCCACCGCAAGTCGCTGTTTCTGCCCGCCGGACAATGCCATCGGATGCGTTTCTTCGTAATCACCGAGATCAAACTGCGCAAGCGCTTCTCTTATCCCTGCTTCATCCGACGCTCCCGCCTGTTCGCACTCGCCAAAAACACTGTCCGAAAAAAGCTGATGATTTACATCCTGCATGACTAAAAAGCAGTTTTTCTGTCTCTGCTTTCGTTTTAACACATCCCCTTCCAGGGAGATACTTCCTTTCTGTTCCCGGATCAGTCCGCACAGACAGCGGATCAGTGTTGTCTTTCCGACACCGTTGTGCCCGGAGATCCCAAGCACCTCACCCGGATACGCGGTAAACGAGAGATCCTTTATCACATCCGGCTCACCCTTGTAGCCACAACCAAGTCCGCAGATCCCGAGCCCTTTTCCCGCCTCATAGGCACGGGCTTTTTCCAGATCTAACGTGGTCCTTTTTAATTTTCTAAGTCCCAGCCGGATCCGCTCCGTTTCCTCCATGGCAAGAAATTCTGCCTTTGAAAAGCTTTTTTCAATCCTTCCATCCCGGATATAGACCGCGCGATCCACAAGATCCGCCAGAAAGTACAGCCGGTGCTCTGCGATCACAACCGTTTTTCCCTCTTCTTTCAGACGGATCAGCTGCTTTCTCAGTTTTTCAATCGCCTCTTCATCCAGATTTGCCGTTGGTTCATCTAAGGTATAGATCTGCGGATTCATGGCATACACGCTTGCGAACGCCAAAAGCTGCTTTTCTCCGCCCGAAAGCGAAAAAATATTCCGGTGCATCAGCTTTTTTATTTTTAACTGCCGGACGGTCGTCTCGACGCGGGATTTGATCTGTTCCGGCGGGACGCCTTCATTTTCCAGTCCAAATTCCAGCTCACTGTCCGTATCCAGATGGAAGAACTGGCTTTTCGGATTCTGAAATACCGAACCGACTTCTTTTGCCAGTTCATAGACCGCGGTATCGCGCACCGGCATACCCGCAACCGTGACGTCGCCCTGTAATTGTCCGTCCGCGGTAAAATGCGGGATCAGCCCATTGATCAGTTTGGTGACCGTTGTTTTGCCGCAGCCGCTTTCCCCGCAGAGAAGCACGCACTCTCCCGGATGGATCGTCAAACTTACGTCACGCAGTGAATTTTTTCCCTCCGCATAAGCAAAAGATACCTGATCGATCGTAATCATACGTTTCCTCCTCTCAGACAGCAAGCGCTGCCACCAAAAATCCCGCTGCCACCAAAATGCAGATGCAGTCCATCACTCCGATATGTAATTGGACGGTACTCGTCTTTTTTACCGGACTTTCGATGCCCCTCGTCACTGCCGCAGCCGCAAGCTCTTCCGCCGTATTGACCGCCGACATCATAAGCGGCACAACAAAGGCTTCCACTTTTTCGCCTCCATGCAGATTTTTTAATTTCATGGCATCCCGGATATACCCGCTTTCCTCGCGGATCGCAGGGAAATACCGCAGTGTCACGGAAATCGGTATAATGACTGTCTGTGGAATGTAAAGCGCGCGGAGCGCCACGATAAACTCGCGCAGGGAAACCGTCTTTAGGATCAGCCATCCGATCATCATACACGGGTACATCCGCCTTGCGTAGTTTATAAAAATCGAAAAGCAGGAAATGACCACTCTCGGCGCCGCCGGAAGCACCATCCACTGAAACGCATAAAGCATCAGATACACAAAAAGCCACTGAAAGCCGCTTTTTATCCTGCCACAGAGCAGATACAGCACGGTCAGGCAGCCGATCCATGCGATCTGTATCGCAGGATCGTCCTGCACAAGCATGATGACATTCGCAAGCGCCAGCAGTAACAGCCCGGCGCGCGGATCAAGCCTTAATCCCTCTCGTCTTTTTTTCTCCATGGATCAAACCATACCCGCTTTCTTAAAATGTTTGTGGAACATACCGTTTGCGATCCACGCGCCCACAAACGCCGCGATCACCGGCGCCACGATCATCACAACCAGCATTCCCTGTGAGGAGAGCGCCCGCAGTGTGGAAACGTAAGACTCCGCCATTCCCTGTTCGCTGATCTGTGTTAAAAAGCTCTCCCGCATGATCCAGATCGGAAGCGGGGAACCTGTCATTCCAAGTGAAAATGCTGCAAACGCCGCCGCGTTCCAGAGAAAGCTCTTATATCCGCCAAGAAAACGGATCAGTTCTCCAAGCAGGCACGCCGCTAAAAAGGTGCCAAGTAAAATAACCGTAAACTGACCGGTCACAAAATACAAAAGTCCGGTCACCATGCCCATCAAAAGCACTGCGCCAAATTTCTGTACCTTTGCGCACATTAAAAGAAACGGGTTTCCCGTGACCAGTGCGATCAGCGCCGGCATTAAGATCCAGATGACCGGATGCAGTCCGCTGAGCAGCATGCAGATAAAATTAAGTACAAAATAGATCGCAGAAAAAATTCCGATTGAGATCAGATCCTTGCCCTGCAATAATTTTCCATTTTTTTGCGTTGACATTTTCATGTCCTCCTTATGTAAAAGAAATTAGTCAGTACTAACTTTTAACAGCATAGCATACCAAAACGCTTTTGTCTGTCCCATTTCGCCCTTTTTGTTCCGTTTGGACATTTCATTTTCCTCGTTGCCATTACAAAAAAAAGACTTTGGCTATCATTCTCACTGACAGTCAAAGTCTTTTCCCCACACAGAGTCTTTCATCTACACATCACAAAGAACCAGTTCTCCCTCGTCCTCGATCAACATCTCATCCTCACGCAGCCGTTCCACGATCTCCATATAGCGGTCTACCGCAAGCTTTGCGCCCTTATACTGCATCAGCTGCGGCTCTTTTTCCTTTTCCTTATAATAGATCACGTTGTAGTCAATATAGGCCACCACGATCTTTTCTTTCTCCAGCATATCCTCAAAGATCTTGTGCATCACGACATGCATCTCATCCGCTTTCCGGTGGATCGGGTAAAAATCTCCGGTCTCCGGCTCTTTTTCTTCCTCCGGGGTCTCATCCTGTCCCGGCTGTTCCGTCTGATCGGTGTCCCCGGAAAGCATCTCAAAAAGATTCATTTGTCCCGTTAAGTCTTCTTTTTCTGTCTTCATCGGTTTTCTCCTTTTCCTCTGTTACCAGCGTGGTTCTAAAACATATTTCATAAAGGCAGGAAAAATGGCGCGATACCCTTCTTCCTTGATATGCATTCCCTCTATTGTATATTCCGCCCGCAAATTGCCCCCGGCGTCCTTTAACGGATCGTTGATGTCGATATACCGCGCATGATGCTTCTTTGCCAGTTCCTTTACTGCCGCATTGGCTTTGCGGATCCTGTCATTCGTTCGGATTTTAAGGCAGGGCTTCATCTCCTCCGTGGCAGCCTCATAATTCACCGGATAATATGCCATCAGATAGATCTCTATCCCCGGCAGCTTTTCCTCCACGATGCTTAGTACTTTATCATAATGATCCATCAGGTGTCCGATCGTAACCCCCGGATCACTCAGATCATTCGTCCCGATATTGATAAAAAGTCTCACCGGTTTCAAATCCAGAATACATACGTCCAGATGTTCCAAGAGTTCATCCGTAATAAAACCGCCAATCCCCCGGTTATAGATCAAAAGATCCGGGTACTCCTCTTTTACAAATTTCTCGACCGGAAACATCTCCATCAGCGAAGATCCCGCGCATACGATCTGCCCCGGCTGTGCCTGTTTGTTTTTCTCCTGAAATCTTTCTACTTTTTCTTCCTTGGTCATATAAAAAACCCCTTTCTGTTACTATCATAAATTTATCCTCACCGAAAAGTCAACTTCCTTTTTCAGATTCCAGCATTGAAAGGTAAAAATAATTCTCACTAATAATACTAAAATTTAAGCTGATTTCTTTGCGATAAGGTAAAATAAAAGAAAAACTTTATCGCAAAGGAAGAAAAATGAGCAGAGAACAGGAAAGAGCCAAGAGAAAACAGGAAAAGAATCCGATTGTTGAATGCAATAAGATTCAAAATAAATATTACCCTGAATTATTTAAAAAATTTAGTGAAGTAAAGAACCCTCGAAACCAAAATTATATCGACTATTCTGTAAAGACTATGCTTGGAACTTTGTATTATAAATGCATAGGCGGAATTTCAAGCATGCAGGAAATGACACGGCAGTTTAACGATGAAAAAGTTGTGGGGAATCTATATTCTTTCATGAGAGAATCCAGAAAAGAGTATCTTCCCCATGGCGTTACGGAAAATGAATTTTTGGAGAGGCTGGATTCGTTGGAGTTGGAAAAAATACAGAAAGATATTGCCTATTCCATGATCCGCAGAAAATCATTTAATGATGCCAGAGTGTTGAAAAAGTGGCAAGTCATCATGGATGCTACAGAACTAGATGAAGGATATCAGAAAAAGAATGATTATTATCTGAGCCGATGCTATAACCGAGGGGAAGCAGATGAATTTATGAAGTATCATAGAAGTGTGCTCGAGGCAAAAATATATTTTGGAAGCAGCTTTGTATGCAGCATAGCATCAGAGCCAATTGAAAATTCGGAGGAGTATATCAATCAGAGCGAAGAAAAAATAAAACAGGATTGTGAAAGCAGGAAGGAACAGATGGAAAATAGAAAATCAGGGATTCAACCGACAGAAGCATTGGCAGGGGAATATAGAGCATGCATGCAGTTGGAATGAACAGGCACAAAAGAATCATTACCTGATGGAACAGATAGCAGATTTCATAAAGCAGCTTTATGAATATTATTACCTGAAGAAAAATGAAATAAAAAAACTACAAAAAATATATCTCCTGAATTGTTAGCCAGCTTTGGACGGCAACTAACGAAAACAGAAGATATAAAAGTGGAACTGCATAAAGCAGTTCTAAACTGATTTAATTTTAGCAAAGAAGGTGAGGCTTGCCAAGAGGAAAACACGGGAGTATCCCAAAGTTTGTGTAAACCTCCAAACTGATGTAAGATAAAATTACTCAGTTTGGAGGTTATTTTTATGGCAAGAAGAAAAGACAGCCCACAAAAAGCAGCAATGAGAGAAATGATGCGTGACTATCTGAAAAATAATGATATCAGCATCAAAGATGGCACCGATGTAAACAGCATCATGCGTGACATGATGTCTGTCCTTTTGGAAGGTGCTTTGGATGAAGAACTGGATGAGGAATTAGGATATTCCAAGTATGACTATCGAAACAAAGAAACAGACAATAGTAGAAATGGACATTCCAGCAAAACCATGCACACCAGTTATGGAGATATGGATGTGGCGATTCCAAGGGATCGTAACGGTGATTATGAACCACAGCTGATTAAAAAATATCAAAATACCGTAACTCAGGACATGGAAGAAAAAATACTTTCCATGTATGCCAAGGGAATGACCACCGGAGACATTGAATCCCACATGCGTGAATTATACGATATTGATATTTCTGACAGTACAATCAGCAGGATCACAGATAAAATCCTGCCGATTGTAAAAGAATGGCAGGAACGCCCTCTGGAAGAAGTGTATGCTGTAGTATTTATGGATGCAATCCATTATCATGTCCGCAGTGAAGGACGTATTGTAAAACGTGCGGTTTACATTGCCCTTGGTATCGATATGAATGGGAAAAAAGATGTTCTTGGAATGTATGTTGGAGAAAACGAAAGTGCGAAGTTCTGGCTTTCTATCATGAATGGATTAAAAAACAGAGGCGTTGAGGATATCCTGATTGCATGCGTTGATGGTTTAAATGGATTTCCACAGGCAATCGAGGCTGTTTATCCCAAAACAGAGATTCAGCAGTGTATCATCCATCAGATCCGTAATTCAACGAAGTTTGTTTCATACAAAGACATCAAAAAACTGATGGCTGATCTGAAGCTTGTATATGCGGCTCCAACGGAAGAAACCGCTTTAAATGAACTGGAACTGTTCAAGGATAAATGGGATTCCAAGTACCCAAAAATCTATAAATCCTGGCATGATAACTGGGCAACACTGTCCACTTATTTCAAGTATCCAGAAGCTGTAAGACGTTTGATTTATACCACAAATGCCATTGAAGGATTCAACCGTCAGCTTCGGAAAGTGACCAAAAGCAAGACCGTTTTTCCGTCAGATGACAGCCTTTTAAAAATGCTGTATCTGGCAACTATGGATATCACGAAAAAATGGACCGGACACAGGCAGGACTGGGGGCAGATCCATTCCCAGCTGGAAATCTATTTTGAAGAACGTCTAATCGGACGCAACCTGTAAAAACAGCTTGTTTTAGGCAGGTTTTATTGACATGCCCAAAAACTCCTGTATAATGCAGATATGGGCAGAATCCGGAAAATCGGCTCTGCCCATTTGTAACTATTCACAAATCTTATATCAGTTTTAAACGTTTACACAAAACTTGAAATTTTTTGATTCACTGCTCATCTGCTGGCTCGCAGCCGCACACTCCTGTGATGTTGCTGAATTGGTCTGTACAACATCATTAATCTGCTCCATTCCTTCGTTAATCTGCTTGATCTCACTGGTCTGGGTCTCCAGTGTATCAGCTATATTAACCACCTCTTTTGTAATCCCCTTAGAGTTCTCTGCTACTTCTTCAAGCTGTGAGGCTGTCTGCTCTGCAATATTCATGCCTTTTTCAACAGCTTGCACAGATGTCTCTATAAGCGCAGCTGATTCCTTTGCAGCCTGTGCACTTTGATCGGCAAGCATATTTACCTGATTTGCCACAATCGCAAAGCCTTTTCCTGCCTCTCCTGCCCTTGCCGCCTCAATAGAAGCATTTAATACAAGCAGGTTGGTCTGTGATGCAATCTCATTAATAGTTGATATAATCTGATCTATCTGTTTAGAGGCTTCGTTTATTTCATGCATAGATGCAACCATCTCCTGCATCCTTCCATTGCTTTCCCAAATTGCACCTCCAAGCTCATCCACTCTTCCGCTGATTTTCTTGGCACTCTCTGAATTCTGCTCCACCTGTTCTGAAACTCCCGCAACTGTCGCTGTCAGTTCCTCTACAACCGCAGCCTGATTGGTTGCACCGTCTGCAAGGTCATTTGAGCTTGCAGCTACCTGCTCTGCCGCACTTGAAACCTCCCTTGATACATTCTGGATTCCCTTTATGGTGACTGCCATACTTTTTTCAAATTCCATAAATGAATGTAAAATACCTACAAAATCGCCTTTCCACTCTACTTCCGGCTGTGCATCAAAATGTCCGTCCGCAAATTTATAGACATTTTCTTATCGTAGAGCTATAATATTAAAATCATATAGAACAGATAGACATTGATTTTAGGAAGTGATACAAATGAAAAAGCTAAAAAAGAGATTCATTGTTCCGGCAGTGGTATTTATATTGGGTATGTGTGCGTTAATCGGCGCTATATATGTAGTCGGCGAGAGTCAGGAACAGCAGAACAGGACAAATGCAAAGCTCAATGCGATGACATATACGGAGCGTATATATGGCGAGCTTATGGAGGGAATAGGAGTTACCGATACCTTAAAGCAGGTTGTCATAAGTGGTGATGGAAATATAAATAGGTTTTATGATATTGCAGCAAATATGATGGACGATTCGATTCAGAGTATACAGATAGCACCGAATGGAATTGTGACTGAAATATATCCAGAGGATGTGAATGAATCCGGCAAGATTGATCTGATAAATGATAGTGACAGGGGAGAGATTTCGCGCTATGCGAGGGATAATGACACTGTAATTATGCAGGGACCATTGAAGCTGAAGCAGGGCGGATATGGTATAGCAGTGCGCAATCCGGTTTATTTGGAGGATGAAAATGGTAAAAAGAGCTTTTGGGGCTTCACAATTGTTATACTGAAGGTTCCGGAAATTTTTTCTGATTCTGTAGAGGCTCTTTCCAATTTTGGATATAAGTACAGTCTGCAGAAGTGTGCTTCGCCGTGGGATGATACGTATGAGTGGGTTTACGGTTCAAAGGAAGAGTTAAACGATCCGGTGATATATGACTTTGACGTGTATGAAGACAAGTGGAGGCTTGAGCTTTTACCCAAGAGTGGGTTTTACAATAATAACTACCTGATATACATGTTTATTGGAGGTGTAATTATAGTCCTGCTTTTGGCAGGGCTTACAGCAGCGTTGATTTCAATCAATGAGAACAGGAAGAATTTCAAGAGACTTGCTGTGACTGATGCACTGACCGGTATCTACAACAGGCACGGCTTTGATGAGCAGGTTGAGCAATATATGAGACAGAATCCGCAAAAGCATTGTGTTATGGCAATGCTTGATATTGACGATTTCAAGCTGGTCAACGATATGTATGGACATGCGGCAGGTGATGGTGCACTGCAGAAGCTTGCAGAGAGCATGAAGCAATATTTTTCAAAGGATGCCATACTCGGCAGAAACGGGGGCGATGAGTTTAGCATTTTCATGCCGGATTGCACGGTTGTGGAGGTTAAGCCTTTTCTTAAGAAGTTTACAGAAGAAACTAGGAAATTTTATTGTAAAGGTGAAGCGCATACATTTACCATTTCACTGGGCTTTGCGGAGTATCCTGTTTTGGCTGATGACCGTTCACAGCTCATGCGGTGTGCGGATATGGCACTTTATGGGGTGAAAATGCATGGGAAGAACGGCTGCATGGCATACCGTGAGGGTGAGCGTATAAAGAGCCGTGCGAAGCTTGGATTTGCCGTTAAGGATATTATTGACAATATGCCGGGAGCTTTCATTGTTTACAAGGCAGATAAAGAAAATGATGAGATTCTGCTTGCAAACAGTGAGTTGCTTCGGCTTACAGGCTGTAAAAATATGGACGAGCTGCTTGCATATACAGGTAAGAGCTTCTGCAATCTGATACGCCCGGATGAACAGGAAAGCTGTCAAAAAAGCATATGGTCGCAGATTAACGGAGGACACTCAAATGATTATATTTTCTTTCATATGCGAAAAGCAGACGGCACATATATTTCAGTGCTCGACCATGGCAGGATAGTGGATTCAGTGCACAATGGCAGAGTATTTTATGTGATGATCATGGACTTAAAGTCACTGCAGAGACATTTTGGAGACTGCCTGAAGCTGGTGGAGAAGTAGAAATAAGCAAATTGGCAGGCTGTAAAATAAATTTACCTTTCAATGCTGTTCAGATTCCGCCACGCCTTGACATTTCACAGCTTGTTTTCTATAATCATGGGGCATTCAGTTATAAAAAAGGAGGATTGCTATGCCACAGACATTACCAAAAGACCCGGTCATCTTACTGAGCTTTGTGAACACAGAACTCCGGGATCACTATACATCATTAGACAAATTCTGCCATGCGCACGGCGCTGACCGCGCGGCACTGGAACAAAAACTCGGCGACATCGACTACTGCTATGACGCCGCAACCAATCAGTTTATTTAGTCAGATGGCGGTTCCGCCATCTTCACTAATACAAAAAAACCACCGTGTGCGTCGGTGGTTTTTATAAAGGGGGAGAGTTTATGAAAAAGTTTTCTTCATCACTGATTTCTTCTCAAGTGATGCTTATATAATATCTGCAATTTGTGAACTTCTTATGTCTCTCCCTTGAAAAAAATGTGAACTTTCTAAATAAAATCTGTAACAAATCTATAAAGTCTGTTTTATAAATTCGAAAGCCGGTAAAGTGCCTGTTTCGGAAGGATACAAACAGCATGCTCCTCGATCTCACGCGCTCTGGCGTCTCCGATCAAAAATGACGTGCCATACTCACATGCCTGGATGGAAAGCGCTGCCATCTCCTCTTTGCCAATCTCCTCGATATCAAGGATCAGCGCATATTCCCTGTCATCTGTTTTGTACAAGCTCTCCTGCCGGAACGCAAATCCCGGAAAATGTCTGCAAAAGCGAACCGCATGATCCATCGAACCAAAGAACACGATAAACATGTGATTGCCCATCCAGTAATCCGTCGGTTTCTTTTCTTCCGGCGCCCCCGCTGTCTCTGCGGTGCTCTGTGCTTCGGCAGACGGATCTTTCCGGTCTGCTGCCTCACTCTCCTGCAGCTCCTCTTCCTGTCTGTCCTGTATCTCGCGCAGCAGCTTTGCGAAAGCATCCGCCTGGTTCTGTCCGGTCATGCCGCGTATCTCGTCCACACGCTCCGCATCCGTCCAGCCTTCCTCTGTCATCATGTCTTTCAAATGATCCAGTGCGCGATCCATGCCGATGTTCTCCGCCTTGTCTGAAAATGTGAACACCACATCATGATTCGGCAGAAACGCCGCCTGCACCGCCTGGATGCCTGAAGTCATCTTAAAGCCGATCTCTTCCTCCGCCATATCCACAACTTCATTCAAAAATTCCTGCGCTTTATCGCCATTTTTTATCAGATCTTCGATCTTTAAACCGCGTTCTTCTATCTCATCCTGTGAAACAATACATCTCACCGTACTCTTATCTACTCGTTTAAATCTCATAATTACCCACTTTCATGATAAATCCTGATTGTTCAGGGGATAATAACCAGTCTCCGTTAAAAACCTAAAGGAATACTTATATCATATTATATCACAAACCAAATAAATTCATCTACGAAATTATTTACAAAACATGAAAAATTATAGAAAAAAAGACCGCTTCACACAAGCGATGCGAAGTGGCCTTTTGTTTTTAAAAATTATGCCAAAGCTGCGGTAATGATCGCCATCGAATATACTTCAGAAGCATTGCATCCGCGGGACAGATCATTAATCGGTGCGTTAAGTCCGAGAAGGATCGGGCCGTATGCATCGAAGTTACCAAGACGCTGCGCTATTTTGTATCCAATATTTCCTGCGTTGATATCCGGGAAGATAAATGTATTTGCATGTCCCGCAACAACAGAATCCGGGCACTTGGTGCGGGCAACTCTCGGAGAAACCGCTGCATCAAACTGCATCTCGCCTTCGATCGGGAGATCCGGATATTTTGCTCTTGCCTTTGCTGCTGCATTGCGCATCTTGTCTACATCTTCACCTTTTCCGGAACCAAAGGTAGAGTAGCTTAAGAATGCAACCTTAGGATCGATACCGAAGATCTTCGCGCATGCTGCGGATTCTCCGGCGATCTCTACGAGTTCATCCTCGGTCGGATGGATGTTGATCGCGCAGTCGCTCATTGCAAGGACTTCGTTCTCACCTGTCGCAGACGGACGAACCAGGATAAAGCAGGAAGACACGATCGTGTTGCCCGGCTTTGTCTTGATCAGCTGAAGCGCCGGTCTTACGGTATCCGCTGTGGAATAGGTAGCTCCACCGAGCAGTGCGTCCGCAATGCCCATCTTTACCAACATGGTACCGAAGTAATTTGCCTGTGAGAGGATTCCTCTCGCCTGCTCCGGTGTTACTCCTTTGGATTTACGGAGCTCACAGAATAATTCTACCATTTCATCAAAACGGTCGAAGTTTTTCGGATTTATGATCTCTGCCCCACGGATGTTAAATCCGCTGTCTGCCGCTGTTGTATATACCTCATCCGGATCTCCGACAAGGATCGGCTGCAGGAAGTTGCTTGCAAGAAGTCTGGAGGCTGCCTCTAAAATACGGGGATCAGTTCCCTCTGTAAATACGATTTTTTTCGGATCTTTCTTTAAGATCTCGATTAACTGACCAAAACCAAACATATTGTTTTCTCTCCTATTCTATCAAATATACTGTTTATTCGATGTTTTTATTCTATACCCATTTAACCGACAAAACAATATATTCCATGTACTTTTTGCGGAACAAGAAACGGCTTTTTTTCTCATTTAAAACGACTATTCCGACATGCTCTTTAAGCTCTCCGTCATCTCCACTTTCCGGCATTTTTGCCCAGAGACCGCCATCGCGAACGCATACGCGACGAAAATGAACAAAAGGCTTGCAAGAAGCGTCGTTCCCTTTACCGGAAGGCTCATGACCATACCCGAAGATTTCGCCGAGGCGAGGATCATGGAGTACGCCGTCAGATAACCGAGCGGCACACCGAGCACAAAGCCGACCGGCACCAGCAGATGATTGGAAGAAAGCACAAATTTCTGCACTTCCCTGTCCCGGTAACCAAGCACCATAAGCATCGAAATGTTTCTTTTGCTTTCCTCCGCGATCATGCCGGATATCATGGTCACGATCAGTACGCCGATCAGCATGCCGAGTACCTTTAGTAATTTTAAGACAATGCCGGCGGTCGTCGATAAATTCTCTACCATATCCCGGTAGTCATCCAGAGAGGATGCTTTCTTTAGCAGTTCCGCCGGAATCGTAAGCTTTTCTTTGCTTATAATGACATTATATTCGTCCACCGGTCGTTCCAGGATCTCTGCGGCATTCTCCTTGCTTGTTAAAATGAGCGACAGAATATCATTTTTTACGATACCGCTTATCACGACCGTGCTTTCTTTCATCGTCACGGTATTATAGAACGAAAAGGTGTCCCCCGCCCGTATCCCGTACTGCTTTGCAGCGGAACTCGTCATATAGTAGCCGCCATAATTTAATGCTTTGCCATCCTCGGTCTTTAAATCCGCAAGGTCATTTTCCTCTTCATATCCGATAAGGTTAAAACGGGAATCATCCTGTGCCGCGCCGAAGCTCACGTCAAACACTGCGTTGCCGCCATATGGATTTTCGGTCTGGTAGGAGGTAAATCCATACTCATACTGTCCGCCCAGCATGGCGTACGGCACTTTTTCTTCGAGCAGGTTGTCATACGCGTCCTGAAAGGAGCCGCCAAGTACGATGCAGAGCGTCGCGATCGCGATCCCGACCACAAGCGTGATACTGCGAAAACCGTTTAAGACCACCGAACGGATGTTATAGATCAAAGAGAGCTTCGCACTGCTGCCGTTTAAAAGCTTCGGTGTCTTTTCTTTCTGCATTCCTTTGAGCAGCGGAACGATCTCCTGTTTTAACACGCTGCGCAGCACGAGATCGGACACCAGCCCGTATACCACGATCGGGATCAAAAGCACGATACCGATAAATTTCCACGGCATTTTCACGACATAATCAATGTACTCCGCGTCTCCGAAATAAAAGCTGCAAAACGCTCTGGAAAACGGAATGCAAAGAAGGATTCCAACGATGTCCCCGGCAAACGCCGGTATCATGCCGTAAACCATATAATGCCGGACCAGTTCCTTTTTTCGATAACCGAGCGCCAGCAGGGTTCCGATCGTTTTGCCCTCCCGTTTCACCATTCTTGCCAAAACCATCGCGATCACAGCGATCACCACGACCAGAATGATCGGGCAGTACAGGGAAAACTCGGCGACCAGATCATCCGCCTCCTGATAGATCAGGCTGATCCTCGTATTCGCTTTTCGCTCCACATACTCCACGGTACCGTATTTTTCATAGATTTCGGTCCGAAACGCAGTTTCTTTTTCTTTGTCTCCATAGCGGACGGAATAGTATTCCATGCCCGCGCCCAGGCTCTTTATCGCTTCCTTACTTAAAATACCGATCCCAAAGCCGTCCTTGTCCGGTATACTGTCCGAAAATTCACGCAGCATGATGGCGTAGTCCGGTTTCATGCCGAGTCCGCACACGCGAAATGTCTTTCCCGCCAGTTCCATCGTGTCGCCCACTGCGATCCCGTTTGCCTTTGCGTAGCGGTAAGTGAGCAGGATCTCATCCTCCGCCTCTATCTTTCTCCCTTCGGTCACCGTAGGCAGATCCATTTCTCCGGTCTCGGCAAAGAGCCTCAGCCTGGTGCCCTGATAGGAAAGATCCTGATACTGCTGCTTTTCTATGGTGACATCATACTGCTCTTTTAACTGTTCCATCTCGTCTTCCGGGATTTCAGACAGTGTGGCAAATTCCGCATCCTCGATCTTTGTCTCTGCGAAATAGGCATCAAAACAGTGATAGAGCGAGCCGCTCACCGTGACCGCGCCTACTAAGAGCATCACAGTGATCGCCGTCAGTATGCTTCCTGTCAGGTAAAAAGACAGATTTTTTTTCACGCTTCTCTGTATCTTCTTTTGTAAAGTCATCAGATCTTTAACTCCTTTACACGAACTTTTTTATTCTTTTCATTGCTTACGATCTTTCCGTCATGCACCCGTATGATGCGGTCTGCCATCCCCGCCATATTTTCGTTGTGCGTAATGATAAGGATCGTTGTATGATATTTTTCATTGATCTTTTCCAAAATCTCAAGGACTTCTCCTGCTGACACGGAGTCCAGCGCGCCGGTCGGCTCATCACACAGTAAAATATCCGGGTTTTTGACGAGCGCCCTGCCTATGGCGCATCTCTGCTGCTGTCCGCCGGACAACTCTGCCGGGAAATGCGTGGCGTGGCGGGAGAGTCCGAGTTCTGCGATCAGCGTGTCCAGATCCAGCGGATCTTTTGAAATATCCGCGACCACACGGATATTTTCCTTTACATTTAACTCCGCGATCAGGTTGTAGGACTGAAAGACCACGCCCGCTTTTTCCCTGCGGTACTCGGTCAGCGCCTTTTTGCCTAACTCCGTGATCTTTGTACCATCCACAGTGACCGATCCGGAATCCAGCTGATCCAGCCCGCCGATCATATGAAGCAGTGTGCTTTTCCCGGAGCCGGACGGTCCTAAGATCACACATACCTCACCGCTTTCGATCTGAAGGCTGACATGGTTTAAGGCATAAATTTCACTCTCTCCTCTGCCGTATTTTTTTACGGCATCCTCTATCACGATTGACATAATGATATCTTCCCCCTGCTTATCTCTTTTTCTTATCCTGTATTATACGGTTTTCCACGCATTCACAGCCTGTGTGACGCTGCAGTCGATATCAATCCGCGCCGCTTTGCATTCCTTTGGGAATTTCCGTCCTGCGGCAAATACTCTCGTGAGCAGATCTCCTCCGACCGGAAGTATCGTCTTTACCATTCCCTCCGGGAAAACAAAATGTGTGGCATGCTCATAAATATAGCTTTCCACTTCACAGGTGTGTTCCCGCTCGGCGAGACGTTTCTCCATTCTCTTTATGTATTTTTCTGTCTCCCATAACACATCATCCTCCGCACCGATCAAAAGAAGCTTTCCTTTGATCCGCTCGATCTTTATAAATTCCTCCTCACGGATCGGATGCGCTTTTTCAGACGCCACAAAAATTTCACGGGAGGCTATGAGATCCCCGCCTTTTTTTGCTTCTTCTTTCATCTTCTTTCCATATTCCGGATGACGGTATGCATAAGGAAGATACGGAAGCGGCTTTCCCTCCCAGGAAGCGCTTGACTCGCCGTCTCCCGGCCACTCGGTCTGTCCGTCGCGTTTTCCCTGATAAAAGCCTTCCATCACAAAGTCCGCCGGTGTCATCGCGATCGTCAGCGTGATCTCCGGGTAATAGGATGCCGCAAGCAGCGCATACATCCCAGTCGTGGATGCTCCCGCGATACCGAATTTCTCAATGCCCTGTGCTTTTAAATAAGTGATCGCCGCGCCGATCCTCTCCACCGGCAGATTGTGGTGACTGTAATCTTTGTGCGCCGGGCTTAATGTCAGCACACTGACCTGAAATTTCTTCTGCAGCCATTTCACCGCTGATTTTGCCATATAATCCTCACAGTCATCCCCGAGCATTGCAAGGATCGCGCATCTGCTCCCCTCAACCGGCCAGTAACAGCCGTAAAATCCCTTTTCTGTCTCTTTTATTTTCTTCATTTCTTTTCCTCCGTTTCAAAAATCAGGTTTAAGATCGTTTCGATCTGCACATCCAGCGTCTCCTGATACACCGACGCATGCAGCTCATCCCGCGACTCCGCGGTAATAACCAATACCTTGCACAGATTGGCAATAAGTCCGAGATTGACATCCTTCCGCACATTGTCCAGATAACTCAAAAGTCCGGCGGTTATGGCACCTTCTTTCTCAAGATCCGGGGCAAACGCCTTTGTCCCGTAGAAGACCTTCGCCTCATCTTCCAGTGTCATATGCGGATAGATACTGACCTTTTCATCCACGACCGCGTGCAGATATTTTCTCGCGTCTTCCCGCCCGAGCTTACGCTGCCCGCTTAGCGCCTCGTCCCCGATCAGTACAGGCATGAACTTCCTCGAATGATACTGGATCAGCTCCGCCATATACTCCTCTTTGCTCTTCCAGAAATTATAAAACGTTCCGACCGCGATCCCCGCCGCTTTTGTGATCCTGGAGATCGATGTGTGTGTCATCCCATACTGCACGAGCAGTGGGAAACCCGCTTCTAACATCTGTGTTTTTAAATTTTCTTTTTCTTCTTCCGAAAAGACCCTTGTTGGCATGTTGTTTCCTCTTGTGAATGTTTTTATATTTTATTCATATCATTATGTTAGTATAGGCTAACCCATTTGTCAATATTAAAAATAACAAATTGCTATTCCATCCCGGCAATGGTAATATGAAACAAAGGCAGATGATATTCGTGAAGGCAGAAGAAGTCATAGAAGAGGTGGCAAAACTCTGTAAATCTTTTCATGCAAAAGAAATCATTTTATACGGATCGAGAGCCAAGGGAACCGCAAGAGAACGCAGTGACATTGATATTGCTGTAACAGGTGTGGACGATTTCGACCGGCTGGTTGAAAGTATTGAAGAACTGCCGACACTTTACAGCGTGGATATCGTAAATATGGATACCTGTAAAAATGAACTGCTATTGGAGGATATTAGAGAATATGGACGAAAAATTTAACAGAATACATTGATCTGTTTTTTGCGTTTGAAAATGCTGTAAAACAGCTGGGAGTATGCAAAAACGATTAAAAATGCATTTGATGCATTGTGTGAAGTGTATTCGGTCAGAGAAGCCAATCCTTTATATGCTTCCAAAATCTGACTTTTCTTTTTTTCAACTCATGCCGGACAAGAGATCTCTCCCATGATCCGGCATGAGTGTAATTTTCCCTAAAAGATCAACAATCCAATATGGTATACCACACAGGAAATGAGTAACGCCGGCACGGTATAGAACACGCCGATCTTTGCTGTCCACTTCACCGAGTGGGTTTCTCTTGAAGTCGCCGCAAGCGCGCTCACACAAGGCATGTTAAAGCTGATTGCATAGATAAATGCCAGCCCCTGCACTTTGGTAAAATGATCGCTCAGAAGGGACGCGACGGCACTGCTGCTGCCTCCGCCCGCCTTGGCGCCAAACGTCGAACTTACAATGCTTCCCCCGGTGCCATATAACGTATTCAGCACACCGAGCAGCGATTTCTTAGAAATCGCAGATGCCAGGAATGCCAAAAACGCCTCCCACTTCATCCCGAAGAAAAGAGTCACCGGCTCTATGATGACACCGAGTTGATACAAAATACTCGTTTCCGCGCTGCCGCCAAATCCGTAGGTCAGAACAAAGAACACCACCGACACGATCGTAATGACTCTGAGTGCCCGCATGAAAATGTCAACGGTTCGCTCAAATGTAACATAAAGCGTATTTCTGACATTCGGTTTATGATACGGCGGCAGTTCCATGATCATTACAACAAAAATGGAAACGATAACGAGAAAGCCTCCGGTATTTCCAAACAATGCCATCGCAAGCATCGAAACGACCGATAACGTGGCACCGCAGGGAACTGCCCAGCTCACGGTTATTGCAAGCACACGCTGTCCCCAGTTGTCAACGACTCTGGTTCCGGTCGTTCCGGCGATCGTACATCCAAGCCCCATAAAGAAAGGCATGATCGTTTTTCCCTGTAAACCTACTTTGGACATGGTAGGATCAAACAGGAAGGAGATCCTCGCGAGATAGCCCGTTTCTTCCATTAAATTAAACCCAAGCGAGATGCCCAGTACAAACGAAGCCATCATGACCGCAAAATAAACAACGCTAAATAAAACGTCACAGATCAGTGAAACGAGAAGCTCCGGCGCGTGCCATCCCTCGAGCAGACTTTGTACGCCCCCGGCTGACAGTTTTATTATGACGCTGGCTAATCCGCCAAAGATCCCGGCAAACAGCATCGCCGCAAAGAACACGCCAAGTATGATCCCGATCGCGATGATCTTTCCTCTGACCGGTGATAAGGCGATCCGGTCAAATTTTGTGTATGCCCGCTTTCCGGTTTTGGATGCGATCATGACATCCATCATGTTTAAAACAAGGATCGCAGGCACTTTGGTTCCCGCAAAATCCGCTAACATGTAAAGACTTTTCTTTAACTGCGACGCATCCGCCATAACAGGAATGAGATCCGCTTTTCCGGCCAGTTTCCCACATGCTGATGGGAATCCGTTATGAGATTAAAAATGGTAGATTTTCCGGAGTTTGACTGTCCGAGCAGCGCAATGACCGGTGTGCCGTCATCCTTATGATGATAAAATTTACTTTCTCCATGATATTTACAGGTTTTACCGGAACCGCACGCATCACATTTACTCATTGCACTCACCGCCTATCACAATTTTTCTGCACTCCGTACGCCCGATCGCAACGAGCGTATCGCTGGCAAACAAAAGTACCGGCTGCTTTTTATGATTCTGACACACTTCAATCCGTGTTCCGGTCAGTATTCCCATTGATGACAGTCTGTTGGTAAGCCGTATCTCATCCCTGATCTCCCGGATAAAATAGCTGTTTCCCGGGATTGCTATAAGCTTGCGCCCGGCGTCAGTATGCTGTTCAACCAGATCTATCTGAGCAGCTGGGAAAAAGGAGACATCCTTGTCTCGGACCGGATCCTGAACCTGAACTTTTGCGTAAACGGCAGATGCGAAGTCAGCCTGGAGCACAACCGCTACGCAATCGTCAAAAAAAATCAGGTCTGCATCAGTACCATTTCCCCGGATAAGGATTTCTACTATCCCGGAAAACTTTACGAGGGCATCCAGCTGTTTATCGATCTGCAGATGGTAGAAGAATTAAAGGGCAATCACTTCCTGCCTTTTTTAGGGATCGATCCAAACGATATCGCCAGTGTATTCTGCTCGAAAAAGGGCATTTACTTCCGGCAGATGGACAACAATATCTCCGGTATCATCTTAAAAGCCTGGGCATCTAAGGAAGATATGGACATTCCCCGCTGCGCTATCTGACCGTCCGGCTTCTCCATGAGGTCATGGCATTTCCGATGAAAAGCGAGTGTGAAACTTATTTTACCAGATCGCAGATCGCTATTGTAAAAGAAGCCGAACATCTCATTTTAGAAGACCTGTCCAAACGGTTCACCGCAAAAGAGATGGCGGACCGGTTCGGCATCAGCGAGAGCAGTTTTAAAAGGGGATCCTCGGAAACAGCTACCTCTCCTATTTCCGAAAAAAACGAATGGAAAAAGCCGCGGAATTACTGGAATCCACGAATATGAAAGTGATCGACATCGCCATCCGCGTCGGCTATGAGAATCAGGGAAAGTTCGCCAAAGTATTTTCCAATCTGTACGGCGTTCCTCCCCTGGAATTTAGAAGGCTTTCCAAATAAAAAAGTGCATGTATCGCATCCGGCCATATACATGCACTTTCTTTATATTTATCACTTTTTTTTTGCGAATAACTTCTATTTTATAAGTGCATCACGCGCTCTTTGATCTCCTGCGTTCTGCCCTGATTCCAGAACTGGGTTCCGATATAGCCGCAGGTTCTTCTCGCGACATTCATCGTATCCTCATCGCGGTTTCCGCAGTTCGGGCATTCCCATACGAGCTTGCCATCCTCGTCGGTCACGATCTGGATCTGTCCGTCATAACCGCATTTCTGGCAGTAATCGCTCTTGGTATTCAGCTCCGCGTACATGATGTTGTCATAGATGAACTTCATGACATCGAGTACCGCCGGAATATTATCCTGCATATTCGGAACTTCCACATAGCTTACCGCGCCACCCGTGGAAAGCGCCTGGAACTGCGACTCGAATTTCAGCTTGGAAAACGCGTCGATCTCTTCCTTTACGTTTACATGGTAGCTGTTGGTGATGTAGTTTTTGTCCGTCACGTCCTTGATGATGCCAAAACGCTTCTGTAAGCATTTCGCGAATTTATAGGTCGTACTCTCGATCGGAGAACCGTAAATGCTAAATCCGATGTTAGTTTTCTCACACCACTTGTCACACGCGTCGTTCATGTGTTTCATGACCGCAAGCGCAAACGGAGTCGCCTCCGGATCTGTGTGTGATTTTCCAGTCATATAGCGCACGCATTCATAAAGTCCCGCATATCCGAGGGAGATCGTAGAGTATCCGCCATAGAGCAACTTATCGATCGTCTCGCCCTTTTTCAGACGCGCCAGCGCGCCGTACTGCCAGAGGATCGGAGCCGCATCGGAAAGTGTTCCCTTGAGGCGGTTGTGGCGGCACATCAGTGCGCGGTAACAGAGTTCGAGACGCTCGTCAAAGATCTCCCAGAACTTTTTCTCGTCTCCGCCGGAGGATAACGCCACGTCCACAAGGTTGATCGTGACAACCCCCTGGTTGAAACGTCCGTAGAATTTGTATTTTCCATTCTCGTCTTTCCAGACACTTAACGCACTGCGGCAGCCCATAACCGGGAAGCAGTTGCCTTCCTTTAACTCTTTCATCTTTTTCTCGGAGATGTAATCCGGCACCATACGCTTTGCCGTACACTTCGCGGCAAGCTCGGTCAGATAAAAATACGGTGTGCCTTCGGTCACATTGTCATCCTCAAGCACATATAAGAGCTTCGGAAATGCCGGTGTGATCCAGACACCTTTTTCATTCTTCACGCCCTCATAACGCTGTTTTAACATTTCCTCAATGATCAGCGCGAGATCCTTCTTTTCCTGTTCATTTTTCGCCTCGTTCAGATACATGAAAATAGAAAGGAACGGAGCCTGTCCATTGGTGGTCATCAGCGTAATGACCTGATACTGGATCGTCTGAACGCCACGGTTTACCTCTTTTCTGAGACGCCGCTCCACGATCTCGTTCATGACTTCCTCTGACGGAACCTGCGGAAGCAGTTTGGATTCCTCTGCCACTTCCCTGCGGATCTTTTCTCTGGAAACATTGACAAACGGCGCCAAATGTGCCAGAGAAATACTCTGTCCGCCGTACTGGTTACTTGCGACCTGCGCAATGATCTGGGTCGCAATGTTGCATGCCGTGGAAAAGCTGTGCGGCTTCTCGATCAGTGTCTCACTGATGACCGTACCGTTCTGGAGCATATCCTCGAGATTGACCAGATCGCAGTTATGCATATGCTGCGCGTAGTAGTCCGAATCATGGAAATGGATGATACCCTGGCGGTCTGCCTCCACAATATCCGGCGGCAGCAACAGTCTTTTTGTGATATCCTTGCTGACTTCGCCCGCCATATAATCACGCTGTACACTGTTTACCGTCGGATTTTTGTTGGAATTTTCCTGTTTGATCTCCTCGCTGTTGCACTCGATCAAGGTAAGGATCCGGTTATCGGTCGTGTTTGCCTTACGCACGAGCGAACGCTCATAGCGGTAAATGATGTAGTTTTTCGCCACATTAAAAGCTCCGGTGGACAAAATCTGCTTCTCTACCATATCCTGGACTTCCTCAACGGACACCGCGCGTCCTAGCTTCTGGCATTTATACTGGATAAAATCCGCAACGTCCTGAATCTGTTCTTTACTCAGGCGGTTCCCTTCCGTTGCGTCGTTCGCTTTTGTTATCGCAATTATGATCTTAGCCAGATCAAAATCTTCTTCTGATCCATTTCGTTTTGTAATTCGCATTTTGAATCTCCTCCTAATGATAGATTATAACGGTATCTGCTCCGTTTAGCAACTAGATATTGTATTTTTATTTGTTGTTTTATACAATATATAAGATTATGTTCTCAAGCAACATGTGGCAGGCGCCTCTATTTTTCTGCAAAAGAATCTTAGTGTCTGACAACTGACCTGTTCCGGATTCCCGGTTTTTCCCCCATAATATGCGGGTGATCCGCCCAAAAGCGGATCTTGTATTTTCAGACTTTTCTTTCATACTTTCCTGTGTTACAATATTAGAGTTGCCACGCGACAATTCTACGGGAGAAAAAGGAGTTTTAATAAGAAAATGAAAAAAACATGGAATGTAAACGTAAACGGAACGAATCACGTCATTGAATATAAAACGGGATTCGGCGGTATCAAGATCAGTATAAACGGAACCGCAAACAAGGTAAAATCCCAGAACTGGTTTATTATGATGCTTGACTACCCGATCCAGATTGACGGAACCGAGGTCCGCGTTGTGGCGCTCGGAAGCAAGGTACGTCTCGCGGTAAATGGCATTTATCAGGACAATGGCCAGTCTTACCAGCCATTAAACCGTATCCCGACCTACTGTCATGTACTTCTCGGCATCAGCTGTATTGCCGGCTTTCTGCTCTGCGGATGGGTCGGTCTTGCGATCGGCATTTTGTTTGGAACACTTTACATCAAACAGGGACTGTCCGGGAAAACCGGTGTCGTGATCGGATCTTTTATCGGCTGCTGCGCGATCCAGATTGCCATCATGATCGCTGTTTTACTTCTGCAGTACTAAAAAGGAGTATTTGCCATGGAATCCATGAATCAGAATGAAAATCAGTATACACAGACACCGGATGGCTGCTCCACACAACAGCCTTACCACCAGCCGGTTATTATTGCCGGAAATCCGGCGGAAGATAAACGGCGTACCAAAAATCTCGCCATCATCTCTCTGGTATGCGGCATTCTCTCGATCGTGTTCTGCATCTTTTTCTATGTCAGTATCATCCTTGGGATCGCAGGGCTGATCCAGGCATTGATCAGCCTTGGGCAGCACAGAGATGGCAGAAGCCATGCAATCGCAGGTGTTATCACCAGTACGATCGGAACAGTGTTATCCGTCATATCGTTTCTGGTGTGGATTCTCGTTATTGCAAACATCTAAGCAGGACGGAATATGACAGACATTACTACAAAAAAGAGTTTTCGGATCGATCTGAACCCGAAAACTCTTTTTCTTTTCCCTGTTATTTTAAGCCGACACAAACATCACCCGATTGCGCCTTGCCAGCGCGATCGCGATATGGCAGACTTCCATCAGCGCGCAGATCTTATCCGCCACTGTGATGATCCATGCCTCTTTGTTTCTCGGAAGAGGTCCAAGCGGAAACATATGCGACAGGATCGCGTCCCACTCACGTTCGCTGATCTGAAAAACTTCCTTGCTGTTTTTCGCCGCAACCTTCGGATGATAAAACGCCTGATGTTCTCCGGTCGGCGTCTTCTCATGAAAGTCATACAGGCAGAAATCATGCAAAAGCCCGGCACGCGCGGCAACACTGGCGTCTGCGCCAAACAGATCCGCCATCCGCCAGGACAGATAGGACACATTCAGGCTATGCATCAGCCGGTTCGTCCAGAAATGATGTGTATAGCGGCCAAGCTGCTGAAACTTCGCATTCTGCAAGATCGGAAGAACGTGCGCCACATATGCAGGGGCAACCTCTTTCGACACTTCAATCTCCATCGGCAATCACTCACTTTCTTTATGTTCTATCTTCATTATCGGCAGAACCGCCTTCAAATACAAGGGATTTCCTGTGAATTTTTTCTTAATTCTTTCTTACTTTCCATCGCCTTTACATCACGTTCTGCGGTGTACCGTCCAGATATTTCCTTACATTATCAAAATCAATGATCGCACGCTTTATGAGTGCCTCTTTGGTGGCGAACGCAACATGCGGTGTCGCGATCAGATTTTTTGCGTGAAGAAGCGGATGATCCTCCGGTACCGGCGGCTCTGTTTCAAACACATCCACTGCCGCTCCCGCGATCTGACCGTCATTTAAGGCTTTCGCAAGTGCCGCGCTGTCCACGACCGGTCCACGCGCCGTATTGATCAGCACTGCGCCCGGTTTCATCTTTGCGAGCTCCGCTTCCCCGATCATTCCCCTGGTCTTCTCATTTAACGGCACATGCAGCGAAATGATATCGCAGGTCTCCAACAGTTCTCCTAACTCCATCCAGGTAACGCCCGGCAGATCTTTTCTGGTTCTCGAGTACGCATACACCTCGCAGCCAAATGCCTGCGCGATCGCAGCGACACGGCTTCCGATCGCTCCGGTTCCGATGACACCGAATTTTTTTCCTTCCAGTTCAAAGCCGACCAGTCCGTCCTTTGTCCCGGATTTGCGCACCACCTCATTGCATGGAATGATATTGCGGTAAAGATTGATGAGAAGCCCAAACACCAGATCCGATACCGCCGCGTTGGAATAGCCCGCGCAGTTGCAGATCGTGATGTTTCTCTTCCGGCATGCCTCCACCGCGATATGATCGATCCCGGTAAACGCGACCGCAAGCAGCTTTAAGTTTTTGCATCCATCGATCACCGTCTCATTTAACGGAAGGTTTGCGACCACGATGATATCCGCGTCCTTTCCGCGCTCGATCAGCGTGGCATCATCCGTCACACGGGTATCGTAATAAACGATCTCGGTGTCCCTTCCGACTGCCTTGTCCGCGATCTCCAGTAAAGTTTCCTTTTCCACACCCAATGGTTCGATAATTACAAGTTTCATATGCATCTTCTCCTGTTCCTGTAAAAAAATTCCCGCCCGGCATACCAAATCTCTCCAGTCTGCTCAGGCGGGATAACCTACTCATATTATATTTCAGATACGACTTTTAGTCAATGAACAAAGAGGTGGAATAGTAACGGTCTCCACTGTCAGGAAGCAGTGCTACGATCGTCTTTCCTGCGTTCTCCGGGCGTTTTGCAACTTCAAGTGCTGCATAAAGCGCTGCTCCGGAAGAAATTCCTACGAGGAAACCTTCGGTGGAAGCAATCTCTTTTCCGACACGGAACGCGTCATCATTGGCAACCTTGAATACTTCATCATATACCTTGGTATTTAAAGTATCCGGTACGAAGCCTGCGCCGATACCCTGGATCTTGTGCGGACCGCTCTTTCCTTCGGAAAGTACCGGTGAGCTCTCCGGCTCTACGGCAATGACCTGAACATTCGGATTCTGGGATTTTAAGTATTCTCCGGTTCCGGTAATGGTTCCGCCTGTGCCGACACCTGCGATAAAGATGTCTACTTTTCCGTCTGTATCATTCCAGATCTCCGGTCCGGTCGTCTTTTTGTGGATCGCCGGGTTTGCCGGGTTCACAAACTGTCCCGGAATAAAGCTGTTCGGGATCTCTTTGCTTAATTCTTCTGCCTTTGCGATCGCGCCTTTCATTCCCTTGGTTCCCTCTGTCAGTACGATCTCTGCGCCATATGCCTTTAAGATGTTACGGCGCTCAACGCTCATGGTTTCCGGCATGGTAAGGATCGTGCGGTATCCTTTTGCAGCTGCGATCGCCGCAAGTCCGATACCAGTGTTTCCGGAAGTCGGCTCAATGATAACAGAGCCTTCCTTTAACAGGCCTTTTTCCTCTGCATCTTCGATCATCGCTTTTGCGATACGGTCTTTGACACTTCCTGCCGGGTTGAAATACTCAAGCTTTGCAAGGATCGTTGCCTTTGCGTTGTATTTCTTCTCCATGTTTACCACTTCTACAAGCGGTGTGTTTCCGATCAGTCCTAATGTTCCTTTATAAATGTTTGCCATACTATCTTCCTTTCTGAATGATTCTTTGACTTTTTTGTTTATTTTACTGCCTGAAATGCAATATCAAGATCTTCGATAATATCATCAATGTGCTCGGTTCCGATGGAAAGACGAACCGTGTTCGGCTTGATGCCCTGCTCTAAGAGTTCCTCGGTACTGAGCTGTGAATGTGTTGTGGATGCCGGATGGATCGCAAGGGATTTTACATCCGCCACGTTTGCAAGCAGGGAAAAGATTTCCAGATGATCGATGAAATCTTTGGCTGTCTTGTCATCGCCCTTGATCTCAAAGGTGAAGATCGAGCCGCCGCCATTCGGGAAATATTTCTTATATAATTCCTGCTGTGTCTTATCATCGGTAACAGACGGATGATGTACTTTTTCCACCTGCGGATGATTGTTTAAGTACTCGACTACCTTCAGCGCGTTTTCCACATGACGCTCCACTCTAAGCGATAAAGTCTCAAGTCCCTGCAGGAAAATGAAAGAATGGAACGGGGAGATCGTAGCTCCGGTGTCACGAAGCAGGATCGCGCGGATCTTTGTGACAAATGCTGCCGGTCCTACTGCCTTGGTAAAGCTGATTCCATGATAACTCGGGTTCGGCTCGGTTAAGGATTTGAACTTGCCGGATGCCTCCCAGTCAAATTTTCCGCTGTCCACGATCACGCCACCGATGGCTGTTCCGTGTCCGCCGATAAACTTGGTTGCGGAATGTACCACAATGTCCGCGCCGTATTCGATCGGGCGAACCAGATACGGTGTTGCGAAAGTATTGTCAACCACAAGCGGGATCTTGTGCGTATGTGCGATCTTTGCAAGTGCCTCGATATCGGTCACTTCTGAATTCGGATTGCCCAGTGTCTCTACATAAAGCGCCTTGGTGTTCTCCTGGATCGCTTTGTCAAACGCATCTAAATCGAGTGCGTCCACAAATGTCGTTGTGATGCCGTACTGCGGAAGTGTATGCTCAAGCAGGTTGTAAGAACCACCGTAAATATTGTTTGCCGCTACGATGTGATCTCCCGCCTGCGCAAGATTTTCTATGGTATAGGTGATCGCTGCCGCTCCGGATGCAACCGCAAGTGCCGCAACGCCGCCTTCCAGTGCCGCGATACGTCTCTCAAACACGTCCTCGGTCGGGTTGGTCAGTCTGCCGTAGATATTTCCGGCATCGGTCAGTCCAAATCTTGCCGCTGCGTGTTCGGAATTGTGGAATACATAGGAAGATGTCGCGTAGATCGGAACCGCTCTTGCGTCGGTAACCGGGTCTGCTTCTTCCTGTCCGATATGTAACTGTAAGGTTTCGAATTTTAAATTTCTGTCTGTATATGCTGATTTGCTCATAATATTTTCTCCAATCTATGTGTTGTATTTTTGTTATCTATGTTTCTCATTGAAAAGGCAGCTCATACAACAACACATTCGATCGTCCTTTGCAATATATCCAGATGTGATTTTCAAATTCTTCATGCTGTCTTCTCTCCTTCTTTGCTTGATTTCATATATATCATATTTGATAAGTATGATTTTATTCCCGTATTCCTACTTTGTCAATAGGTTTTCCGGAAATTTGTCATAGGTTTTTTTGATAGCTGGCTATCAGTTTGAAAATACTTTATAATGTAGGTATCGAACTTTTTACCTATATGCGCACTTATGAAACAAAACATGCAGGTCAACAGATGAGTCTGTTTGACCTGCATGGGGAATGAACCTATTTATTTTACTTCAACACCAGCTTTAAGACATCCGTCACTTTTTTGACCGGGATGATCTCAAGCTTTTCTTTTACTTCATCTGCCACGTCCGAAAGATCGTCCATATTTTCATACGGGATCAGAACTTTCGTGATACCGGCGCGCTGTGCCGCCATCAGCTTCTCCGGCAGTCCGCCGATCGGCATGACGCAGCCCCTTAAGGAAACCTCACCGGTCATGGCATATTCCGGGCTTACCGCCTTGCCGGTCACAAGAGACGCAAGCGCAGTCGTAAGCGTGATGCCCGCTGACGGTCCGTCTTTTGGTACGGCTCCTTCCGGGACATGGATGTGCAGATCGTATTTCTCCCAGTCCGCGGTCTCCTTCGGATAAAGCGATTTGACCAGGCTCACGGCGATCTCGGCGGATTCTTTCATGACATCTCCGAGCTGGCCGGTGATCTGCACCTTGCCGCTTCCTTTGGTCTGCATCGTCTCAATAAATAAGATCTCTCCGCCTGCGGATGTCCATGCAAGTCCGGTCACTACACCAGGCTTTTTCGCTTCCAGGATATGCTCGTGGTGGATCGGTCTGCGATCTAAAAATTCCGGCAGTTTTTTCGCCGTGACCGTAATACTCTTCTGCTCGCCTTTTACCAGCTTCACCGCCGCATAACGGCAGAGGGTATCCAGTCTCTTTTTCAGTCCACGGACACCGGATTCCATTGTGTAGCCGTTGATCAGCGCATGCAGTGCCGCATCCGGCACTTTTAACTGTCTCGCCCTGATTCCCATATTCTTCATCGCCTTTGGCAGAAGATGCCGTTTTGCGATCTCAAATTTTTCAAGCTCCGTATAGCCCGGAAACTGAATGACTTCCATACGGTTTAACAGCGGCTCCGGTATCGTGTCGGTCGAATTTGCCGTGCAGACAAAAAGCACATCCGAAAGATCATACGGCACATTCATGTAATGATCGGTAAAGCTGTTGTTCTGCTCCGGGTCAAGCACTTCTAACAGCGCACTTGCCGGATCCCCGCTGTAATCCCTGGAAAGTTTATCGACTTCGTCTAAGACCATGACCGGATTGGAAACACCGCTGCGCTTCATGCCCTCCATGATCCGCCCCGGCATTGCTCCGATGTAGGTACGTCTGTGGCCGCGGATCTCCGCCTCATCCCGGACACCGCCCAGGCTGACACGGATGTATTCACGGTGAAGCGCCTTTGCGATGCTCTGTCCGATACTGGTTTTTCCGGTTCCCGGCGCTCCGACAAAGAGTAAGATCGAACCCGCCTGCTTTTTATTGAGTGCCATGACCGCCATCTGCTCAATGATCCTTCTTTTTACTTTCTTTAAGCCATAATGCTCCTCATCAAGTATCTGCTCTGCCTCGGCAAGATCCACATCAAACGCCGGCTCTTTTTTCCAGGAAAGGCTCGTCACAAAATCCAGATAATCATAGAGCATACCGTACTCATGGCTGTCGCTGCCCTCCTGCTTCATGCGGTTTAACATCTTTTCCGCTTCTTTTTTCGCCGTCTCATTCATGCCGGATTCCATGATCTTATGCTCAAATTTGCGCACATCCGAAACGTTTTCCGGGTGCATCTCATCGAGCTTGTTCTGCAGAAAATCAATCTGCTTTTTCAATGCCTCTTCGCGGTAGATCTTTTCGTGGGAGGCTTTCTGCGCACTTTCCGCCTCCTCACCGATCTCGGATAATTCGATGAATTCGTAGATCGCCTTTTCGATCAGTTCGATACGCTCTGACCGTGAATCCGTCTCCACCATCGCGTATTTCTCTTCCGGACTTAAATTCAGGTAATTTGCAAGCGCGCAGACGACCTCCACTGCGTTTTTCCAGCGCAGGATATAGCCTCTCGCCCAGATGCCCCACTGATAATTCTGTGCAAATCCAAGCAGGTCATCTTTTAATTTTCCGAAACGCTCTTTCTCCTCTTCCGGCGTAAGATCCTCTGCCTCCGCACGGATCACGGCTGTCGCTGTGACCACGCCTTCCGTCACTTCCACATCCGAGATCGTCACACGTTCTTTGACACGGATACAGATATTTCCCTCCTCATCCGGATTTTCCACTACACCGGAAACACCGACCGGATAGAAATCATCTGCCGTAAGCTCCTGCCGCTCTTTTTCCTCTTTTTGCATGACAAAGAGCACATCCTCGCCCGGCTCCGCTTTTTGTGTATGCAGACTTTCAAACAGGTCTTTTTTGAAATAAAATGTAATTTCCGGTAAAAGAATCATATTATAAACTGGTATTACGATCATATGCAATTCCTCCTTTTTTTATCAGCACTCTTTTGTATCGAGTGCTAACCCGTGTGTAAAAAAATATGCGGTTTCCCGCAAAATCATAACATTCGATACTTCTTTTTTTCATAATAGCACAAAATTCACGCTTGTCAACTGCTTTTAGAAAATAAAGTGTGCGCTTACCGCACACTTTCGCGCGCGAGCGGTATGTTCAACATAAACTTCATCTCCGCGAGCTGCGCATCCCCGCGGAGCGTTTTTGAATCATAGGAAGGAATTTCCTATGATTCGAAAAAGCCCCTTCCGATTCTCAGAAAGGGCTCCTCATTATGTTTTTTGAATCACACTTTTTATTCCATCACAGCGACTACACATTCGCAGCTTGTCAATGTCACGCTTCCGCTCTCTTTTGCCTGCGCACAAACCGCCTGCTCCCGTCCCAGATTGGACAAAAGAACCTGTTTTACGTTTCCATCCAGCTTTAAGGTGTGCTCACCGCTTCCGAAATTGGCAAGCACCAGAACATCCTGCCCGCTTTCTTTGGATTTACGGTGAAACGCAAAGATATCATCCTTTTCCCGGTACGCCGGCACAAAATCACCATAGGTGAACGTTTCTTTATACGCATCCGATTTCCGCAGTGCGACTAACTTCTTATAATAAGAAAGTACGGAATCCGCCCGGTTCTCCTGCTCTTTTACGTTGATCTCTTTGTAATTCGGGTTGAGTGCAAGCCACGGTGTTCCGTCTCCGAATCCCGCATTCTTCTCATCGCTCCACTGCATCGGCGTTCTCGCGTTGTCACGGCTGTTCTCATAGCAGCATTTTAACGCCTCTTCTTTCGTGCATCCTGCCTCGATCGCAACCTTGTACTGATC
This sequence comes from Roseburia yibonii, assembly GCF_014297335.1. Classification (NCBI taxonomy): domain Bacteria; kingdom Bacillati; phylum Bacillota; class Clostridia; order Lachnospirales; family Lachnospiraceae; genus Roseburia; species Roseburia yibonii. The sequence goes on from NZ_JACOQH010000003.1 coordinate 236,920, forward strand.
GATCGTGCTGATATCATCGTACTCGGAAATGTCACCGCGCACGCAGTTCGTCATACCGATCTCCTGTCCCTGGTAAATAAATGGGATACCGCGTAAAAGCACTGAGGTTGTCGCCAGCATCTTTTTGCCCGCCTCATTCTGCGCGTACTCCGGCAGATAACGGCTCGCACCTCTCGGCTCATCATGGTTTTCAATGATATTTGCCTTAAATCCGATATTTTCCATCTCAAGCTGGGATGCATACACGATATCGCGCCACTCTTTAAATACGATCGGCTTGCTGTCATACCAGCCATGTTCCCCGAAAGTCAGCTCATGTGCCGAGAAATCAAACATCGTGGAAAAATGTCCGTCCTCGCCGATAAATTCACGCAGTTCGTCCTCTTTCATATTAAATACTTCGCCGACCGTAAACGCATCGTATTTCTCAAAGGTCTCATGCTTCATTTCCTCTAAGAACTCACCGACACCGTCCACTTCCTCTACCATCTTGACACAGGACGCAAGTCCGTCCGGGCCGTCCGGCGCAAAGGACGGAAAGCTCGTGTCTTTCTTGATGTTGATGATCGCATCGATACGGAATCCGCCAAGTCCCTTGTCTAACCACCAGTTGATCATGTCATAGACCTTGCGGCGCAGCTTCGGGTTCTCCCAGTTTAAATCCGGCTGTTCTTTCGCGAACATATGCAGATAATATTTATCACTGCCCGGCACCGGCTCCCAGGCACTTCCGCCAAAATAGGAGCGGTAGTTGCTCGGCGCTTTTCCGTCTTTTCCCTTTACAAAATAGAAATAATCCGCATAAGGGCCGTCCGGATCCGCAAGCGCTTTCTTGAAATATTCATGCTGGTCGGAGCAGTGGTTTACAACCAGATCCATCACGATATACATATCCCGCTTTTTTGCTTCCGCCAGAAGTTCGTCAAACTCTTCCATCGTACCGAACTCCTCCGCGATCTTATAATAATCCGCGATATCATATCCCTGATCCACAAACGGAGATTTGTAGATCGGTGAGAGCCAGATAATGTCGATCCCAAGTTCTTTTAAATAATCCAGCTTAGAGATCACACCGCGAAGATCTCCGATACCGTCCCCATTGGTATCGCAAAAGCTCTTCGGATAGATCTGATATGCTACCTTGTCATGCCACCATTTTTTCTTCATTTTGTTTCCCTCCTGCATTTTTGTTTTTCTTATCATTTCACCCACATATTTTTTGGTTCTGTTGCTCTTTTTGTATGATACTGTTATTATAAAACCAGATTTCAAATTTTTCTTGCACTATATTTTCTTTTTATAACACAAAACTGCCCTGTAAGTCATATTATATTTGGGCAGGCAGAAACTGGATTATACAAATTTGGGAGGACAGGTATGAAAGAGATCTCTGCCCCGGCACCGGAGCAAAAGGAAAAAGCAAAACACGGGGAGCAGATGTTTCCGCTCCAGCAGTATATCACCGAACTTTCAGATTCTTACCCGGCTGTCACGGCGCACTGGCACGAGGAGGCGGAATTTACGCTGATCGAGGAGGGAAGCTGCGTCTATCAGGCGCATCTGCAGTCCTATCCCGTCCAGCCCGGCGACCTCATTTTTCTCCCGCCGATGACCCTGCACGCGATCAGTTCCATTCCCGGTACCGGCATGCGCTCCGAAACCTATGTGTTTCACATGAATTTTCTCGGCATTAATTCCGCGGATGTCTGCGCCGTCCGCTACCTGACGCCGCTTGCCAAGCAAAAACTGATCCCGCCCTTTGTAATAAGAAAAGATCATCCTGCTTACGGAGAAGTCCTTTCTTTGTTCCACGCGATCAGCCAGGCCTATGAAACTGCTGCCCCCGGCTATGAACTGATGCTAAAATCCCTGTTTCTACAGCTCATCGCCGTCCTGCTCCCCTACTGCACGGAAAGTTCCAGCCTGCCACAGCTCCACACCGAACACGCCGCGAAATTAAAACTCGTGCTTGACTACATTGAGCACCACTACGCAGAGGATCTCACCATTGAGCAGCTTGCCGGCATCTGCTACTTCAGCGAGTACTATTTCATGCGCTTTTTCAAAAAATATGTGGGAATGTCCTGTCTCTCCTATATCAAAAACCTGCGGCTCGAAAAAGCTGCCGAACAGTTTGAACAGGGAGAGTCTTCCACACTTTCGGTCTCACTTGCGGTCGGTTTCCACAATCTTTCTTATTTTCATCGTGAATTCAAGAAGAAATATGGCATGACACCGAAGAAATTTATGGAAGATCTGACGGTTGACTGAGCACTCATTTGTAGTATAATAAGAAACGTTTTTTGTCAGCCAGATCGGAACCAGCGCAAGTGGCGCAACCGGTGTTGTTTTCGCGCTGATGGCGATCATCCTGATCCTGTCACACAGCTTCGGTCTGTTCGGCATCGAGATCTCACAGTCGCTCGCGGATATTTTATCCGCTGCTGTTACGATCCCGTTTTTCCTCTCTTTCTTCCGGACGCTGCCAAAAGAAGATGAATAATTGCAGATGGACGTACCCGTCTTCTCCCGCCATGTTGGAAATAATGTTGATTCCGTACAAAAAATATGAAAGAAAAGAAGCGCCGGAATTGACGCTTCTTTATATTAGACACTTATTTTACAGCCTCTTTTAAATGACTTTTTATGTTAAATGATTTCTTTTTGCTCCTTCGCCAGCACCATCTCCAGCTCATCGATATGTATGCAGTTCGGGATCCGGTTCTTCTCCACCGCATCCATAAGCTCCGAAAACGCAAACCAGCGCACCTCTGACACCTCTTCTTTTTGCAGCACAAATTCCTCCGGTTCTTTATCGCACCACAAATAATAAACGTTGCTGACCTGGTTATCCCGGAACATCTCGCCGTAAAATTCTTTCTCATAGGCGAAATGCCGCTGTCCGCAGTAAACGAGGTCTTCCGGCTTTGCCGTGACGCCAAGTTCTTCCTCCAGTTCACGGAGCGCCGACGAGACAAAATCCTCGCCCGCCGGAATATGTCCCGCACTTGAAATATCATAACAGCCCGGATGGGAATCCTTGTTTTCACTGCGTTTCTGCGCTAAGATCTCCAGCCTTCCGTTCTTTTTTCGAAGCATCCACACATGGGATGTCCGGTGTCTGACCCCGGTTCTGTGCGCGACATCACGCGACACGACTTCGCCGGTTGGCACACCGTGTTCATCCACAACATCCAGTAATTCCATCGTCTCACTCTCCATCTATCGGATCATTTCCACGCCACAAGCCTGCTGCTGTTATTTTGCAGTGATCGTTCCTCCGCAGACAATATAATCGTCCTGATAAAATACCGCTGCCTGTCCCGGCGTGATCGCGCGCTGCGGCTCATGAAATGTCACTTTCAGTCTGCCATCCGCAAGCGGCTCCAGGATACACGGCGCTCCTTTATGTGCATAACGGATCTTTCCACAGAGTTCCGTCTTTCCATCCAGCTTTTCCACAGCCATGTAGTTGACATCATCCACGATCATTGTATCGGAAAATACACTTTCCGCACCGCCGATCACGACTTCATTCGTCTGCGGCCGGATCTCCTTTACAAACGCCGGTTTTCCAAGTGCCAGATGAAGTCCTTTTCTCTGACCGATCGTATAATGCCAGATTCCCTCGTGTTTTCCCAGAACCATTCCGTCCTCATCCACGAAATTTCCTGGCTTCGACTTTCTGCCGGTCTCCTCTTCCATGAATTTCACATAGTTTCCATCGGAAACAAAGCAGATGTCCTGGCTGTCCGGTTTATGTGCCACCAAAAGATTGGCGTCCTCCGCGATCTTTCGGATCTGTGGCTTTTCATACGCGCCAACCGGCATAAGCGTATGCGCAAGCTGAAACTGCGTCAGATTGTAAAGCGCATAGGTCTGATCCTTTGCCGCCGTCACCGACTTCTGCACGGTGTATCTGCCGTTATCCAGTTTTTTGATCCTTGCATAATGTCCCGTTGCGATATAATCCGCGCCGATCTCCATCGACCGCTGCAGCAGAGATTCCCATTTCACATATCGGTTGCAGGCGATACATGGATTTGGCGTTCTGGCATTTTCATATTCGCGCACAAAATAATCTATGACACGCTCCTTAAAATCCTGTTTGAAGTTCATTACATAGTAGGGAATCCCGATCGCATCCGCCACGCGCCTTGCATCATCAACCGCAGAAAGTCCGCAACAGCCCCCTTCATGTTCCTGGGCCTGCGCGGACTCATCCTGCCAGATCTGCATTGTCGCTCCGATCACATCATATCCCTGTTCCTTTAACAAATAGGCTGCCACGGAGGAGTCCACTCCTCCTGACATTCCGACTACGACTTTGCTCATCTATATATTATCCTCTTCTAATTAATATGTCTCTTCCGGTGCTTCCTCTTTTTCCGCAATATCATTGACCGGACGCTCAAGTCCTTCGATCTTGATATTATTCTTTTCCGCATAATCCCAGAGAGCTGCATGGATCGCTTCCTCTGCGAGCAGAGAACAGTGTACTTTTACCGGCGGAAGTCCGTCAAGTGCCTCCATAACTGCTTTGTTGGTAACTTCAAGCGCCTGCTGGATAGTCTTGCCCTTTACCAGCTCGGTTGCCATACTGCTGGTCGCAACTGCCGCGCCACAGCCAAACGTCTTGAATTTTGCTTCCTGAATGATACCGTTGTCATCGATATCGAGATACATACGCATGATATCTCCGCATTTTGCGTTACCGACGGTTCCCACACCGCTCGGGTTCTCGATCTCTCCAACGTTTCTCGGATTATTAAAATGGTCCATTACCTTTTCACTATACATAAATGAATCCTCCTGATTTTCTCTTCTTTGGCTGGCTCTTACGCCTGTTTTCCGCTTTCCTGCTTCTTCACAAAATCCTCGTATAACGGTGACATGCTGCGCAGACGCTCAATGATCTTCTTTAACTCATCTACGGTAAAATCAATGTCTTCCTTCGTGGTCTTCTCAGAAAGTGTTGCACGCAGAGAACCATGTGCGATCTCATGCGGCAGACCGATCGCCAAAAGTACATGAGACGGATCAAGAGATCCCGATGTACAGGCTGAACCACTGGATGCGCAGATCCCCTTCTGATCAAGCAGGATCAGCATGGACTCACCCTCGATAAAACGGAAGCAGAAGTTTGTGTTGTTCGGCAGACGTTTTACGCGGTCTCCGTTTAACTTCGCATACGGGATTTCCTTCTCAACGCGGCTGATATAGTAATCACGCAGTTCCGTTTCGTATTTCATACGCTTGTCCATATCACGGCTTGCCAGTTCCACTGCCTTTGCGAATCCGACGATACCCGGCACATTGTGCGTACCCGCGCGTCTGTGGCGTTCCTGTGCGCCGCCGTGGATAAAGGAACCGATCTTGATCCCTTTTCTGATATACATAAGTCCGATACCCTTCGGTCCGTTGATCTTGTGTCCGCTTGCGCTCAGCATATCGATATTCATCGCCTGAACATCAATCGGCACATGGCCGAAAGCCTGTACTGCATCTGTGTGGAACAGTACGCCGTGTTCTTTCGCGATCTTTCCGATCTCCGCGATCGGCTCGATCGTTCCGATCTCATTATTGGCAAACATGACAGAGATTAAAATGGTATCCGGGCGGATCGCCGCTTTTAACTCCTCGAGATCTACCAGTCCGTTTTCATCTACATTCAGATAGGTAACTTCAAATCCGTGCTTCTCCAGCCACTCACAGGTGTGCAGGATCGCATGGTGCTCGATCTTGGATGTGATGATGTGTTTTCCTTTATTTGCATATGCCTCAGCAGTTGCCTTTAATGCCCAGTTGTCTGCCTCACTGCCGCCGCCCGTAAAGTAGATCTCTTCTGTTGACGCGTTTAAGAACTCCGCCATCGTGTTTCTTGCCGCATCCACTGCGCGTTTGCTCTCGCCCGCAAAAGAATAAATACTTGACGGATTTCCATAATGCTCGGTAAAATATGGTGTCATAGCTTCTAAGACTTCAGGATAAACCTGTGTCGTCGCCGCATTATCTAAATAAATCAGTTTGCTCATCGCATTTCCTTCTTTCATATCGGTTTTCTAGGATTTTTATATCCTACATTATATAGACGTTTCCCGCCTATTGTCAAGCCGGGGATTGGACTTTTTAAAGTACACAAGGGGAGATCCATGCGCCTGCATGAAATCTCCCCTGTCTGCTGCTTTTACTCTTATTCTGTCCCATCCGGCTAAATTACATACTGCCCGTTTTTCTGAAGTGTCCAGTCCACCAGATCCGCCAATGTAATTCCGTCAACCACTTCATTGATCGCATTATTCAACTTTCTGTATACAATAAGCGATACACAGTCGTCCACACGCTCACACTCTGTATCCTCATCTTCAAGACATGCCACCGGAGCAAGACTGCCTTCCGTCTGGCGTAAGATCATTCCAACGGTATAATCTTCCGGTTTCTTCCGCAGCATATAACCGCCCTGCGCGCCGCGGATACTGCGGACATATCCCGCCTTGTTCAGAACAGAAATGATCTGTTCCAGATATTTATCCGATATATTTTCTTTTCTTGCAATATCCTTTAAACTGATCGGTTCTCCGGTATTGTTCAATGCCAGATCGACCATAAGTCTCAATGCATACCTTCCTTTTGTCGATATTTTCATCGCACTAACCTCTTTCCTTACTTCTGGTCTTATTATATCTGCCTATTCATAGTAAGTCAATAGGATTTGTCTGTTTTCTTTCGCAGGTCACTGAAAAAGTAATAGATCACGAAACCGATCGATGTAACGATCCAGGTCAGCGGATAGGACAGGCAGATCATTTCCACTGTCCTGTGATACGGCACGGCGCAGAAGATCCAGAGGATACGCAGTCCGCAGACACCAACGATCGACATGATCGTCGGTACAACGACCTTTCCACAGCCGCGCGACACACCGCTTAGGATCTCGATGCAGACATAGGTGATATAGGTTGGCGAAATGATCCCGATCATGCGGACTCCGACTTCGATCACCGCCGCGTCCTTCGTAAAGATCGACAGCAGAACTGCCGCGCACCCGACAACAAAACAGGACATGCCCGCCGCGATCACTGCCGCCATTCCAAGGCAGATGCGCACACTTTTACGGATGCGCTCTTTTTTGCCCGCTCCGAAATTCTGTCCCGCAAAGGTCGTGATCGCCACTCCGAGCGCATTCATGACCATCCAGAAGATCCCGTCGATCTTGGCATATGCCGCCCACGCCGCCACCGTATCCGTCCCAAACGAATTGATCGCGGACTGGATCAATATATTGGACAGTGCGTAGGTCATGGACTGGATCCCGCCCGGAAGCCCGATGCGTATCATCGGATCCAGATATTCTCTCCGAAACAGTATGCTCCCACGCTTTAGGGAATATTCGCCCAGTCTGCGGTTCAGTACATATAGAACCATCGCTGCGCTGATATACTGCGAGAGCATCGTTGCGGTCGCCACTCCGGCAACGCCCATATGTCCGACGATCACGAACAAAAGATCTAATACAATGTTTGCCACGCACGAAGCGATCAGAAAGTATAACGGTCTTTTCGAATCTCCCATCGCGCGTAAGATTCCGGATCCCATGTTATAGATCAGTTCCGGAACCAGCCCTAACGCATAGATCTGCATATAGAGCACGGACTGTGAGAGCGTGTCCGCCGGTGTGTCCATCCAGACAAGCACCTGTTTCGCGAAGAAAATGCAAAAACACATGAGAAACAGTCCGCCTGCCACAGACAATGCGATCGCTGTCCCGATCGAATCCGATACGCCCTTTTTGTTCTTCGCCCCGTAATGCTGGGATATGATGACCGTGGCTCCCGTCGATACCCCGACAAAGAATCCGACGATCAGATTGATCAGGGACGAAGTGGAGCCGCCGACCGCGGAGAGCGCTTCTTTTCCTACAAAGCGCCCGACGATAACGGCATCCACCGTATTATATAATTGCTGAAAAAATGTTCCTATTAAAATAGGAAAGAAGAAGATCAAAAGCTGTTTCCAGATCACGCCCTCGGTGATCTGATTTATCTCGTTGTTTTTTGTCATAGTATCCCTCAAAGTAGTTCATCACTTTATCACAGCAGTTTTCAAAATCATTTGTGTGCAATAAAAAAACCGTTAATTCTTTTACCAAGAATCAACGGCGCCCCTGCCAAGAATCGATGCGACAGGATTCGAACCTGCGACCTCTGCGTCCCGAACGCAGCGCTCTACCAAGCTGAGCCACGCATCGTTTTTTCGTTTCTCTGAAACGTGCTTAATTATACTAACACAGATGTATGGTTTTGTCCATACCTTTTTTCAACTTTTTTCATTTATTTTTCTTTCCGGAAAAAAGAACCGGGATGCTGCAGGCACATCCCGGTTCTGACCGGCTATTTACTGGCTGACCGGAAACTGTCCGAGATAGTGTCCGTCCGTATTATCCATGCTGTAATAATACGCGCCATCTGAGATCAGCCCACGGGCAACCATTCCGTTCCAGTGGTAAAATACGACTCTGCCATACGGATCATATCCCCAGCCGTCCGCCTTTATCGTACCGTCGCTGTTACCATATCCGTAGTCTCTTCCGTTCGCGAACCGGAACCAGCCGTTTTGTTCCATCGCGCCATTTGCATTCAGGTAATATACGTTATTTCCGACAAATGTGATCTGGTCTTTGTACAGATAACCCTGGGAATCAAAATAGCAGGTGTATCCCACACTCGGGCAATACTGGAAATTCGTAAACACTTCATGTCCCTTGGTATCCAGATAAATGATATGTTCTCCGTCCGGATGATAGGTCAGCCGGTCACGCATCGCCGTACCGTCTGCCTGGAAATAATAAGTGTATCTTCCATCAAATACAAACTGGTTGATGATCTTACTGCCATCCGCGCGGTACGCATGGATCGTCCCGTCCGCATCTGTCTTATAATGGTCACCACTGTAATCGCATCCGGTGACTGCTATATTATCTCCCTGGCTCGCTCCGATCTGCTCCGATGCAAAAGACGCCCTGGTATCCACATACCCTTTGTTTTTACAGTTTTCCACATAAAAATACGGTGTAGTGCCATTATCCGACATCGTAGCGATCCTTCCACCGATTCCGCCGATGGTATCATATTCCTGTACGTTATTTCCTGCCAGATACAGGCTTCCGGTGTTTCCACTGTTCTTTATGTAGATAGTTCCTGTACAGCTGACGGAGGTAGACCCAAACAGTCCACCTAAATTTATAGCTGTGTTATACGGTGCATTTGTTTCCTGTTCCATTCCCATGATCGTTCCACTGTTCCAGCAGCCATCCATCACGAGATTTGCCGGTGTCGGCACCGTAGCATTGTTTTTTCGCATACCATATTCTATATAGGAAATGATTCCTCCAACGTTACCGCGTGCGCTCAGATTTCCGGTATTTTCACAGTTGGTATAGGACACCGTTGTCTGGGTACCCCGCTGCATGGCAACTCCTATGATTCCTCCCATATAAGTACATCCGGTTCCCGCCTGCGTGGTCTTTAAGTCTCCCGAATTTTTACAGTTGATCACAGAAACCGCGCTCTGCGGCAGATCATAATCGCCGTCATCTGCAATGATGCCTCCTACCCGGTATGCATACTCATCTGCATTCTTTATCGTGATATTTCCTTTATTTACGCAGTCTGATACCAATGCTCCGCCATTGCTTCCGATAATACCGCCGGCTTCCGAGATCGTCCCATAAATATCCCCTTCATTGGTGCAGTTTTTTACGGTTCCTACATTCTGAGAAACAATACCTCCGACACGCACTTTTGCGCCATCGACATTGATATTAACACGACTGACACAATTCTCGATCGTTCCGGCATTATTCTTACTGATTCCACCAATATCCAGATATTGCGTTGCATTTACATTGAGTGTTCCGTCAAACGTCACATTTTTCAATGCTCCCTGTGAACCGATATTTTGAAAAACGCTCTGTCCGCCGCTGCCTGCTCCATAGATCGTATGACCATTTCCGTCTAACGTTCCCTCCAGCTGGACTCCTCCGACCGGACTTGCACTAAGATCAATATCACATGCCAGTACATAATTTCCATACATGCTGCCGGATGACGCATAGGATGCAAATTCCTGTCCGGATGAGATAACTGTCGTCCCGGCTGCATAAGTATCCGCAAACACAGTCATGCTACCACCCGCAACTGACAGAATTCCAAGTCCTGCTGCCATCACAAGCGCTGCTACTCTTTTCCTTCGTAATTTCATTGTCTTTTCTCCACATTTTCCGTCTATTCTTTTGAATATCCAAAAATATTTTACCATGTGATATGCATCTTTAAAACAACTTTTTCATTATTTCCACAAAAAAAACAGAGATCCCTTTTTCGGAATCTCCGTTTTTTATGCTCTATATTTTATAATTCTTCTCCATTGCTTTTTATCACATTCTGATACCAGTAAAATGATTTTTTGCGGCTTCGCGCCAGTGTGCCATTACCGTTATTATCTTTATCCACATAGATAAATCCGTAACGTTTCTTCATTTCTCCGGTGGTAAAGGAAACGCAGTCAATGCATCCCCACGGCGTATAGCCCATCAGATCCACGCCATCGATAAGAACCGCTTTCTTCATTTCCTCGATGTGCGCTTTGAGATACGCGATCCGGTAATCGTCCTCGATGCTTCCGTCCGGTTTTACCTCATCGATCGCACCAAAACCGTTCTCCACGATAAACAGTGGTTTCTGGTAGCGCTCATAGAGCAGGTTTAGTGCATAGCGCAGTCCGACCGGATCGATCTGCCAGCCCCAGTCGCTTTTTTTGACAAACGGGTTGCTTACGCTGCCAGGATAGCCATCCAGACCGTTTCCTTCCTGTATCACGTCCGCTTTTACCGCATTTGTCATGTAATAGCTGAATCCTACGTAGTCCACGGTTCCCTCGCGCAGGATCCGCTCATCTTCCGGCGTGATCTCGATATGATAATTTTTTCGTTCCCATTCTTTTTTGATATAGGACGGATATTCTCCTCTGACATGCACATCCCCGAACAGATAGCGGTCATGCATGGCTTCCACGGAATACATCATATCATCCGGATGGCAGGAGTACGGATAGATCGGCACACATGCCACCATACATCCGATCTTGAAATCCGGGTTGATCTCATGTCCTTTTTTCACCACAAGCGCGCTTGCGACCAGTTCATGATGTACGACCTGATACATGCACTCTTCCGGTTTTTCCTCGTTCTCAAAAATAACGCCGGAACAGGTATAGCCAAACAGCGGATATTTGTAGTTTTTCTGGTTGTTGATCTCGTTAAAAGTCATCCAGTATTTCACTTTGTCCTTATAACGCTTCATGACGGTCACTGCGTACTTTACAAAGAAATCGATGAGCTTACGGTTTTTCCATCCGCCGTACTGTTTTACCAGATAAAGCGGCATCTCAAAGTGTGACAGGGTGATGACCGGCTCGATCCCGTATTTTAACAGTTCATCAAACAGATCATCATAAAACTGAAGTCCCGCTTCATTCGGTTCTTCCTCATCTCCATGCGGAAAGATCCTCGTCCACGCGATGGATGTGCGGAAGCACTTGAATCCCATCTCCGCGAACAGTTTAACATCTTCTTTATAATGATGGTAAAAATCCACCGCCTCATGATTCGGGTAATAACAGTCTTTCTTTACGCCGTCTGTGATGATACGATCCACACCGTGCGCGCCGCCGGTCAGAACGTCTACGATACTCAATCCCTTGTTTCCTTCCTGCCAGCCGCCTTCTACCTGGTGCGCCGCTACCGCGCCGCCCCAGAGGAAGTTATCCGGCAGTGTCTGTCTGCCTGTATTTCCACTGTTCTCCATACTGTAAACCTCCTGTTCCGCACGTTCTATTTTCTTACTTCCATAACCTTCTCAGCCACGTTTACCTGTTTTCCGGCCTCTGTGGTTATGCCGCTTACATCATCCATATTTGTCACAATGTAAATGACGGTCGTGTCATAGCCTGCTTTCTTTATTTCCTCTAAATCAAATTCTACCAGCAGATCGCCTTTTTTCACTTTTGCTCCCTGCTCGATATGTGGCGTAAAGCCTTTTCCGTTTAACTCAACGGTATTGATCCCGATGTGGATCAAAAGCTCCAGTCCGTTTTCATCGGTGATACCGACTGCGTGTCCGGTCTCAAATACGGTTTCCGCAGTTCCGTCACACGGTGCGTATATCTTTCCTTCCGCCGGGCAGATCCCAACACCATCGCCCATTGCTTTGGAAGCGAATACTTCATCTTTTACTTCGCTGATGTTTACAACTTTACCACGCACCGGGCTTCCCAGTGTGATCTCTTCTGCATCGGTTTTCGCATCTGCTTTGGTGTCTGCTTTTGCGTCTGTGGTCAGTTTATTGTCTGTATCTGCTCCTGTTTCTTCAAATCCAACGATCATGGTGAGTACCATGCCGAGCACGAACGCTACTAAAATAGAGATCAGAAGTCCGATAAACTGGCGCTCATAGCCGGCTTTGAAGTACGCCGGAAGTGTTGCGATACCAGGCATATTGTAGCCCCAGGATACCGCGCGGAATGCTCCGCCGATCGCTCCTCCGACCGCACCTGCGATACATCCGCAGATCATCGGTTTCTTTAAACGTAAGTTTACTCCGTAGATCGCCGGCTCTGTAATACCGAAAAGTCCGGTGATCGCTGCGGAAAGGGATACCCCTTTCATGTCTTTGTCTTTTGTCTTTAAGAATACCCCCAGTGCTGCGCCCGCCTGTGAAAATACTGCGGATGCCTGCAGACCGGTAAAGGTGTCATATCCAAGATTTGCGTAGTTTCCAACGGTGACCGGTGTGATTCCCCAGTGTACACCGAAAATAACAAGTATTTCCCAGAGTCCGCCGACAATCAGTCCTGCGACGATCGGGCTTAATCCGTATAAGAAATTGTAAGCTCCTCCGATCGCTCCTCCGATCGCGTTTCCAACCGGTCCGCACGCAAGCAGTGTAAGCGGAACCATGATCGTGATCGTAAACATCGGGGAAAACAGGTTGCGCACTACGATCGGCAGTACCTTATCCCAGAAGCGCTGTACATAGGATGCGATCCAGATGGACAGGATGATCGGGATTACGGAAGATGTATAGCTTAACAGCTGTACCCTGATCCCAAGGAAGTAAACCGGATCTCCCGCATTTACCATGGCGATGTAGTCCGGGCAGACCAGCGCACACGCGATGACCAGTGCCACGAATGTATTCATGTTAAATTTCTTCGACGCGGTGACTGCGATCAGTACCGGTAAAAACGTAAATGCTGTCCATGAAATAAAGTTTAAGATCTGATAAGTTCCACCTGTTGTGTCGATCAGATTTGCTGCCACAAAAATTCCAAGGATACCCTGTAAGATACCGCAGGCTGCCAGTGTATACAAAAACGGTGCAAAGATACTTGAGATCACATCGATGATACCGCTCACGATGCCGGTCTTCTTTTTCTCTCCAACTGCTGCTGTCTCGTCCACGGTGATCAGTTTCATGACCTGTGCGTATGCGTCGCTGACATGATTTCCGATCACAACCTGATACTGTCCGCCCGCCTGAACGGTTGTGATGACTCCCGGAATCCTTGCGACTTTCGCGGAATCTATGCCGGATTCATCTTTCAAAATGAAACGGAGCCGTGTGGCACAATGTGTCACATTTATGATATTTTCATCCCCGCCAAGTTCTTTTACAAGTTCTCTGGCGGTAATTTCATAGTTAATAGCCATATGAGCTACCCCCTTCTCCAATTTTTATTTTTTGTTTTTCTGCACCCGGTTGCTTTGTGATTTTATTATAGCGCATTCTGTGAAAAACGCTATATTTTGCGGCTCTTTAGGAAAACGTCTGCACCAAAGAAATTTGTTACCGAAAAAAAACAGGGTGTTTCTCTTTTCTGAAACATCCTGCGTTCTTTTCTTCCTGTCCCGGTTATGAGATCTCCGCCATGAGCCGCCGCCCAAGCGCCTCTAAGAGATAAAGTACCGGAACCTGTGTGGTAATATTATATTCTCCTTTGATCATCCGCTCCGTCACATAGTAGGCGAGATGGTAATCCGACATCTTTGCCAGTGTATTGGAAACTCCGTTTGTGATACTTAAGATCTTACATCCATGCTCCTTAAAGTGCATGACCTGGCTGATCACTTCCTGCGTCTCGCCGGACTCGGACAACGCAATCACCAGCGCATCTTCCCGGTCTCCGCCGATCGGATAATACGGATCTTCGATATACTGGCTGTACTTGCCCAGATTGGAAAAATACCGCGCACCGTATTTGCCGAGGATCCCGGAAGTCCCGATCCCCACAAAGATCAGCTGCTTTGCCGCTTTGATATGCATGGCATACTCATTCATCTGTTCTTCATAGCGTGTCGATGTCACCGTCCGGAAAAAGTTCGTCAGCTCGTCCACGCTCTCATCCATTCTGGCTTTGCTTTTGTGCTCTTTTTCTTCCTTTAAAAACATCTTGAACTGCACACGGAATTCGGAGTACCCGTCGCATCCCGCCTTTTTACAGAACCGTACCACTGTAGATGTGGAAACATGTACCGCCTCCGCCAGTTCCCGTATCGTCATATACTGTACTTCATGCCTGTGTTCCATCACATAATTGTATACAAGCATCTCGAGATTGTTAAATGACTGTAATACCTCATAACTGAACATATGATCTGTTTTCACTTTCTATATTGATGCTACCATTTTACCATCAATCCGGTATTTTTTCAAACCGCTGTTTCCGCGATCAGCTCCTGCATGAGCTGGTGTACGGTCGTCATTTCATGGATCCGCCCGGTATTCGCCCCGCAGAAGATCAGTCCGTTTTTCACATCCCCCTTTACCGCATCGATCAGTGCCTTGGTAATGCAGTATGGCACTTTTGCCGGATTGCATTTTTCCAGACAGTTGTAACACTTTAAAACGGACTGTTTCGATCCTTTGATCCGCTCTAAAAAAGCGTTGCGCAGTGCCCGCCCCGGCATGCCGACTGGACTTTTTATGATCTCGATATCCTCATTTTTCGCCTGAATGTACGCCTGCTTATACGCCTCGGAGGCA
Source organism: Roseburia yibonii (assembly GCF_014297335.1). NCBI lineage: Bacteria > Bacillati > Bacillota > Clostridia > Lachnospirales > Lachnospiraceae > Roseburia > Roseburia yibonii. The sequence goes on from NZ_JACOQH010000003.1 coordinate 252,021, forward strand.
TCACACTCTTCGGTCGCCACAAAGCGGCTTGCGATCTGCACGCCATCCGCGCCAAGCTCTAACGCATGACAGATGTCTTTTCCATCATAGATGCCGCCCGCGACAATGACCGGGATCTCCCTCTCGAATTTTTCCTCATATGCTTTCTTGCAGGCAATGATCTGTTGCACTTCGCCGTCAAAATCGATCGCTCCCACATCCTTTAACTGTTCATCGGAAAATCCCAGATGCCCACCGGCTTTCGGTCCCTCGATCACAATGAAATCCGCAGTTCTCTTATAATGATGATCCCACATCTTTAAGATCAGCTGTGTCGCGCGCTTTGAGGAAACGATCGGCGCGATCTTTGTCCTGCAGGTCTCGCCGACCAGCTCCGGCAGCTTCATCGGAAGCCCCGCTCCGCTGATGATCACATCCGCCCCTGCCGCGACCGCTTCCTTTACATGCTCCTTATAGTGCTTTAACGCGACCATGATATTTACCCCGATCAGTCCGTTTCCACAGGCGATCTCCTTCGCCCGCGCAAGATGCCTGCGGATCGCCAGACGGTTGCAGCCCGCCTGGTCTTCTTCAAAACCGTCCTCGTCATACCCGATCTGCGCCGTTGAAATAATGCCGACTCCGCCTTCTTTCGCGACGGCTCCCGCCAGACTGCTGCGGCTGATCCCGACTCCCATGCCGCCCTGGATAATCGGCACTTCCGCCTCCAGCTCCCCGATCTTAAGTGGTTTCCCCGTCCATCTATATTCCTCTGCTGCCATATCCTTCTCCTCCGATATCCTCTTTTTACAGATTTGTTTAAATAGTTTGACTGTCAAACTATTTTTAGTATATGGCAGTTTCGTTTTTGTGTCAATGTTTTATTGCAATGTTTTCTATTTTATATAGTTTTGATTACTATATTCGTGTTAAAAAAGGCGGCAGAAAGCTCTTTTAAAAGCTCCTGCCACCCGTCTTTCTTTACAATTTATCGTAGGAAACCAGCTGTTTTACCGGAATTCTTGTCTTTTCGTGACGATCTTCATCCGGCGCATTCTCGTTGGCATATCCGATGACCAGAATGTTGACCGGCTCAAGATTATCCGGAAGCGCAAATTCCTCTTTGATGACATCCGGCTTAAAATAACACACCCATACACTGCCAAGCCCAAGCTCCGTTGCCTGCAACATCATATGATCCGTCAAAATCGATGCGTCTATGTCGCAGGTATTCTTATGATCGAAGGGGCGCACCCACGCTTTGTCGTGATCCGCGCATACTATGACCGTCACCGGTGCATTATAAATGTTTGCCGCTTTCCCGACTTTTTGTAATGCTTCCTCACTCTGCGCCACAATAAGATGCACCGGCTGTAGGTTCGCTGCCGTTGGTGCCACATATGCTGCTTCTAAAATCTGTTCCAGTTTCTCCGCTTCTACTTTCTGTTCTGTGTAATTCCTCACAGAATAACGTTTTTTTGCAATATCCAAAAATTCCATTTATCATTCCTCCTATTTGTGATTGTTCTTCTGGCCAGCCTGTACTATAATTATATCCTGAATATCTTATTTAACAAGAACGCACTATTTTGGTATATACTACCTAAAAGGAAAGGATGATTTATTATGGAAGAAAAATGTTCCGGTTTTACCTGTCCGGTGGAAGCGACCATCCAGCTGATCGGCGGAAAATATAAAGCCATCATTCTCTGGCATCTGATGCATCAGACACTGCGCTACAGTGAACTTCACAAACGTATGCCAAAAGCTACCGATAAAATGCTGGCTCAGCAGCTGCGGGAACTGGAAAAAGACGGACTCATCCACAGGGAAGTTTATCCTGTTGTTCCGCCAAAGACAGAATATTCCCTGACCGATCTCGGCAAGACACTTGCCCCGATCCTGGATGCCATGTGTAACTGGGGGCGTGACTATCTGGGGGAAGATTCCCCAAAATAACTGCTACACATCAAAACTGTTTTCATCCACATAAGTCGTCAAAAAATCCGTCTGTTCCCTTTGCATTATATTGCGAAAAGGGCGGTCACACGACCGCCCCAAATGTTACTTATTCCCTATTCCTGGTATATCACTACCTGATTTCTTCCGTTATTCTTTGCCTCATATAATGCAGTGTCCGCATTTTTGATGGTCTTCTGGTAATCCCCGCCATCGTATACCGCAACACCGATCGATATCGTAATCTTCCCGACCGCAAGTTCGAGCTGCTCCACTGCTTTTCGAAATTCCTGTACATGCGCTTTGAAATTGCCGTCCCGGTTCTTCATGACAATGATAAATTCTTCACCGCCCCAGCGAACCAGATACTCGCTCGGATTCAATTTTGACCGCACTGCTTCCGTCACTTTGACCAGCACCTCGTCACCAGCAACATGTCCATAGGTATCGTTTACATGTTTGAATTTATCGAGATCATACAGGGCAACCGCCATCTGTTCCCCGGCATCACGGACAAAATGATTTCCCTCATCTACCAGCGAAGTAAGGAGATTTCTGTTGTACGCTCCGGTCAGCATATCGTGCTTTAAGTTCTCTTCCAGTTTCTTTTTCATCACCAGCTGATCCCTGAATGTCCGCTCGATCGCGACGTCAAATACACAGATCCCGATATAAAGCGGAATGCCCAGTAAGAACATCATCGCAAAATCCGGATAATGCAAAAAGGTATTCGCAATGCTGATATCCACAAACAAAAATCCCTGTCCGACAACCGCACCCGAAATTGGTGCCGCGATCCCCAAAATAAAGGAACAGAACAAAATGATGAAAAAACCGACACACGCGTATCTCAAATCTTCCAGATAGTAGCATGCCCATATCGTACACCACATGACACTGTGCCCAAACACATAGGTCATTGTCACCATGATCCGGTAGTCCTTCGTGCGCTTATTTGCCCACATGAATACCAGAAACGGCAGAATGATCGCCATGCGCGCAAGCAGTGTCGCCGTTGTGAATCTTCCGAACAGATAACAATCGGAGAAAAAGTACGCGACTGACAGCACGCACGCCGCGATCACCACCCACATGTTCATGCTTCTGTAATATTCGTATTTTGCCTGATAAAATTCCTGTTTGCTCATCCTTTGTACAACCTCTGTTCCCTGTTATATGACTGCGGCTATCTGACTGCTGTCATATAACGATTATATAGCTCTGCTTCCTTCTTCTTCGCCGCATGATAATATTCCCGCACCTTTATATCCCCGGACAGGATCAGATACTGCTCCTGCTTTAAGATCCCGCTGATCGCGCGGACATCGGGACTCATATAATAAAGCGGATCGTCCCCGTCCTCATTTAAGATGCGCAGATATTCCTGTAACACCGGAAAATAGCGTCCCCCCGCTTCTCTGATCCTGCACTTCGCCTCCAAAACATCCGGAACCCCTGCGACATCATGTGCAAAAAATTTCCCGTTGTCCTCACTGTCCGCTCCGTAGCAATGTCCAAACGGCGTACTCCACGCCATTCCCGGCTGCTTTGACTGCACGATCCTGTCATGGTACATCCATTCCAGATCTTCATAGTCAAAACCTGCCTCTTCCAGTACCAGGTACAGTGCCGTATGCGTATCCCATTTCTGACGCGTGATCTGATCGAACGCCTCCCCATTCGCCGCCTCATCCTCACACGCACTCACTGAGAGCCAAAAAATATAATTGTTGTCCGCCGTCCCGACAATGATCACCCTGCGGTCACGCGTAAAATAAAGATCGATCTGTCTGTGATCCGGGTTGATCGTGTAGGAAACATTTTGCCGGTTCTTCTGATTTACATAATTTTTAATCATGACACACATCCGCTCTGCCTGTTTTTTTCTATCATATACTTGCTTTTATCATACCACAAATTTGCGTAAAAAGCATCTGCCAGAATCATTTCGGGCTAACTCGCGAGGTCACGCTTCGCATAGATCCGTCCAGAAAAGACCGTCAGCGCAGCAATGACAATTACTCCCAGGACAAATGCCCCACGATCCGGCTGCTCCCTTGAAAAGATTTCCGTCGCATTCGCATAGGAAAACGGGGAAATAAATTTTACGTCTTCGAGATCCGGTACAACTCTTGCCATGAGATCGTATACATATAAGATTACCGGAATTGAGATTCCAATGCCTGCCCTGTTCTTTTTACTGACCGCCGAAATCAGGAAACAGATGGACGCAATCTCTGTATTCATCATAAGCTGCAATGCTATAAAACGGAGGAATTCCCCTGTAATTTCTTTTTCTCCAAGTGCAAGAAAACCAATCTGATAACATCCCGCGCAGAAAATCGTAAAAAGCACAAGACTTGCGATCACCGCCGCGAATTTTGCAATGATGATCTTCTCCCGCGCAACCGGCAAGGTAAAGGTAAATTCCGCCGTGTGTCCATCTTCCTCTTTCGACAGGATCACCGTTGCCAGTGTTGCCGCAAACATACTGCTTCCAAGCGCATGTATCGTGCCGATCTCCGTTGCAAAATATCCCTGCAGCGTAGCGATACTCAGTGTATTCATCCCAAACGCCTCCGAGAAAGCGCCCATCGATGCGAAATTTTCTGCCATTCCAGCCATACTGCCTTCCATACTTTGATATAACAAAATACAGATAAGTCCTATGCCTCCGACTACTGCCGACCACAGAAGAAGACTTTTTCCTGCTGCTTTCCATTCCATTTTCCAAAATGCATACATACTAGTTTTCCTCCTTTTCATAATAATGCATAAAGACTTCCTCAATCCCTGGTTCCTCGATCAATATGTCTGAGATATCATGCCCCTCAAGTTCCCTGTAGAGCTTATTTAAGTCATCCTTATAGAGGAAATCAAGTTTCCTGCCATCCCGCACCATTTTGATCCGCTTGGTCTTTCCCGCCATCAGATGCGTGACCGTATCAGTAACAATCAGCTTTCCCTCTTTCATGATTGCCACCCTGTCACAATAATTGCGGACTTCGGACAGCACATGTGTGGACAGCATACACGTTGCACCCTCAGCAACATAGTCCCGTATCAGCGAAAAGAACGTATTTTGCATCAGAGGATCCAGTCCGCTGGTCGGCTCATCAAACAAAAGAAGTTTTGGCTTATGCTGCATCGCGCACACGATACTTACCTTTTTCCGGTTTCCCAGTGACAGCTCACTGATCTTTCTTCTTGTATCGACCTGCAGTTTCTCACAAAGTTTCTCTGCCTCTCTCGTACAGTCCAGTTTCCGCACGTCCGCCGCAAATTTGAGTACGTCTTTTATTGTCATCCCCGGATAAAACCATGCTTCACTCGGCATATAGCCAATACATTTTAAAACCTCCTCTCGCTCTTTTGCCGCGTCATGACCGCAGATAATGATCTCTCCACTATCGTACCGGATAAGCCCGAGCATCGACCGGATCGTTGTGGATTTCCCTGCTCCATTCGAGCCAAGGAATCCGAAGATCTCTCCCTTTTTCACCTCAAACGACACCTGCTCGATCCCACGGTGTTTCCCATATCTCTTACTTAAATTTTTTACTTCAATAACATTTTTCATTTTTTCTGCCTCCTTTTACATCAAGGATAGCAAAAAAAATAGCGGAGACAATACCCGTCCCCGCCAGTGACACTTTTTCCTTCTTAACCCGCACTATTTTTCTTTTTTTGATCTCGCTTTAAACATCTCAAGATCCGAATTTAAAATCTTATCGTCAATTTTTCTCCTGCATTTGTAGATCAGATATACACACAAATACAAAAAGATCATATAAGAGGCAAATCCGACCGTCACATAAATATTTCTGTCAAACCACCGGCATATATATGACACCACCGCATAAATTCCGGTGCATACCGCGATCCCTGCCGCCTCCTTTTTTCCAATAGTATCCGCTTCATCAAAATTCCAGAGCAGATAAACCTGAAGATAGCCGACCAGATAAGCAAGACCGATCATCTCCGCCATATGTATCATATCCGCAACTGTTTTGCCAAGGCATAACCGGTACATACAGTAGAAAAATAAGATCGCGAAAAAGTACAGACATGCCTTAAATTCAATTCCAATCTCTTTGGTAAGATACCGCTCCCATAACGATGGTCTTTTCATGCCCGCTCTCCTTTCAAAAGTCTTCGAAAATCTGATGCGTAGGTGCGTGAAATGATAATGTGTTCTCCACTCACCAGCGTTGCATCGATCCTGTTCGAAGGCATACTCTTCAGTTTCTCAACCTTATTCACATTTACGATCATTGACTTGCTGCACCTGAAATAACTCTCGTCATCCAGGATCAGCTCTGCCGTAGCCAGGGAAACATCTAATTGGATCACCTTGTCCATCGTACAGGCGAATGTTTTCTCATCCACTTTTTCGATATACAAAATCTCCTGGGGCGAAAAAATAATGGTTTCCCCCTCCGACTTTCCCACCAGCTTTTTCTGATGCTTTTCCATGAATGCCAGCACGGCTTCCACTTCAGCATTGATCTGTTTATAATTTAAAATTAATTCATCATCTCCGCTGCGGATCTGATTCACCGTATAACGCATTCAACCGCTCCTTGTAACATATCTGTGCCTGAGATATACGCTCATTAAATTCCTTTGTACTTGTACAGCCAGAAAGAATACAAAACACTGCCCAGACCTGCCGCAATGATCACGCCCACGATCACGATCAGCGTTACCTCATCTCCGACCACGGACTCCAGGAAAGCTGCGCAGATTGAGATGATCCCCGCCGCAACAAATAATCTTCCCGCCATCCGGTGCGTAAGCGTCCAGTTCCTCTCACTATTCAATGTCCACGGCACCTTTATGCCAACCGTGTAATTCTGCCCCAGTTTTGGTATATAGTTTCCCAGTAAGATCCACAGAACCCCAAGCATCACATAAATAACCGTGGTAATGTCGATATTTCCACCAAGCGCAATGATATAAGTACATCCATTCACCTGAATGGAAACAGCCGGAATGATCCACAAAGTCACTGCCATTGGTTTCGGATGCATCTGCTTTTTCCCCGGATCCATGCAGATCCACAGGATCAGCACGCATTGTATAAAAGTCCTCTCTGCTTTTTCATTTTCATGCATCTCCTTTTAAATCTGACAGCCATACCATCAATTCTTCTACCACGCTAAGGTTCAGCTCGTAATAAATAAAGTTCTTGTGCCGCGTCTCCCGAATCAGATCTGCGTTTTTTAATATTTTTAAGTGATACGACACGGTTGCCTGTGTCATGTCAAATTTTCCGGCGATTTCTCCCGCCGAAAGCGTCGATCCCTTTAACATCTCGAGGATTTCTCTCCTGACCGGGTCTGATAACGCTTTAAAAGTATCTGCAAACGCCAAAGACATCCCTCCTGATCCTATAGGTTGCTATTTAGAAAATTTTCTAATTAGAAGTTTTTCTAAATTATACTTCATTTGAAGAATGATGTCAATAAATTGTGAAATGCAGGATCATGACTTTTTTTCTGTCGGTTATAAAAATAGTTGCAAAAAAGGCTTCCAGGAAAATTCCTGAAAGCCTTTTCTAATATTAACCTATTGAACGATCAACAAGTAATTATTCGATAACAGTAGCAACACGGCCTGATCCTACAGTACGTCCACCTTCGCGGATAGCGAATGTAAGACCCTGCTCCATAGCTACCGGATGGATCAGTTCGATTGTCATTTCGATGTTATCACCAGGCATGCACATTTCTGTACCAGCCGGTAATTCGCAAACACCTGTTACGTCAGTTGTTCTGAAGTAGAACTGCGGACGATAGTTGTTGAAGAACGGAGTATGACGTCCACCTTCATCTTTTGTTAAAACGTAAACCTGAGCTGTAAATTTGTGATGGCAGGTTACAGTACCCGGTTTAGCGATAACCTGACCTCTTTCGATCTGATCACGGTTGATACCACGAAGTAATGCACCGATGTTATCACCAGCCATAGCTTCATCAAGCTGTTTACGGAACATTTCGATACCAGTTACAACAGTCTTCTGAACATCATCTCTTACACCTAAGATTTCAAGTTCGTCGTTCAGATGCAGAGTACCTCTTTCTACTCTACCAGTAGCAACGGTACCACGACCTGTGATTGTGAATACGTCTTCGACCGGCATAAGGAACGGCTTATCTGTATCACGCTGCGGATCCGGAATGTAGCTGTCTACAGTATCCATGAGTTCCATGATCTTGTCGCCCCATTCTCCCATCGGATCTTCAAGAGCTTTTAAAGCAGAACCTTTGATGATCGGGCAGTCTGTGAATCCGTACTCTTCAAGCTGTTCTGTAACTTCCATTTCTACTAATTCGATAAGTTCCGGATCGTCAACCATATCACATTTGTTCAGGAATACAACGATGTACGGTACACCTACCTGACGAGATAACAGGATGTGCTCTTTTGTCTGAGCCATAACACCGTCAGTAGCAGCTACAACAAGGATAGCGCCATCCATCTGAGCAGCACCAGTGATCATGTTCTTTACATAATCGGCATGGCCTGGGCAGTCAACGTGAGCGTAATGTCTGTGCTCTGTCTCGTACTCAACGTGTGCAGTAGAGATTGTGATACCTCTTTCTCTTTCTTCCGGAGCTTTATCAATGTTTTCGAAATCAGTAGCTGTGTTACCAGCAACTCTTGCAGCAAGTACTTTTGTGATAGCTGCTGTTAAAGTTGTTTTACCATGATCTACGTGACCGATTGTTCCGATGTTACAATGTGGTTTTGTTCTTTCAAATTTAGCTTTAGCCATTTTAAAACGTCCTCCTTAATTTTATGCCTTAGCGGCGATTCTTTTTGATGCTGTCCGGGCTGTCCGGACAGCTTATACTCTGTAATCAGCTATTTCTGATTATATAAAATTATTGGCACTTTTTCAAGTGATTTTTACTTGTCTTTTGAAGAAATGATCTTATCCTGAACGGACTTCGGAACCTGCTCATATTTCTCGAAGAACATTGAGTAGTTACCACGTCCCTGTGTTCTGGAACGAAGATCGGTAGAGTAACCGAACATCTCAGCAAGCGGAACGTATGCTTTAACCATCTTTCCACCACCGATATCGTCCATTCCTTCGATACGTCCACGACGGGAGTTGATATCACCGATTACATCACCCATGTACTCTTCCGGCATGGTTACTTCCACTTTCATGATCGGCTCTAAGATAGCCGGAGCTGCCTTTGCCATAGCTTCCTTGAAACACATGGAACCGGCAATGTGGAATGCCATTTCAGAAGAATCGACTTCATGGTAAGAACCGTCATATACAACAGCGTGTACACCAAGTACCGGGAATCCTGCAAGGATACCAGCCTTTGACGCTTCTTCGATACCTTCACCGACTGCCGGGATGTATTCCTTCGGGATTGCTCCACCGACAACCTGGGATTCGAATTTGAAAGTTTCCTCTCCGTTCGGATCCATCGGCTCGAAACGAACTTTACAGTGTCCGTACTGTCCACGACCACCGGACTGTTTTGCGTATTTGTATTCCTGGTCAACCGGCTTTGTGAATGTCTCTTTGTAAGCAACCTGCGGAGCACCTACGTTTGCTTCTACCTTGAATTCGCGAAGCAGACGGTCAACGATGATCTCCAGATGAAGCTCACCCATACCTGCGATGATGGTCTGACCTGTTTCCTGATCTGTATGAGCACGGAAGGTCGGATCTTCTTCTGCAAGTTTTGCAAGTGCTTCACCCATCTTGCCCTGACCAGCTTTGGTCTTAGGCTCGATTGCAAGCTCGATAACCGGTTCAGGGAATTCCATGGACTCTAAGATTACCGGATGCTGCTCGTCACAGATGGTATCACCAGTTGTTGTGAATTTGAAACCAACAGCTGCTGCGATATCACCGGAGTAAACGCGGTCAAGCTCCTGTCTCTTGTTGGCATGCATCTGTAAGATACGTCCAACACGTTCTTTTTTATCTTTGGTTGCATTCAGCACATAAGAACCTGCTGCGATGCTTCCGGAGTAAACACGGAAGAATGCAAGTTTTCCAACGAACGGATCTGCCATGATCTTGAATGCCAGAGCAGAGAACGGTTCATCGTCGGAAGAATGTCTTTCTACTTCATTTCCCTCCAGATCGACACCCTTGATTGGCGGGATATCGATTGGAGACGGCATGTACTCGATGATTGCATCAAGAAGCTTCTGTACACCTTTGTTCTTGTATGCAGAACCACAGCATACCGGAACAGCGGTACACTCGCAAGTTGCCTTACGAAGCGCTTTCTTCATATCCTCTACGGAAGGTTCCTCTCCCTCAAGGTACATCATCATTAAGTCGTCGTCTAATTCACATACCTTTTCTACTAATTCGGTATGATACAGTTCAGCCTCATCCTTCATATCTCCAAGGTCGTCTGTAACGGTGATATCATCACCCTTATCATCATTGTAGATATAAGCTTTCATTTCGAAGAGGTCGATGATTCCCTTGAAATCATCTTCCTTACCGATCGGAAGCTGAAGAACGATTGCGTTCTTTCCTAATCTTGTACGGATCTGATCTACAGCTCCGTAGAAGTTTGCACCCAGGATATCCATCTTGTTAATGAATGCCATTCTAGGTACGTTGTAAGTGTCAGCCTGACGCCATACATTTTCTGACTGCGGCTCTACACCACCCTTTGCGCAGAAAACGCCGACAGCGCCATCAAGTACACGAAGGGAACGCTCAACCTCTACTGTAAAGTCAACGTGTCCTGGTGTATCAATGATGTTGATACGATGCTCTAAAGCGCCTGGCTTCGGTTTTGTGAACTCTTCCAGTGTCCAGTGGCATGTTGTAGCGGCTGATGTAATTGTGATACCTCTTTCCTGCTCCTGCTCCATCCAGTCCATGGTAGCAGTACCCTCATGAGTATCACCAATTTTATAGTTAACACCGGTATAGTAAAGAATACGCTCAGTTGTTGTTGTCTTACCAGCATCAATATGAGCCATAATACCAATGTTTCTGGTTCTCTCTAACGGATATTCTCTTCCAGCCAAAGGTTTTTCCTCCTTATATTTGTATCCTATGCTGCCAGATTATTAGAATCTGTAATGTGCGAAAGCTTTGTTTGCTTCTGCCATTTTGTGCATATCTTCTTTTCTTTTAACAGATGCGCCTGTATTGTTGGCTGCATCCATGATTTCATTTGCAAGACGTTCCTGCATTGTCTTCTCGCCTCTCTTGCGGGAGAACATGGTGATCCAACGAAGTGCAAGAGCCTGACGACGATCCGGTCTTACTTCGATCGGCACCTGGTAAGTTGCTCCACCGATACGTCTAGCCTTTACTTCGAGTACAGGCATTACGTTGTTCATAGCTTCTTCGAAAACTTCCAGTGCAGGCTTTCCTGTCTTTTCAGCAACGGAATCAAATGCTCCGTATACGATCTTCTGTGCTACACCTTTCTTACCATCCAGCATGATGTTGTTGATAAGTTTGGTAACCACTTTGTTGTTGTACAACGGATCTGCTAATACATCTCTTTTCTGAATATGTCCTTTACGTGGCACGGTACTTCCCTCCTTAATCATGATTTGTGCCAATGAACAGCTTGCTGTCCATCAGTTTGAAATTTTTCGATTAATTCAACGGTACTCACATGTGTCCTCAAATGTGTTTCGTGCGGAAAATCTATTTCTCCATCAAGGTATGAAATAATTCCAACACTAACCATAAGTTCTGTTTGTGATACTATTGGTTTCTAAACTGCTTATTTAGATGCTTTTGGCTTCTTAGCGCCGTATTTGGAACGAGCCTGACGTCTGTTTGCTACGCCTGCTGTATCCAAAACACCTCTGATGATGTGGTATCTGGTACCTGGTAAATCCTTTACTCTACCACCACGGATCAGAACAACGCTATGCTCCTGTAAATTGTGGCCTTCTCCCGGAATGTAGGATGTTACTTCGATTCCGTTAGAAAGACGAACTCTGGCAATCTTTCTAAGAGCTGAGTTAGGTTTCTTAGGAGTTGCAGTCTTAACTGCGGTACACACACCTCTCTTCTGCGGAGCAGCTACGTCTGTAGGTCTCTTCTTTAAAGAGTTGTATCCTTTCTGAAGTGCCGGTGCTGTAGACTTCTTTGCAGATGTCTGACGTCCTTTTCTTACTAACTGGTTGAATGTTGGCATTATTTTCACCTCCTGAAATTTGTATCATTTAATAACGCGCCTTTGTATGCACGCTAGAATATTATATAAATCTGGGAACTTCTTGTCAATGGCTTTTTGCAAATTTCTCTTTCTTTCCGCCTGCAGCAGACACTTGTCCGTTACAGTCAGTTTTTTTGCGCATCCGATTGCTCCGCCAGAATAGAAAGTAACGCATCCGCCACCTTCGGATCAAACTGCGTTCCTCTTCCACATCTGATCTCCTCTGTCACATGGGACTCATCGAAACTTCCACGGTAGATCCGCTCAAATGACATTGCGTCATACGTATCTGCCACCGCTATGATGCGCGCGGCCTCCGGGATCTCCTCTCTTTTTTTCCCGGAAAGATACCCCTTCCCATCCCATCTTTCATGATGATACAGCGCGCCTTCTTCCAGCCCTTCCATGGTGCTTAAATTTTTTAGGATATCCGCCCCGATCTTTACATGCTGCTTCATGATCCCGTACTCTTTCTCTGTCAGGTTTTTATGCTTATTTAAAATACGATCCGGGATCCCGATCTTTCCGATGTCGTGTAAAAGCGCCTGATAACGGAGTTTTTCAACCTTTTCTTCGCTCCAGCCGAGCTTTTTTGCAATTTTCACAGAAGTATCCGCCACCCGTTCCGAGTGTGCGTTCGTGTAACTGTCCTTTGCCTCTTCCGTCTTGGCGATCGCCGCGATCGCCTCCAAGGTCACCTGCATGACTTTCTGCCGCTCCGCCGCAAGCAGTTCTTCCATTTTGTGACGGTAGCCATAGAGTTCGATCTGTGTGGAGATCTTGCTTCGCATGATATCCGGTTCAAACGGTTTTCTCACATAATCCGCGCATCCAAGCTTAAATCCACGCTCCAGGCTTCCCCGCTTTCCTTCCGCGTCGATAAATACGACCGGGATCTCTGCGGTATCCGCATTTCCGGTGATCGCTTCCGTGATCTGAAAAAAGCCTTCGCCCGGCAGTCTGGTATCGAGCAGGATCAGATCCGGTTTCTGTTCCCGGATCCGCGTAAAAACCTCCCGTGTTTCCGGTTCTGCACGTCTCAGCTCATACGTTTCGCCAAGGATTTCCTCAATCTCTGCGTAATCCGCGGCAGAAGATTCTATTACTAGTATTTTCCGTTTCCACATTTTTATTCCGCTTTTTCCCATATTTTTCCCCCGAAAACCAAAGACCCCCCTGAATCTTCTCAGAGAGGTCTTTGGTATATTTTATTCTTCTACCGTTACGGTTTCATTCTCTTCTGCTGTTTCTTCCCCAAAATCATCCATCAGAAAATCATCATCGTCAAATGAGATCTCTTCTTCTTCATTCAGATCAGAATCAAGCTTGATGTCACGATAACACTTCATGCCGGTACCAGCCGGAATCAGCTTACCGATAATAACATTTTCTTTCATACCGATGAGCGGATCGATCTTTCCTTTGATTGCCGCCTCTGTCAGTACCTTCGTTGTTTCCTGGAAGGATGCTGCGGAGAGGAAGGAATTCGTTGCAAGGGAAGCCTTTGTGATACCAAGAAGTACCTGCGTGCCTTCTGCCGGCTGCTTTCCTTCTTCGATCAGCTTCTCATTTACATCGTCGAGCTCTAACGTATCTACCAGAATTCCCGGAAGGAAATCGGAATCTCCGTTGTTTTCGATGCGGATCTTCTGTAACATCTGGCGCACGATAACCTCGATATGTTTATCATTGATCTCAACACCCTGCAGGCGGTATACACGCTGAACTTCGCGGAGCATGTAATCCTGAACTGCGCGGACGCCCTTGATCTTTAAGATGTCATGCGGGTTGACAGAACCTTCGGTCAGTTCGTCACCGGCCTCTAAGACTGCTCCATCCATAACTTTGATTCTGGATCCGTAAGGGATCAGATATGTCTTGGATTCGCCTGTCTCGTTGTTGGTTACGATAATCTCACGTTTCTTCTTTGTATCTTTGATCGTAGCTACGCCACCAAATTCTGTGATAATGGCAAGACCCTTCGGCTTTCTTGCCTCGAAAATTTCCTCGACACGCGGAAGACCCTGTGTGATATCATTTCCGGCAACACCACCGGTATGGAAGGTACGCATGGTAAGCTGTGTACCCGGTTCACCGATTGACTGAGCCGCGATGATACCAATCGCTTCACCAACCTGTACTGCATTTCCGGTTGCCATGTTCGCGCCATAGCATTTCGCGCACACACCCATGTGGGAACGGCAGGTAAGGATTGTACGGATCTTCACTTTTTCGATCGGATTTCCGTTTTCATCCACACCCTTGCTCATGATCTCTGCCGCACGCTTCGGTGTGATCATATGATTTGCCTTTACAAGGACATTTCCATCCTTGTCGCAGATCGTCTCGCATGAGAAACGTCCTGTAATACGATCCTGAAGGCTTTCGATCTCTTCTTTTCCGTCCATGAATGCTTTTACATACATACCCGGAATCTCTTTTCCTGTTCCTGCCTGGCAGTCAGACTCACGCACGATCATGTGCTGTGAAACGTCAACCAGACGTCTGGTCAGGTAACCGGAATCGGCGGTACGAAGTGCGGTATCGGACAAACCTTTACGCGCTCCGTGCGCAGACATGAAATACTCGAGTACGTCAAGACCTTCACGGAAGTTTGACTTGATCGGCAACTCGATCGTACGTCCGGTTGTATCTGCCATAAGTCCACGCATACCGGCAAGCTGTTTGATCTGTTTATCAGAACCACGGGCTCCGGAATCAGCCATCATGAAGATGTTGTTGTATTTGTCCAATCCGGTCAGAAGCGCTTCGGTAAGCTCATCATCTGTCTCTTTCCATGTTTCTACAACTTCTTTGTAACGCTCTTCTTCGGTGATAAGACCACGTTTGTACTGCTTGGTGATACGGTCTACGGTATCCTGCGCAGCCTGGATCATTTCCGGTTTCTGTGGCGGCACGGTCATATCGGAAATGGATACGGTCATGGCTGCCTGTGTGGAGAATTTATATCCCATTGCCTTGATGTCATCCAGTACTTCCGCGGTTGTTGTAGCGCCGTGGATATTGATAACTTTCTCAAGGATCTGTTTTAAGTGTTTCTTTGCAACGTGGAAATCGATTTCCAGTGCAAATTCGTTTTCTTCTTTGCTTCTGTCTACGAATCCAAGATCCTGCGGAATGATCTCATTGAAAATGAAACGTCCCAGTGTGGATTCGCACATTCCAGTCTTTGTTGTTCCGTCCGGCATTGTCTTTGTCATGCGGACATGGATTCTGGAATGTAAGGTCAGCGCTTTATTTTCATAGGCAAGAATTGCCTCGTTTACGCTCTTGAAATACTTTCCTTCACCGATCGATCCCGGTCTTTCCTGGGTCAGATAGTAAATACCAAGTACCATATCCTGCGAAGGAACGGCTACCGGACCACCATCGGACGGTTTTAACAGGTTGTTCGGAGAGAGCAGCATGAAACGGCACTCTGCCTGTGCTTCCTGGGAAAGCGGAAGATGGACGGCCATCTGGTCACCATCGAAATCGGCGTTGAACGCGGTACACACAAGCGGATGAAGCTTGATCGCCTTACCTTCTACGAGGATCGGCTCGAACGCCTGAATACCAAGTCTGTGCAGTGTCGGAGCACGGTTTAACATAACCGGATGCTCTTTGATGACTTCTTCGAGCACATCCCATACCTCGGTCTGAAGTCTCTCCACCATCTTCTTTGCACTCTTGATGTTGTGCGCGGTTCCGTTTGCAACGAGTTCTTTCATAACAAACGGTTTAAACAGCTCGATCGCCATTTCTTTCGGCAGACCGCACTGATAAATCTTTAACTTCGGCTCTACACAGATAACGGAACGTCCGGAATAGTCAACACGCTTTCCTAAGAGGTTCTGTCTGAAACGTCCGGATTTACCCTTTAACATATCGGATAAGGACTTGAGCGCACGGTTTCCAGGACCTGTAACCGGTCTGCCGCGGCGTCCGTTATCGATCAAAGCGTCAACCGCTTCCTGGAGCATACGTTTCTCATTGCGGACAATGATATCCGGTGCGCCAAGCTCCAAGAGTCTTCTCAGACGGTTATTACGGTTAATGATTCTTCTGTATAAGTCATTTAAGTCACTGGTTGCAAAACGTCCACCATCCAGCTGTACCATCGGACGTAAGTCTGGCGGAATAACCGGGATGACCGTCATGATCATCCATTCCGGCTTGTTTCCGGATTCACGGAACGCTTCTACAACTTCGAGTCTCTTGATGATTCTCGCGCGTTTCTGTCCGGTTGCATCTTTTAACGCAGCCTTTAACTCTGCGGAATCTTTTTCAAGGTCGATTGCCTGTAACAGCTCTAAAATTGCCTCGGCACCCATTCCAACGCGGAAATCGCTGCCGTATTTTTCTCTTGCTTCCTGATATTCGTTCTCAGAAAGTACCTGCTTTACCTGTAAACCGGTGTTTCCTGCATCAAGTACGATGTAGGAAGCAAAGTACAATACTTTTTCCAGTGTTCTCGGTGACAGGTCAAGGATAAGTCCCATACGGGACGGGATACCCTTGAAATACCAGATATGGGATACCGGAGCCGCAAGCTCGATATGTCCCATACGCTCTCTACGCACGCTGGCTTTGGTGATCTCAACGCCGCATCGGTCGCAGACAACGCCCTTATAACGGATCTTTTTGTACTTTCCACAGTGGCATTCCCAGTCCTTGCTCGGTCCGAAAATCTTTTCGCAGAAAAGTCCGTCCTTCTCCGGTTTTAATGTTCTATAGTTAATGGTCTCAGGCTTCTTTACTTCGCCTCTTGACCACTCTCTGATCTTTTCAGGTGATGCTAAGCCAATCTGAATTGCATCAAATGAAATTGGCTGGTAAGTCTCATTGTTCTTCGTTTCTGGCATTGTGACACTCCCTTCCTTTTATTCTTCATCATCAAGAATATCATCTGCGAAATCCATGTCAGCATCATCGTCCTCGCTGTCATCCTCACCCTCGATATTCTCAAGCTCTTCGGTCTCTGCATTAAATTCCTGTTTCTGGAATCCCATCTTTCCGAAAGATTCGCTGTCTTCAAACGCAAAATCCTTATCTCCGGAAATGATCGCGTTCAGATCCGTATTTCCGTACTCGCTGGTCTCCATGAGTTCTACTTCCTCACGGTTTTCATCCAGAACTCTGACATCCAGTCCAAGAGACTGAAGTTCTTTTAAGAGAACCTTGAAGGATTCCGGTATACCCGGTTCCGGAATATTATCGCCCTTGATGATCGCTTCGTAGGTCTTCACACGGCCGATAACGTCATCGGACTTCACGGTCAGGATTTCCTGCAATGTATAAGATGCGCCGTATGCTTCCAGCGCCCAAACTTCCATTTCTCCGAAACGCTGTCCACCGAACTGTGCTTTACCACCGAGCGGCTGCTGTGTTACGAGAGAGTAAGGACCGGTAGAACGTGCATGGATCTTATCGTCTACCAGATGGTGGAGTTTTAAGTAATGCATGTGGCCGATGGTAACCGGTCCGTCGAAGAACTCTCCGGTTCTTCCGTCACGAAGCTGTACCTTTCCGTCTCTGGAGATCGGTACGCCCTTCCACAGTGCGCGGTGCGCTCTGTTGTCTGACAGATACTGCATTACGTCCGGGCGAAGCGTATCTTTGTATTTTGCTTCAAACTCTTCCCATGTTGTATTTACATAATCATTGGCAAGTTCCAATGTATCCTGAATATCAATTTCCTTTGCGCCGTCGAATACCGGTGTCTCAATATTGAAACCAAGTACTTTGGCTGCAAGACTGAGATGGATCTCGAGCACCTGTCCGATGTTCATACGGGAAGGTACGCCGAGCGGGTTTAACACGATATCGAGCGGACGGCCGTTTGGTAAGAACGGCATATCTTCTACCGGAAGCACACGGGAAACGACACCCTTGTTACCGTGACGACCGGCCATCTTATCACCGACAGAGATCTTTCTCTTCTGCGCAATGTAGATGCGGACAGCCTGATTTACACCAGGAGCAAGTTCATCACCGTTTTCTCTGGTAAATACCTTCGCCTCTACGACAATACCATATTCACCGTGCGGTACTTTTAAGGAAGTATCTCTGACTTCTCTTGCCTTTTCACCGAAAATAGCACGGAGCAGTCTCTCTTCCGCTGTAAGCTCTGTTTCTCCCTTCGGAGTTACTTTTCCGACCAGGATATCTCCTGCACGGACTTCCGCACCGATGCGGATGATACCTCTCTCATCAAGATCTTTTAACGCATCATCGCCGACACCCGGAACATCTCTTGTGATCTCTTCCGGTCCGAGCTTGGTATCACGCGCCTCTGCCTCATATTCTTCGATATGAACAGAAGTGTATACATCATCCTGCACCAGTCTCTCGCTGAGCAGTACGGCATCCTCGTAGTTGTAACCTTCCCAGGTCATGAAACCGATAAGCGGGTTCTTTCCGAGTGCCAGCTCTCCGCCCTGTGTGGACGGTCCGTCTGCAATTACTTCGCCCTCTTCTACATGATCGCCCTTAAATACGATCGGACGCTGATTGTAGCAGTTGGACTGGTTGCTTCGCATAAATTTGGTCAGCGGATATACTGTTGTTGTTCCATCATCATTCTTTACTGTAATTTCATTGGAAACCGATTTCTCTACGGTTCCGGCTTTCTTTGCAACTACGCACACGCCGGAGTCAACCGCTGCTTTGGTTTCCATACCGGTTCCGACAACCGGAGCTTCAGTCGTAAGAAGCGGCACTGCCTGACGCTGCATGTTGGATCCCATCAGGGCACGGTTCGCGTCATCGTTCTGTAAGAACGGGATCAATGCTGTAGCGACAGAGAACACCATCTTCGGGGATACGTCCATGTAATCAAACATGGTCTTGTCGTATTCCTGTGTTTCATCCAGGTAACGGCCGGAAACGGAATTTCTTACGAAATGTCCTTCTTCATCCAGCTTTTCGTTCGCCTGTGCTACATGGTAATTATCTTCTTCATCTGCGGTCATATAAACAACTTCGTCTGTGACACGCGGATTTTTCGGATCTGCCTTATCGATCTTACGGTATGGAGCTTCAATAAAGCCATACTCGTTGATTCTCGCATAGCATGCCAGTGAGTTGATCAGACCGATGTTCGGTCCTTCAGGCGTCTCGATCGGGCACATTCTTCCATAATGAGAATAGTGTACGTCTCGAACCTCGAATCCGGCACGGTCTCTGGAAAGACCACCAGGTCCAAGTGCGGACAGACGTCTCTTGTGGGTCAGCTCGCCGAGCGGGTTGTTCTGATCCATGAACTGGGACAGCTGGGAAGAACCGAAGAATTCTTTTACCGCCGCTGTAACCGGTTTGATATTGATCAGGCTCTGCGGGGAAATTCCCTCAAGATCCTGTGTTGTCATTCTTTCGCGGACAACTCTCTCCATACGGGATAAACCGATACGGTACTGGTTCTGAAGCAGCTCTCCGACCGCACGGATACGACGGTTGCCAAGATGATCGATATCATCATCGCTTCCCACGCTCCACTCAAGATGCATATTATAGTTAATGGATGCAAAAATATCATCCTTGGTAATGTGTTTCGGGATCAGATCATGGATGTTCTTGCGGATCGCTTCCTTGAGATCCTCAAAATTGTCATTCTCATCCATAAGCTGTTTTAAAATCGGGTAATACACAAGCTCTGTCACGCCAACTTCACGCGGATTGGTCAGCTCCGGAACCCATGTGCGGATATCTACCATCATAGAAGAAAGAACTTTGACATTGCGTTCTTCTTCCTGTACCCATACATACGGTACTGCCGCATTCTGGATCGTCTCAGCAAGTTCTCTGGTCACTTCTGTGCCTTTTTCCGCAAGGATCTCTCCTGTTGTGGTATCCACAACATCCTCTGCAAGCACATGTCCATTGATACGATTCTTGAAATGCAGTTTCTTGTTAAATTTATAACGACCTACCTTTGCAAGGTCATAACGTCTCGGATCAAAGAACATTGCCGTGATCAGGCTTTCTGCGCTTTCTACGGTAAGCGGTTCACCCGGACGGATTTTTTTGTATAACTCTAAAAGACCGTTCTCATAGCTTCCCTGCGGTTCTTTCTCCGTGATACACGGATCTTTCCCGAAGCTGGCAACGATCTTTGGCTCTTCACCGAACAGATCAATAATCTGCTGATTTGTTCCGACACCAAGCGCACGGATGAGCACTGTGATCGGAACCTTTCTGGTTCTGTCTACACGAACATAAAAAACGTCATTGGAATCGGTCTCATATTCCAGCCATGCACCACGGTTCGGAATAACGGTGCACGCATAGAGTTTCTTACCAACCTTATCATGAGAAATAGCGTAGTAGATACCCGGGGAACGAACCAGCTGGCTGACAATAACACGTTCTGCGCCATTGATTACGAATGTACCGGTCTCAGTCATAAGCGGCAAATCGCCCATGAAGATCTCATGTTCGTTGATTTCATCATTCTCTTTGTTGTGCAAACGAACCTTTACCTTCAAAGGTGCTGCATAAGTAGCATCTCTTTGCTTGCATTCCGGAATAGAGTATTTTACATCGTCCTCGCACAAAGTAAAATCTACGAACTCCAGACTTAAATGACCACTGTAATCAGCGATCGGGGAAATATCCGCAAACACTTCTTTTAATCCCTCGTCCAGGAACCACTGATACGAATCTTTCTGTACCTCGATCAGATTCGGCATCTGCAGAACTTCTTTTTGTCTTGAGTAACTCATACGTAAACCTTTTCCAGCCTTGACCGGACGTATTCTGTTTTTCTCCATTTGACGTTTCACCTCTCGTTTTTTTATTTAAAATCTACCTTTTCTACTACATAAGGTGTATCTTCCACTTGCTTTCCACTATTTTGGTAACACAAATAAGCCTACATCTCCACAATAGTGCAACGTATATGATAGCACAAATGTCAAGGATAAGTCAAGCTGCATTTTGACTTTTTTCATGTTTTCCCAAAAAGCGGACATACTAATCTGTTTCTTCTATATATAAAGGCCGCAGGTACATAATCCGACCAGCAGTGATGCCGCGCCAAATATCAAAGATGCTGTTCCCATATTTTTCCTCCATAACTCATCTGTCTGTTTTATTTCCTTTTCCCTCGTTGCTAGTATACAAAAAAGGCAGGAGTTTTCCTCACCCCTGCCTTTTTTGTTTCGCTTTTAGCTCAGATAATCCCAGTCATTTTTTGCAAGTAAATATGTAACCAGCGGGCAAACTACCAGGCCGACAACTGCACGACCGATATTGATCGCTGTCAGACCAGATACGAGACCGTAAGTAATCAGATTTACAACAAATCCAATAACTGCAGCTCCGCAGATCATATAAAATCCGACTTTCTTGCTCTTGAAAAGTAACATTGCGATTCCGACGATCAGTACAATTTCCAGCAAGAAGCTCACAACGCAAAGAACTGTGTAAACCGGTCCAACTCCAAGTGCTGCGGATCCTACTACAGCTGCCAGAGCACCCAGTGCTGTAATAATGTTAAGAACAAAAATGATCCATAACCAAACCTGTAATCCTGTGCCTAATTTTCTTTTTTCTTCCATTATTTTCTCCTTCATAACTCATATTTTATTGCGCAACGCATTTATTATATCATATCAGCTGTTAATTTCCTAGCTTTTTCTATGTTTGAGGGAAATTCGCCCGCGCGGGCTGACGCTTTGTTTCGCGGATTGCCGGGATATCACAGCTACAAGCAGTGCTTACTCGAAGCTTGCGCTTCTCGTGCGCGGGCTGGCGCTTCGTTTCGCGGACTGCCAAGGCATCTGCGATGCCTTGGCGCGCGTTGCGCCTTCAAATAAAAAGAAAGCCGCGCATGTACTCATATAAGTATGGTACATGCACGGCTCCCTTTTATTCTCAGTCCGCTGAACCGCGACTATTTTAAGGTTACTTTTGCACCTTCTGCTTCTAATTTAGCTTTGATGTCATCAGCTGTTGCTTTGTCAGCTGCTTCTTTAAGGATCTTAGGAGCTCCGTCAACTAAGTCTTTTGCTTCTTTTAATCCTAAGCCAGTTGCTTCACGAACAACTTTGATAACCTTAACCTTGTTCGGACCAACTTCTGTCAGCTCTACGTCGAACTCAGTCTTCTCTTCGCCTGCTGCTGCACCGTCTCCACCTGCTGCTGCAACTACTACACCTGCTGCTGCAGATACGCCGAACTCTTCTTCGCATGCTTTTACTAAATCATTTAATTCTAATACAGATAATTCTTTGATTGCTGCAATAAATTCTTCTGTTGTCATCTTTGCCATTTTAATTTCCCTCCATTTATGTTATGGTTTTTATTTTAATATTTCCAGCTTATTCTGCCGGTGTTTCTGCTGCTTCTTCTACCGGAGCAGCCTCCTCTGCAGGAGCTTCTGCTGTTGCTTCACCAGCGCCGCCTTTTTCTGCGATCTGATTAAGCACACGAGCAAAGTTGGTGATCGGAGACTGAATGCTTCCAAGGAATTTGGAGAGCAGTTCTTCTCTTGACGGTACAGCTGCGATTGCTTTCATGCCGTTTTCGTCATAGAAAGTTCCTTCTACAACACCGGCTTTGATTTCAAGTGCCGGAGCGGTCTTTGCAAATTTAGCCAGGATTCTTGCCGGAGCAGTCGCATCTGTTGTAGAGATTGCGAAAGCATTCGGTCCTTCCAGGCAATCTGCAAGGCTTTCAAATTCTGTACCTTTGATTGCGAAGTTCACAAGTGTGTTCTTATATACTTTGTAAACAACACCTGCTTCTCTTAACTGTTTACGCAACTCAGTATCTTCTGCAACGGTAAGTCCAAGGTAATTTACAACTACTACGGACTGTGCGTCTTTGATGTTTTCAGAAATTTCCTGCACGATTGGTTGTTTAAGTTCTACTTTTGCCACGAATCGTACACCTCCTTCTTTTATTTTTTATTGCTCTTTGAGGAAGTCTAAAAAAGTCCTCTCTGTGGAAGACAGAGAGGACGAATCATTCATATAGATATCATCTACATTTCCTCGGCAGGCACTTACGTTTACGCCTTGCGGCACCTACTGTCTTCGGCAATATGCTTTGCTATTATAGCATTAAAATTTATTGATGTCAACCAGCAATTAGGCTAACTTTGTTACATTGACCTTTACGCCCGGTCCCATGGTCGGAGCTACAGATACGCTCTTTAAGTACTGACCCTTTAATGTAGCAGGTTTTGCTTTGTTGATTGCACTGATCAGAGTCTGGAAGTTGTCTGTTAACTGTTCTTCAGTAAAGGATGCTTTTCCAATTGGCACATGGATAATATTTGCTTTGTCCAATCTGTACTCAATCTTACCAGCTTTGATGTCGTTAATTGCTTTTGTAACATCCATGGTAACTGTTCCGGCTTTCGGGTTCGGCATTAATCCCTTCGGTCCAAGGACACGTCCGAGACGTCCAACAACACCCATCATATCAGGAGTAGCAACAACTACGTCGAAATCTAACCATCCTTCATTCTGGATCTTCGGGATCAGTTCTTCGCCGCCTACGTAATCTGCGCCTGCTGCCTGAGCCTCATCAACTTTGGTTCCTTTTGCGAAAACCAAAACCTTAACTGTCTTACCTGTTCCATGCGGTAAAACAACAGCTCCACGAATCTGCTGCTCTGCATGACGTCCATCACAACCGGTTCTGATATGAACTTCGATTGTCTCGTCAAATTTTGCTACTGCTGCCTTCTTTGCAAGGCTGATAGCTTCTTCTGTATCATATGAAGTTGCGCGGTCGATAGCCTTTGCAGCTTCAAGATATTTTTTTCCTCTTTTCATTAAAAATTACCTCCTGTGGTAGTATCGGGAGAGGTCCCTCCCACTGTTTTCGATAGCTTTTTGTTCAATAAATCCGCGTTTTGTTTACTGTTCTACCTCAACGCCCATACTTCTTGCAGTTCCTGCGATCATGCTCATAGCTGCTTCTAAGGATGCTGCATTTAAATCCGGCATTTTTGTCTCAGCAATTTCTTTTAACTTATCTTTGGAAAGTGTTGCAACTTTTGTCTTGTTCGGAGTTGCAGATGCAGTCTTTAAATTGCATGCTTTCTTGATCAGAACTGCTGCCGGCGGAGTCTTTGTGATGAAGCTGAAGCTTCTGTCCGCATATACAGTGATGACTACCGGTACGACTGTGTCGCCCATGTCTGCTGTCTTAGCGTTGAACTGTTTTGTGAATTCAACAATGTTTACACCATGCTGTCCCAAAGCCGGTCCAACAGGTGGTGCTGGTGTAGCTTTTCCGGCAGCGATCTGTAATTTGATATATCCTTCTACTTTCTTTGCCATTTGAGGTTGCCTCCTTTTAAACTGTTTACATCTTCTTTACTTCTGCGAAACTTATTTCTACCGGTGTTTCGCGACCGAATAAGTCAACGTTAATGGTAACGATCTGTTTTCCATGATTGATCGTCTGAATTGCACCAACCGTGTCCTTCCACACACCGCCGGTAACAACGACCATGTCACCTTCTTCAAAATCGACTACCACATTGTCTGATTTGATTCCCAG
Organism: Roseburia yibonii; assembly: GCF_014297335.1. NCBI lineage: Bacteria > Bacillati > Bacillota > Clostridia > Lachnospirales > Lachnospiraceae > Roseburia > Roseburia yibonii. Next base: position 276,665 of record NZ_JACOQH010000003.1, read on the forward strand.
CGTATTCATCTCAGCATCGGTAAGCGGTACCGGCTTGGATCCCGGACCAACAAATCCGGTCACACCTCTGGTATTTCTGACCACATACCATGTGTCGTCATTCATAACCATGTTGATCAGTACGTAGCCCGGAAACATTTTCTTCTGAACCTGCTTTTTCGCACCATTCTTCAGTTCAACAACGTCCTGCATTGGAACACGGACCTCTAAGATCTGATCCTCCAGATGTCTGTTTTCAATTGTCTTGTCAATGTTCGCTTTTACCTTATTCTCATATCCGGAATAAGTATGCGCCACATACCAATGTGCCTCTGCCATAAATAACCTCTGCCTCCTATAATTTCACCAGGATATCAACGCCATGCTGAATGAAGAAATCCAGCACCGCAATGATCAAACCTACAACTACTGACACAATAACGACTGCTGTCGTCTGTTTGGCAAGTGATTCTTTTGCAGGCCAAATAATTTTTCCAAATTCAGCCTTGAGGCCGGCAAACCAGTTTTCCTTTGGAGCTTTGCTTGTTTTCTCGGTTTCTCCCATAATCTCACTTCCTTACTGCTCAATCTGAATTATTTGGTTTCCTTGTGTAAAGTATGAGTTCTGCAGAATCTGCAATACTTTTTGGTCTCCATTCTGTCCGGATGAGCTTTTTTGTCTTTGGTCATGTTATAGTTACGCTGCTTACACTCTGTGCATGCTAATGTAATCTTTGTTCGCACAACTTCCACCTCCGTTTAAATTCTTTTGCTTGCGGTCTAATTTTAAGCATAAAAAAAAGACCTGTTACAATCGCTAGTCTAATATATCACAATCTCATATTCGCGTCAACACTTTTCTTGCGCCATTTTTATTAGGTTATGATACCATTATGCATAGTAGAAATCAAGAGTGTGTTTTGAAAAATTTTTTATATTTTTTCATTTTTCTCTAAATATTTTTCACTTTTTGCCGAAATAAGTTAATAATGAAGATTGTGTCCGGTGGAAACATTCTTTTCCGGATACAGCTAATTCGTGACAAACGAAAGATTTCGTATTATAATAGGTTTATCTGAAAATGGATTTTTGATTTATCCCGGTGCTTTTTGCACTCATTTCAAGGAAGAAAGGAGGGGATAACATGGCAAAGATTGACTCTGCCTATTCTTACTATCTGAACACTTACGGCAGTTCGGCTGTGTCACGTTATGACACGCACAAAAAGAGCGAACTGCGCAACACCTATAATCGCATCGTGAAGTTAAACAAAGAATCTCCTCTGTACAAGATTTCTTCCTCGGGGGATGTCAAAAAATTTGCGATCGATATCAAAGAAAATACCAGACGGATCCAGAACGTCGCGTCTTCCCTCTCAGAAGGCGAGGATGGACTGTGGAGTAATTTCCAGAAAAAAATTGCGGTTTCAAGTGACGAAGATCTTGTTACCGCCGAATATGTCGGAAACGGGAACGATGCGGAGAACACCGACAGCTTTTCCATCGAGGTAAAGCAGCTCGCCTGCCCGCAGGTCAACTACGGCAATTATCTGAAAAATAATGCGCTCGATTTTGCGCCTGGCAGCTATTCATTTGACTTAAATACCGTTTCCAATTCCTATGAATTTCAGTTCAATGTAAATGAAGATGACACTAACCGCAGTGTCTTAGCCAAACTTGCAAAGCTGATCAACGGTGCCGGTGTCGGACTGAATGCCAAACTTGTTATGGATGACCGCGATATGAGTGCCTTAAAGATCGAATCTGTACAGACCGGTCTCGAGGAAGGAAGCAAGGCCCTTTTTTCCATCTACCCGGGTACCGAAAATGCGTCTATCCAGGCAATGGACACGCTCGGAATCGACAACACGGTTTCACAGGCAGCCAATTCTTCTTTCCTATTAAATGGGAAGGAACATTCTTCGCTGTCCAACACTTTTACCGTCAACAATACGTTTGAAGTCACGCTGCACGGTGTCGGCAATGAAAATGAGCCTGCCGTGATCGGTTTTAAAACGAATGCGGACGCCATTGCGGACAATGTGGAGAAGTTAGTCAGTTCCTACAACGGCATTATTGAAACTGCCCACAACTATTCTTCCACGCAGCCGGAAAGCCACAAGCTGTACTACGATATGTCAAATGTCGCCTATCGGTTTTACAACGAATTTGAATCCATGGGGCTTGACATTGCAGATGATGGCATTATCCATATTGACCGTGACGCCTTAACAGACGCGGTTACTGAGGAAGATTCTCCGGTTTATTTTTCAGCGTTGAACCGCTTTAAGGATACTTTAAAAGAGAAAGCCTCCCAGGCTTCTTTAAATCCAATGGCTTATGTGGACAAAATCGTTATTGCCTATAAAAATCCGGGGCATAATTTCATCGCTCCGTATGTCACAAGTATTTACTCCGGCATGATGTTAGACCAGTTCTGTTAAATATGATAAAACGCTATTCAAAGTTTTTTCGACCAGACTTTTGAATAGCGCTTTTTTATTATCTTTCTTCCGGCTTTTCCCCAAATACTATGTCAAGCATCTGCTGCAGACGTATCCGGTAGGAATGCATTTTTTTGACCTTTTCATATCCGTGCATCGCGATCGCTTCCCGCTCCTTCTCATGCGACAGATAATACAGACTTTTCTCCACCAGATCCTTCTCGCCGTCAAAGCAGACAAAATCACGATCCTCCACAAAGATTTCCGGAAGTTCCGCCTGGAAATTTGTCATCAGAAAGCCTCCTGCCCCCATGATATCCCACATGCGAAGCGGCAGTCCCGTCTTGATATTCGGGATCGTAAAATTAAGGTTGATCCGGCTCATGCGGAACACTTTCGGCATCTGTGTCCAGTAATCCACGGATCCGCGGTAGTCCACCCGGATCAGCTCTTTGGTATTGCTGTTGGTATAAATAGAAACCGGCACCTGCCTGGACAATGCGATCAGTCCCCTTTTCCGCTGCATCGCGGCTATTTTAAAACCAAGCACTGTTGTAGAAAAAATAAGTCCGAGATCCGAAAAAGAATCCTCCGATTTATCCAGTTTAAAATACTGCTGCAGCTGTTCCAAGATATCCGGTGTCAGCATTTCCTCTATGATATTTGCGCCGCTCACACTCATCTGTGCCTGCATCACCGCCTCCAGATACCCCTTCAGATAATCCGGCAGCACAATCTTTAATTTATCGTAGGTGTTGCGTTCATAAAGGCTTCCCACAAACGCCACCTCATTGCGGTACAGTTCCAGATCGTCCGCTCCGTCTATGATCGCGTCCAGCCGGTCCGTATCCACTGCAAGGGGAAGGTAATACATGTGCTTTACCCCCATCCCCTGAAATTCCAGGCAGTTACTTTTGTCAAAATTAAAAATGTAATTGCAGTTATAAAACACGGAGCGATGGTACATGCTGATCAGCGGATTATCGCAGGACCAGGACAGATATTTCACGTTGCATTTTTCGCACACAATGGAAACTACCGCAAAGTAGTTTACCGTAAACACAAAATCATATCTCTTGTTTTTAAGCATCTGTTCCAGCCTGTGCTCAAATGTCTCGTCCCTGTCATAGCTTTCCAGTTTCTGCTCTATGACATCCACTTCATGCCCCATCGCCAGGAACGTTTCTTTTATATCACGATAATTGTATGCCTTCCATTTATAGATTAAAATCCGCAATCTGTTCCCTCCAGCATGGAAAGCACCTGTTTCATACGGCTTTCCCATGTATGTTTCTCACTCGCGCTCTCATACCCCACATCCGCGATCTGCTGCATTTTTTCCGGATGATCCAATAGATCCCATACGATCTCCGGCAGCCTTACAATCTCTTCCAGTTTAAAACGAACCATGGCTTTTTCAGCTTCAAATTCCTCTCTGAGATAAGCCGAATCATCCGTAACCACACACGCTCCCGCTAACATCCCATTAAATATACGGTCATGTGCCCCCGCCTTATACCAGGTCATTGTATTCAGGACGATCTTTGCCTCACACATCAGCGGCAGAATCTCCGGCGCCAGAACTTTTCCGCCATAATGCAGATGCGGATTGTGGCTCCATTCACATTCATTCCACCCGGTTCCATAAGCCGTCACGGAGACTCCACTCTCCACCAGGAGTTTCACGGCCTGCTCCCTGAAAAAAGAGGTCGCGTAAGAATCCAGGAAACGCATCTTTACGATCCCCGCGAACAGATCCGGCTCCTCAAGTTCTATCCCTCGCTCTTTTAAATATGCCTCGATCGCATCCTCCGTCGTAACCGCCGGATTTTTGATCAGATCTTCCAATACCTGCCTTGACATATCGATCGCGTCAAACTGCGTGATCGCAGACAGATCCGGAACCAGCATTCCCGCAGTAAAAAACGGCAGCGAACCCGCATACAGCACCTCTATCTTCCGATCCCTGATCCGCTTTTTCGCGCCCGGCAATTTCACACCCGCGTGTGGCAAAAATCCCACCCGTTCTATTTCGGGATAAAAGCGATGCATAAAACCCCCATGATTTTTATCGGTGCAAAAGACCCACGCTGTCTTCGGCATATGCGCCAGCGGCCCGGTATAGTGAAATGGATGATCCATCAAAATGTTTACATATGGAATTTCAAACTGTTCCCAGATATTTTTTCCTTCAGACAGCTCCAGATTGTACCCGAGATTGTTAAATGTAATGGCTGCAAAAACCGGTGTCATGGCAAAAAGGGCAAATTCTTTCAGACTCTCTTCCATATGCCCCGCATCTAAGACCAGACACTCACAGCCCATCTGCTCCAGCGCTTTTTTGATTTCTCTTGTAAACAGATCAATGGTATCGTAAACACCCTCGATCAATACGATTTTTTTCTTCATTTTTTCATATCTCTAATCATTTATTTTTTTGCAAGAATCTCATACCGGCTTTTTGCTTTCGCATAATCCCCGCATTTTCGATAATAAGCCAGGGCTTCCCCTTTATAGTCCAGGCATTCGTAGATCACACCGATATTATACCACGCCAGATAGGAATTGGTTCCGACCGTCTTCGCCTCTTTCTTTTCTGCTGCACGCAGGAATTCCTGTATGGCTTCCTCGAATTTTGCATTTTTCATATAGATTAATCCCATCAGGAACAAAAAGTCCGCACTGTAAGAAAACGCATCATAAATTCCTTCAAACGCAAGTGCCTGCGTCTGTTTTCCACTGTTTAAAAGCGCGTAGCCGTAACTTTCCACCATGTCACTCACATACTCCGCCCGTGGATCCAGATCAAATCCCAGTCCCTGATCAAAGTATTTGCAGGCCTCTTCATAATCCTCCATCATAAAAAAGCTCTTGCCCAGCTGATAATACAGATACGGAAGCTGCTTTTGACGCTCGCCCCCGGTCTCTTCCCGCGCGGTCTTCGCATCGGAATGCTCCTCCTCACGCAACAGCATCTCCAGCTCTTTTTGCAGCAACGTAATATTCCGCCCGGCTTTTGCCTTTTTTTGCTCCGGTGTCAGATCATATCCGCTGTGCGTGATCATAATCCCTGTAAGATAAGTCTCATACGGTCTATGATCAAGCGCTTTTACCTGTTCGTGAATACACCCCTCATAATGAAAATCACTTTTTGAAAAAATACGGTTGATCCATTCCACGCTCTCCCGCCGCTCACCATGCTCCGAAAAAAAGTTTTTTCTTTTAATACGTCCAACTTTCCCCGGATTCTTTGCTGTCAGGCAAAGAAACGCATTCAGTTCCTTTTCCGACATCGGCTCTATGTATTCATCGCTGTCTAAGACCAGCACCAGATCATTTGACGCCTTTTGGATTGCAAAGTTCTTGGCCGCCGCAAAATCATCACACCATGCGAAGTCATAAACCTGTTCCGTATACCTTTTTGCCACCTCTACCGTACGATCTGCAGAACCGGTGTCGACCACAACAATTTCAAACGGAAATGCCAAAAGTGCCAGAAGGCACTTTTTCAAATTTTCTTCTTCATTTTTTACAATAATGCAAACGGAAAGTTTCCTCTCACACATCGTTCCCTCTCCCACCCATTTCTGGTATCTTTCAACATCTATTTATCGATCACTTGATCTGTCACATTCTTGTCTTTTTAAATCGAATTTGGCGAAAATGCCAGGAAGTGGCAGATGTGTCTTTCGCCAAATTCGCTTGATCACTGTGCAAAAACAGAACTGTTTTCGCGATTTGTTTCACTCTTTTCGTTCTTAATTATAACAGGTCATTTTCAAGGACACCATGTCGTTTCGCGAAAGTTTTTAACTTTTTTCATACTTTTTTGATGTTTTTTCTCATTTACCGATTTAAAAACAACTTTTGGCATAAGCAGAACAAAGATGATCTTTCGTTTCTGTCATAAATCATCCGACCAATTTTATGTATTTTATTGTAACACAGGGACTTTTTCGGAGCAAATAAATTTCTCCACACACATCTGATCATTTTTTGCAATAGATTGATTGCCGACTTCTTAGATAATAACTGATATGAAAAAGAAACTATAACCAAAAACGATTACAGTTTAGATCTGAATCTGTCATGAAATTTTTCCTAATAGGATTGAATGCTCTGCCGTAACGTTTTTTAACACCTCAATGTCGCACTGCATATCCGGGATCTGCAATGTTACTTCTTCAAATCTCTTTGTCGCCGGAACATAGTTTTCCGCGAGGATCTTTATATTTCTGTCCGTAACATTTTCAAGATGCAGCTCTATCTTAGTCACGCGGTCATCCAGCTTCTGCATACCGATCTCTAACTTCGCTACTCCATTTTCTAACTTTGCTACCCCATTTTCTAACTTTGCTACCCCTGTCTCCAGCTTCGCCATACCGGTCTTTAAGTTCTCTACGTCCGCCTGTAACACTGCTACATCTGTCTTTAGACCCGCTACGTCTGTCTTTAGACCCGCTACGTCTGTCTTTAGACCCGCTACGTCTGTCTTTAGACCTGCTACATCTGTCTTCAACTCTGCTACATCCGTCTTCAACTCCGCAATATCTTCCCTTACCGGCCGCAGTGCCCCAGCCAGCTTTGTATCCATCATATCAGACATCGCAAGCAACAGCTCATCATTTGTCATGGTCTTCCCTCCTTTCCTTTTACAAATATTATACGCGTCAGGACAGCCAAAAGGCAATACTGCGAATTATTAAATTTTTATAACCCACGTTATGCCTGACTCAGCTTTTCCAGCACACGCTGCAGTACCTGCACGACAAACACAATATCTTCCTCTTTCAAATTCGTGCTGCACGGAAGATTGATCACCCGCCTGCTGTATTCTTTCGCTTTCTTGATCTGAAAAGCGGTACAATCGACATAAGGTTTCTGCTCATGGATCAGTCCCCAGATCGCTCTGGTCTGCACTCCTTCTTTTTCCAGCTCCGTGATAATATCTCTTAATTCCGCTTTTACAACATTGCGGTCTAAGACATAGGAATAGAACCATTTGTTGGACTCGGTTCCCTCACGGAATGGCAGCAGATATCCGGTTTTACTGTCCTGCAATAATTCCCGGTAAACGGAATAATTCTTCTGTTTTCTTTCTATAAACTCCGGCAGTTCCTCCATCTGCGCAACGCCAAGCGCTCCCTGAAGATTGGTCATCCGGTAATTGTAGCCCACTTCATTATGAATGTAATAATGTACATCATCTTTTGCCTGCGTGGATATATACTTTGCATGTTTTGCCGCATTTAAGTCCTTTGCGGTAAGCGCTCCACCGCCGCCTGTCGTAATGATCTTATTTCCATTGAACGAGTATGCGCCAAAATCCCCGATCGTTCCCGCATACTGTCCCGCATATTTTCCTTCTGTAAATTTGGATCCGAGCGCTTCCGTCGCGTCTTCGATCACTTTTAATCCATACTGATCCGCGATCTGCATAATGCGTTCCATATCTGCAAGATTTCCAAACACATGAACCACCACAATCGCTTTTACTTTCGAGCCGTCTGCTTTCCGGTAAAGTCCATCCGCTTTCTTTTCACATTCCGTCTCACAGAAAAGTCTTAATTTCTCCGGATCCATGCAGAGACTGTCATCACAGTCCATAAAAACAGGGCTTGCAAACTGATATTTTACAGGATTGACTGCCGCAATAAATGTTACCGTTGGTACGATCACGCAGTCGCCCGGCTGTACACCGCATTCCATCAATGCCAGATGAAGCGCGGCCGTTCCGCTCTGGCAGGCAACGGTCATCGGCACATTCAAAAATTCCGCCATTTTTTCTTCCAGCTGTGTAATATACGCTCCACCTGTCGATACCCAGCCCTGATGCACCGCATCCAGTACATATTTTTCTTCATTTCCCTCAAAATTCGGAATTGATAACGGAACAAATTTTCCCATATTTTTATCCTCCAGCCCTGTTTTTTTGCTTTTTTATACGTTATAAATATCTGCTTTGTAAGAATCCATATGATCTCTCATCCAGGCGATCGTCTCTGCGATTCCCTGCGCAAAAGTATATTTCTGCTGCCAGTCTGTCAGTTCTTTGATCTTTGCATTAGAACCGAGCAGACGATTTACTTCACTCTTCTCCGGACGCAGCCGCTGCTCATCGCAGACGATCTTCGCTTTCGGATTGATCTGGGCGATGATCTCCTGTGCCAGTTCTCCGATCGAGATCTCCTGCTGTGTCGCAATGTTGATCTCTTGTCCGATCGTCTGATCCGATTCCGCGATCGCAATAAATCCCGCCGCAGTGTCTTTTACATAATTAAAATCCCTGGTCGGTGTCAGTGAGCCAAGTTTGATCTCCTCTTTTCCTGCAAGCAGCTGGGAAATGATCGTCGGGATGACCGCACGCGCCGACTGTCTCGGTCCGAACGTATTGAACGGGCGCACAATAGATACCGGCAGATTAAAGCTGCGGTAAAAACTTTCCGCGAGACGGTCTGCGCCGATCTTGGTCGCCGAATACGGAGACTGTCCCTGATACGGATGTTTTTCATCGATCGGGACATACTGTGCCGTTCCGTAAACTTCCGATGTGGATGTGATGAGCACGCGCTCTGTTTCCAGCATTCTTGCCGCCTGCAACACGTTTAAAGTGCCCTTGATGTTGGTATCCACATAGGAATCCGGTGAATGATAGCTGAACGGGATCGCGATCAACGCCGCCAGATGAAATACCGCATCCACGCCGGTCATTGCCTCTCTCACTCCGTTTGGATCTCTGACATCTCCGGAAAAGATCTCGATCTCACGCAGTTTTTCCTTCGGGAGCGTATCCAGCCAGCCCCATGTATTAAAAGAATTATAAAAAGTAAACGCCTTTACGTCATAGCCTTTTTCCAGCAGGCTTTCCGTCAGATGACTTCCGATAAAGCCGTCCGCTCCTGTTACCAGTACTTTTTTCATATGTAAATACCTCCAAGTCCTTATTTTTCATTTCTGTTTCCACTATTATAACCCATCCGGCTCAATTCTGAAAGCCCGAACCCTGCTTTACGCAAAAACGCAGTCCCTCTTCCATGTGCACCCTCGCATGCCATCCCAGTCTCTCTAATTTTTCCGCCGACAGCATTGCTTTTGTCGCGGTGGAATAGCCCTGTCTTTCTGTCTCTTCCGGCAGCTCAAATACCACTTTCGTCCCGGCGATATCCGCAAGTATGCCCGCAAGTTCTTTTAAGGTGATGTCCGAGGCTTCATCCGCGATATTATAAGCTTCTCCGCTCTCCCCACACAGCATGACCACAAGGATCGCTTCTACCGCATCCGTCACGAATGTATACGAATATTTCTGATTGCCTTCACTTTTCAGTACAATGTCTTCTGCCGCTTTCGCTTTTTTTATAAACTGGGAAATCGCTTTTGTATCAGACGAAAGCATGGTCGGCCCATAAATACGGCTCAGACGTGGAATCGAAAAATCAAGATCATAGGTTTTCTGATACGCGTTGCACAATGTCTCGCCCAGACGTTTGCTCTCCGGATACCCTGCCCTTAACGTGTTGCAGTCCAGATAGCCGAGATATCCCTCGGGAAATTTTTCCACATCCCCGCGGTTTTCGCCATATATCTCCACCGAAGACAGAAAACAGAAGTGTTTTGTTCCGTGGGAAACTGCATAATCCAGCAAATTTTTTGTGCCTGTCACATTCGACGCGATCGTTCCGATCGGATCCCCCGCATACTGCACCGGATGCGTGTTGCTCGCCGCATGGATCACATAGTCCACCTGCCCGCACTCCGGAATTTCCCGGTTTACATCGCATGACCTGTAAACAAAATCCTCTGTTCCCATATAAGAAGCGAACCGTTCTTTTGCCCGTTCCTCATTTCTGCTCAGTGCAGCGACCCGGATTCTCTTCTCACGCGGGGCATTCACATTTCTCGCCATCAGCACATCCACCAGGCATTTCCCGATCATCCCGGTTGCCCCTGAGATCAAGATGCTTTTTCCTTCTAACTTTTCCCAGGGCAGATCCCCTTCTGCAATTCTTTTTATCTCCCGTTCGTAAATCGTCATTTTTCTCCCTCTTTTCGCTGCTTTTTCAAAATGTGCCGTTCCTACGTCAGCATCAGCCGCCCGGTATGCACGATATTCAGGTCGTTTCTGTGATGCCTAAAATAAAGCGTCGTCAGATTTTCTCCGATATAACCAAGATAGCGGTCCTTCCGCTCGTTTCCCTTCGGCTCACTGCGCTCCTCGATCCGTGCAAGGATTGGGAACAGCCAGTCACAAAAATCTCTGTATACTTTTTCTCTCGCAAGAAACATGTTGTAATTGTAAAAATATTTTTCCGCAAAGATCTCCGGCAGCGCTTTTGCATACTCCGGCGCGTATTCCTGCAGTACCGCAAGCGTCACCTTCCAGTCCGCCTCCCTGATATAACGCCTGTGATGCACATTGCAGTCCGGTTCCTGCAGTGTTGGATACGGCAAAATGACATCAACCGAATTTTCCCTTAAACGGTACAGATCCTCCTCTGTGATATCTAATACCCTCCGATAGTGAAACAGTCCCATGTACTCCGCATGTGCATGTCTGCCGATCCAGTACATTGCAGAAAGTTCGCTGTAGTTCACATTTTTTGCAGAAATGTTGTCTCCCGTATCATCTGTGATCTCCGCAACTCTTTTTTCGGTAAGTGCCGCGCCCGCCTGGATCGGATGTACCCAGTCCGGCATATCCCAGGAATGGTTGAGCGGTCTGTCCCCCACAAACTTAGACATATACACGGCTGCTTCCGGTCTCTCACTGCCCTTTTTTAATGCGTGAAGTGTCCGAAATTTTCCGGTGCTTTTATAGTACCGTTCCATCAGCGCCGCTTCTTTTTTCGAATCTATACAGATATAGGAAGAAAATCCCCTCTTTTCTAATTCCGCTGTGATCTCTGCGTGATAATTCTCCGGCGTTGCGATCACGATCTCAACATTTTCTGTTTCAAATTGTGATAAAGGAATGACCGGGATCCCGTCAACTGTTTTTGGATTTCCCGCCGGATCACTCACCAGAAACGCCACAACTTCCTTTTGGGGCTCTAACTGCTTTAACGCATAATAAACGCTTACCGCCACCATCTGCGCCCCATAAATGGCAATCTTACGTTTGGAAGCGGTCTGTCCGGATATAAAATGCTTTTTTGCATGTACGATCTTATATTTCGCTTCATTATGTAAAAAGTAAACGGACAACAGCCGCTCTGCCAGAAATCCGATGTAACGGTTCTGATAGACGTCACTCTTTTTTCCGCATTTTTTCTCGCAGTATGCAAGGATCGGGAACAGCCATGCACAGTAATCATCCAGGATCTCTTTTCTGGCGATCAGCATATTATAACCATAATAAAACTGTCCGCGCTGTAATTCATCCGCAGCGTTCCAGTATTCCGGCTGCAGCTCGCGGATCGCTTCCAGCATAACCTCCCAGTCTGCCGCCTCATGATCCCTGCAATATGCCGTCCGCACATCCGGATAATTGAAAACCGGGATCGTCAGGATCACATCGATATCGGAAGAAAGCAGTTTTTCTCTCTGTTCTTCATCCAGGACAAAGTGTCTTCTGTAATGACACAGCCCTTCATAATCCGCCCTCCCGTTTTTCCAGATCCAGTACAGCGCGGTCAGTTCACAGTATTCTTTGTTCTTCTCTGAAATATGATCTCCCGTATTGTCGCATACCTCTGCGATACACTGATCCGTCAGGGCAGCTCCTACCTGGATCGGCGTCTCCCATATCTCGCCTACTTCTTCTTCGGGCAGTGGTCTGTCCACATGGCACTTTGCCATATAAACCGTAAGCGCCCCGGATTTTTTTTCTGTACCATCTACCGCATTTAATTCCTCTTCCAGCGTAAGATATGGTTTTCCCTGACTGAGCCTGCACTCCCGGTAATAATTTCCGCGCAGTTCGCTCCAGAGATCGCTCTCAAATGTCAAGGGGATCACCGAATGAAATCCATTCTCCGCTAAAGTATCCAGAATCTCATCCTGATATTTTTCCATGACAGCAAGCAGAATACAGGCATCCGGATACTCACGTCTGCCCTCCGCGATGTCGATCACCGGGCGCCCGAAGATCTCCTTCCTGTTCCCCTCTTTTTTTGACACCATAAACCCGTGAATCTTTAACTCATAAGGCTTTCTTTGCAGGCAGTATGCCACTTCCTCCGCTATATTCCCGGCGCCAAAAATAAGAAGTTCTCTGCTTTTTAATTGTTCGATCCACTGGTTTCTATCATACATATCGCTCACCTGCCTGTTTCTAAAAACACCTCATCTACCGGTTCATAATCTAAAATCTTTCGCTGATCCAATTCTTTTTTTACTGCCTTATAATTCATTCCGCCCATGGCAACAAAGATCACCTCACCCGTTTTCTTTCTGTAATCTTTTAACTCCAGGATCGGAATTCCTGCGAACATGGTTTCTTCGTTTGATTTTTTTGACACGATCACACAGGAAACTTTTTTATCCAGCTGATATTTTTTTAAATAGTCCAGAAAACGCTTTCCAAACTTTCCTGCACCATACACTGCAACCGAATCTGCTTCCTGTACTTTTTTTCGCAAAGCATCCTCATAAGCCCCGCCGCCGGCATATGCGCCGTCCAGGATCATGCGGAGTGGACGTACCACATACTTTTCACATTGCAGCTGCTCTGCCGCAATGTTTCCCGCCTCTGTCAGCAGCTCTATTTCCTCTGTATCTTCCAAAGTGACATTGTGATAAATATAAGTTCCATATTCATACTCCAGTCGATCCAATGTCTTTCCAAACAGATCCGCAAGCTGATGCTCTTTCGCGTAATTCAAATTATCTAACAGTCCGCGAAGCAGATCTTTCGTCTTTTCCCTGGTCAATTTGAATGCGACATCCATCTTGCGGTAACAGTACAAACCCACATCCATCATGCAAAAATACTCTGCCTTATCCAACGCCCGGGTCAGAAATGGCGGATCTTCAAAGTAGCGATACTCCGGAAACCGGATGTGATCCTCTAGAATCATTTCCCTTTTGAAAATAAATGTCGTAAAATCATAATCCAGCTGATAGTTACGATAGGCAAGAATCCCTTCCTCTGCCATCTTCTTTACCAGTTTGGCTGACGGAGCTGGCTTCTCTTCTTCCTGCAAAAGATACATCACGCTTCCACAGGCTTTCACCTGGTTCTTCTCACAGCAATCTATCATTTGCCGTAATGCATCTTCCTGCCGATAATAGTCATCGGCATCCAAAAAAGCGATATATTCGCCTCCTGCCAGCTGAATCCCGACATTCCGCGCAGCTGCTGCCCCTCTGTTTTCCTGTTGATGCAATATAATTCTTGCATCTTCCTGCCGGAGCCTGCGGATCAGCTCTGCCGACTGATCTTTCGATCCGTCATCCACACAGATGATCTCAAGCTCTTTTACCGTCTGCCGCTGTACACTTTCTATACATTGTTCTAAATATTCCTCATTATTAAAAATCGGAATAATAATCGAAATTTTTACAATAGTTCTTTCAGCACCTGATTCCAGCATAATGTTATTCTCTAGTCTTTCTCCGCAAAATCTTTCCATGTTGGAATTGCTCCGCAGGATTTCCACTCAATCTCACATAGAATGCAATGTTTGCATAATGGTACTTGCTGCTGCAAGATTTCCAGTAATTCTTCTCCTGACGGACAGTCTCTCAAATCAAGAATTCCTTCTGTCGGAAGATTTTTTGCAAATACTTTGTTAAATTTCTGCACATACATCAATGTCGGACATCTTGCAATTTTCCCATTCCATACATTCACACATCCATTAGAAATACAGATATTTGGATATTTACTTTCTTCACTAAGCGACAACGGTTTATTAAATTTCTGTTTGCTGTCATACGAACGAATACAGTAAGGTATCTGATATTGATTTAATTTATCTCTAATCTGCTCAATTTGTCTATGTGTAGGTTCATATTCCGAAATACTAACCACCACACGATTTTCCTTTATGCACACAAAAACATCTTCACTCAGTCTTGGAATCAACAAACCATTTGTTACAATCTGAAGATATGTATTGGGTAATAATTTTCTCGTCTCCTTAATATACCTAATAATATCAGGATTCAATAAAGGCTCCCCTCCCAAAATTGAAAAGTGTACAATACTCGAAAATTTTTTTTTCAACAGCATAATATCATTTATTCGGACATCAAATTCAGGTATTTCCCTTTCAAATATCGGAGAAAAATGTGTACAGCCCCTGCAATTCAAATTACAGTAATCTGCAACATGTATCTCCGCCTGCGGCATTGGACACGCTCCCCAATTACTTCCCTCTATACATTCTGAACTTAAGAAGCTATTGCTTGTCTCCGTCCAGTTTAAGTTTATAAACCAAAAAATATGCTGCACCTTGTAATTTTGTAATTCCCTGTAAATCTGACTTACCACATATGGATTTTGTACCGTAATTACAACCGCCGTCTTTGCAACATCAATATCGTTCCATGAAACAATAGGCACTCCGCAATATTGACCTGTCTTTTTACCGTCCATGAAACCAATTAACCGATCAGCATATTTCTTTTTTGTGTAGTGCTCCCATGCTATTTTCCCAAAATAGCCAGCACCATAAAATACCATACCCATATGATCACCTACATCTCAATCTTTTTCTTTAAGTTTCTTTCTGCTTCATCCAATCCGCACACATCACTATCATCATAAAGGCATATTATCCTTTCATTATTTATGCCTCTAACCAGTTAATTATGTTTCACGCGAAACCAATGGCCCCCCATATAATCATTTTTCCGTTTTGTATTCGTACAAATAAAATAATACTCTGCATTTTCTTCTAAATATTGAGGAAATACCTTTTCAAAATACAATATTCCTGTCATAATTAATCCAGACATTTCTTTTGGTCTCATAAATTGATTCTCATTACAGGATAAATCCTACAATTCATTTATAACCTTCTCGGAAAACTGTAAAATTTCCACCGGATATTCCAAAAGCCTCTGCCTTAACGTCTTTACGAGATCGCAACTTATGAAATCTACTTTTTTGCAATGTTTCCACTATCATCTGTTGATCCATCATTTACCCGAACAAACTCATCAAAAGCTTCCGTCTGATTTATCAAACTGTCCAAACAAGCTTTGAAATATTTCTCAACATTATAAAAGGGTATCACTACATTCAATAATACTTTCATGGCCTTCTACTCTTTCCTTCATGAATCATTCAAAGAGACATCACAACTTCTTGCAACGAAATAACCGGCACATCAACCTTCTTACACAATTTCTTATACACTTCCTCATATGCAAAAATAGGTGTAACTACAATCACAGAAATTCCAGACTGATCTTCTAAAAAAGCCTCTGGAGCAACTATACCTTCTTCTTTCTTGTTCTGATCAATAATGTAAGATATCTCTATTTTACTCATTTTCAAATCTTCATATAAATGTTTCCCTAAAGTTCCCCATCCATATAGTGCAATTTGATCATAATGATTTTCAATAAAATATTCACTTACCGATCTATTCTGCTGCTTTAATTGGAACCAATGATCCAAAAGATCATACTGTTCCCTCAATTTTTCCAATTCCTGTTGTGTTTGAAACTCTGGTTTTTCATTGTTATTACTACTAACATTCTTCGTTCCATCCTCGTTTTTTATACGTTCCAAGCTTCTCAAAACTGCCTTTAAATATTCAAAACCATGTTTCTCATCCGGTTCTAAATACATACCCTCTCCCCATTCATTCCAAGCATTAATAAATACAAATTCATTATTTCTATGCTTACTTTCTTCTAATACCAAAGAAAAATTCTTTTCAAAGTTCTCCGGCGATACTCCTAACAAACAATCTCCCTTCTCTCCGCGCCTTGGAGTATCATCATAATCAACAAGTGCACTTAAATATGTTTTTCCATTATTAATTTTTCCAATATGTCCCTCTAATTCATAAATGTCTTGATACTCAACCGCATTTATAACATTTTTTTTCCGTCTTTTCACCTTTTTTCCCGTCAAGTCAATGTCTAGGGATGCTCCCGGTTCAAGCATTAATGCGGCGTCAATCCCCGGCACCTGATACCCGACATTTACCCCGATCACATAAATCTCCGGAATTTCTTCCTTTTTTGCAAGCTGTTTCCAAAACTGCATCATGCGCAAAAGGCAGTACAATTTCTTCGGCTTATAGATCAAAAATACCGGTCTGCCATTGTATTTTATATATCGCTCGTCTTTAAAAAACGGGAGCAGATAATAGAAATGTTCTTCCCATTCCGCTTCTTTCCCATAATCCTGCTGCAACAAAACTCCGCTTTCCGATTTTGAACCTTTCACCTCGAGCTGTTCATTCCAGCTGTTTTTATTTCCAACATTGCTCCATGTTCTTGCCCACGTCTCATTTGCCCAGCAAAAGCAAAACGGCAGCTTTATATCCGTCCAGTTTAAAAGATTTTCTGCAGGTTTCTCCAATATTTTTCTGCCATCTTTAAAATAGTAATGGTAAAAACAGAAACCATCTACGCCATACTGCTGCGCCAGTTCTGCCTGTTCTTCCATCGTGCTCTTTTCCAGCAGATTGTAATAGTTTTCATGCAGCGGAACTCTCGGCTGATTATGTCCCTCAAAAAGTGGCTTTGCGTTTTTTACCGCAGTCCACTCGGTATATCCTTCTCCCCACCACGCATCATTTTCCTTTACTCTGTGAAATTGTGGTAAATACATTGCTATTGTTTTCATACAATTTTCCATCCATCCTTATTTTAATTATTTTTAATCTACACGATACTTTTTTTCTCCTGCAAGAAGTGAAATGATATCTAACAAATAGCTGTTCGCTCCATTTGACGCATTAGAATTAACCACTTCCCAAAATTCTTTCTGTCCGGGCAACATTTCTAATTCATAAACATTTGGATCTTTTATGCCGAATCCCCGCGGCACAAAACAGGCTTTTTTCTTCGTTTTCAAAGAAATAAAATGTTCTACAACGTCCCTATCCTCGGTATAAATTTCAACAAATCTTTGGCACTTAATGCCAAATTTTTAAATGGAGAACGGCATTCCATACCCAGCGTACGGCACACTATCCCACCCCAACAGTTATTACTGAGGATAGATATCTCGCTTTCTAACAACCTAATATATCGGCTCCATGTAAAATAGGGAATATCGAGAATCCGACATGGCAAAATACGTTTCCTTTCTATTCCAAGCTTCATAATATCCGTAACAATCTCATCCTGATAAGCTTCATTCATTACTAAAATATAGTCAAACGCAGTTCTCTTTATTTTTTCTTTTTCAATAAGCGGCCAGCCATCAATCCTGCTATAATGCGGTATCTCATTGGCTGTGACTGCATTGATTCTAATCTCATTAAGGCTCTCCTGATGCTTTAAACACATCACATGTGAATTGTACTCTTTTCCAAGTCCCCATAAAATACGTTTATATGGGTTTCCCATAATATTTTCTCCTCATATTCTTTTGCATTGTCTCAGTTATTGCCCAGATATCACTCTCCAGATCTTTTCTCCTGTACATTGCTTTCTATTTTTTACTATTTTTCTTTCCAGCGGAACATCATCAACAAACACTTTTAGGAACCCTTCTTCTTCCACCACCACTTCTGTAATATTTTCCTGTATATACTTTATCCGTTCTTTTGCATTCGGAAGTATTGGCTTTATCCAGATCAATTTTCCTGTATTTTTATCAATTCTAAGATAATGACTACACACACGGTTTGATAAATAATAAAAATTTTCATCCTCACAATAGCCATAGAATTTTGACCACTTTTCGCGCATTTTTTCAAATTCCACGTCTGGCGGCCAACAGTTATCCAATACCCTGACTTCTCCAGTTTTAATATTCAACTGATAAAAGCGATCATCTGTTCCCGGTAAAATTATCATCTTTCCATCTGACGGAAACAGACACGACACGGTATGATCTTTCAGCAGTTCTCTTAATGAAGTAATCTGCTCAAGCTTCCTGTTATGAATGTCAAATTCATATACTTCGCCTACCCAAGTCAGTATATATATGCATCCATTGTCCCGAATAGCATGTACACTTTTCTCCAACACGATGTCCAGACAGTAGCTTTCATATTTTCCGCTATCTGTATGATAGCACAACAGCTTCCCACCAAGCTTTGGAAACAACCAAACTTCTTTTCCGCAGCGACAGCCGCATCCAAATACAATTTCCCTTACATTATCCGGATAAGGAACTTCTTTTATCTTTTTTGTCTCCATATCAAAGATCACCAGCTTTTGCAGTGCACTTGTAAAAATCAAAATCTGCTTTTCTTCCGCCGTCACAAAAGCATAATTACCATCCGCCATCTTATGACACGAAATTGGATATTCACTTATCTCGGCTGTTTCAATCTTATATTCTATAATATGCTCGCCCGACACCTCTAAAAAAAATCCATTTGTTCCAATTTTCACTGCCAAATCCACAGGTGCAATCCTATCCGGTTTTATGGATATTGGCATATAACGTACCTCTCCCTTCTCAACATCAAGCATTACCGGCAATGATGTTTCCTCAGTCATAAAAACTAAATTTCCATTATACTTTATACAGTCTCTTGCACTCAGTAGAAACACTTGTCCATTTCCTCCAATATTGCATCCAAAGACAGCATCTTTGCCTGTTGGTCTTTCATTCCCTCTAATATCTTGGAATTTTCAAAATTTGTTGTATTTACAATAATATCCACAGGTTTGCGTTCATCTGTCGGATGATATATCTTTATTTCAGAATGCTTTTTTTTCACATCTCTGTCAATCCCATAACAAACCTCCACAAAACCGTCATCCAATTCCTTTACCAGCCTCTGCCCCATATAGCTCATTCCATATATTGCAATCGTATGGTATCCTTTCTTCCGCAGATACTTCCCGATTTTTTTCCCCTTTTGTTTTACGGAAATCCACCTTATTGCTGTTAAATATAATTTCAAATGTTTGTCAGATAATGCCATTTTTTCGTTGTAACTTTCATAGATATCTTTTTTAAATATATCCATGTCATATTTCTGATCCAGCAAATACAACTGTTTCCTAAATTTACCGCTGATATTATGAAAATCCGCATATTGCTCCATATTCTGGGAGGCCATCTTCTGCATCAACTGACAATTAACATAATCCGTTTTTTCTATGTATCGTTTCGCCTCAAATAAATTTAAATTATGTGTGGTATTTTTTTCAACAATTTCGTCCCATTTTTTACACCATTCTTCTGGTGTCAGCTGATGCTTCAAACATCCATCTTTATATTTTTTTGTATTCCCATTTAAAATGTCCAGTGATTTATCTACAAGTTCCTCTATAGAGTCTGCTTTATTGTTTCCAAAAAGATCTTTTTCTCTATCGGTTACAAACAAGGACAGATTCGGAACCCCCCACTTTTCAGCTAATCCTGCGCCTGATGCCCGCATTGGAAATGATGCAATAAATAAGTCTGCTGCTTTTATCAAACTGTAGACCTCCTGTCTACTTCTATAGCCAACTGCCCGAGCATCCCCATTTGTTCGTTCCTCCAACCTTTTCCACTTTTCTTTTTTCGGATCTGGTCCTATAATAATAAATTGTGGTTTTTGTTTGCTTCTTTCAAACAATTTTTCAACAAAATACGTAAAACTACAATGTATGATATCCTGATACTTGAACTCATCTCCCATCGAGACAATCAGCTTTCTCTTTTTATCAATTTTAAAATTTAAAAGCACTTTCTCTTTTGTCTCTTCATCACATATAACTGAATCTATAATCCCCCCGTTTGGCGATTGCAATATCAGATTTTTTTCATCTGCAATTCCTCTATACTTTTTGGACTTTTCCCAATCAAATTTATTCAAATTCAAGACAACATCTGCAACAGAAAATCCATAGGAAAATCTAAAATCTGCATGATTATAAAAATATACCGGTATCTGCCAATTTTTATTGCTATATGCCAATAACGGCACAATATCATACATATGTATATGAAGAACAATACGTTCAAACTTCTGTGAAAATTGTAACAGCTGTTTTGCTTTTTCCAGAAAATTTCCATGTAAGCATAATATCGTTCCTCCTGTTTTCTCTACACTTTGAAGAATAAACTTAGGTATGTCCCAATACTCCATATCTGTAAACACAATCGAATATTGCCGTTTTTTATCATTTTTTATCCAATTATAGACAATCGTAGAATGTCCTCCGGCCTTTCCCGCCCGGGTCATAACATGCAATATTTTTCCGTTTTGCGGTTTTTCCTCCGGACTAAATTCTATTATCTGACCTATTTTTACAATTTCTCTTTCAAGAATATTGCTACTATATGCCCCTGTTATATATTCTGAACACCCGCACCCAATTAACTGCAGGAGCTCCAACTTTTCTTCATCCCCTTCGCACGCATCCAGACTTTTTTCCAATTCCTTAATAAACTGATAATTTAAATCTATACGCCTGCGTACATCTTCCATACAACTATATGCTTTCACTTCTTCCCCCGTACTCCTTTAAATAGTCTTTTAAACATATGGTCTTAAACGTACTCCATTTTTTTCTGTCTATACAGTCATACCAAATATCTTCCTGCAATTCAATGGCTACCAACTTATCATAAAATTCTTCCGTTATCTGGGTTTTTGGTATTACGACCACACCTGAATCATCACAAACTGCAATTGACCCCTGATAAAAATTCCTTCTCTCGTTTATAACGTCCAAAAAAGCCGTCTTATCTACTGCTTCATTAAAGCATCCGATTGGAGATACCCCTTTACACCAAATAGGGTAATTTTCTTTGATCAGATAATGCGCATCTCTCATTTTTCCCGTGCAAACAATTGCTCTGTTTTGACAATATAACAAAATATACTTTGAAACAAGATCTCCGATAATTGCCCTGTCATGAACATCAACTGCATCAATCAGTACAATCTTATCAGATACCATTTGCCTGTCTAAATCCTCATGTACTGTCCAGTTGGAATCCTGAATTGCATACAAATATTGTATTTCACCAACCGCATAGTGTCTGGCATTTAATGGCAATACCTCCGGCAATACCCCTGCTTTTCCCAGACAATCTGCAACCTCTGTCGTAGAAATTCTATTTTGAATAATATACTCAATGATCTTTTTTTTCATTGTCCACTCTCCTTATTTTCCCCACAAGACTTATCAACTTTTCTAATATGCAAAGAGTATTAACCTTGCCGGCATCGCAGCTGCATACCTTATCGCTATTTTGTAATGCGAATTTATCGCTTTTATCATTTGCGGTATTTGAATCAATCCCCATTCATCAAACCCTGCCATTATCATAAGCTTTGGCATTTGTTCTTTCAATATTCCAGATGCACCTTCCAGTGTCTCACAGACCCCTGTCAAAAAATTGATCTTTATAATAGAAACCTTTTTATTTTTTAGCAGATCATCCAGTTTGTATACTTTAAGTTTTGTCTCTCCCCCCGATCCGACACCTGAACTTTCTTGATCCTCACAAAAATCTAATTCCGTATTCTGATTCCAACACCCATATGGATACACATCTATATTCTTTAATTTTGTCTTTGATATATAAGCCCTTAACCTATTAACACTCTCGCGCTCCGGTTCTATGGCATATATTCGTTCATAGCATTTCCTTACCTTCAAAAAATCTCTAATCGTATCACCATCATATGCACCAATATCAACCAAGCTCTCCGATTCTGTAATTTCAAAAAAAGGATTTGAAAAGTAACTGATATGTTCTTGATATACCGGTAATATATAATGAAAATCTTCTGTCAATTTGCAATTCAAAAATGCAGTCAGACATTTTTTTGACAAATCATCCTCAAGCCATTGATATGTCCTCTCATATTCTTCCTTATGCGTCAAAACAAATTCATACGTCAAGTGTTTCCATTGTTCATAACATACATTTATCAAGCAAAAACACTTATGGATTCCCTCTTTTTCTGATATAGCATCTGCCAGTTCATATCTAGAATGTCCAAAAACAATATTTACCGCCCCGTATTTTTTTACTATTTCTTCGATTGACATTACTGGCATCCCATCCACTTCTGTGATATCTGCATGGTCGACCCAGCATGCAACTGGTTCTATTTCGTAATGCCTCAAAATTTTCCGCACGCTATAAGACATACTTCCATTTCCCCAAATAACCAGTGGAAGTGATTCTTTTTTCAATTCTTCCAAAATATCATTTTGCCGTTCCGATTCCACTATCTGTATAAAAAAATCTTCCATACAAGTCCTCTCCAACTCTTACTTCCAATTTAATTCCCAAATATTCCCATCAAAGGGTGTATCCCTGTGCAAAAACTCGTCATAGAACTCTATCTCTCTCGGAAAATACTTTCGTAAACGCTGGATATCTCCAACATCATAAGTAACAACTTCAAAAGGATCAATTGTTTTTTTCTCTACCACAACGCTAATATTATATCCATACTTTTTTATATGCGCATCCCTACAATCGCACCCTGCGAGAATCAGATGATATAGCAACAATCCTGCATTCCACAAGCTGACGTGTCCACCTATGATTTCTTCTTTATACGGCGGAACAGTAATCGCAAGAATACCTCCTTCTTTCGCACAACCAACAACTTTCCGTAAAAACATATGCGGATCTAACTGATGCTCCAGTATATGCGCTGCCCATACACAATCGAATTTTTGTTCTCCAAAAGGGTATTTATTAAAATCATCTATTATGAGCCGAAAATCCGAATTTTTTTTATGCGGAGAAACCCTCCCCGACTTTCCATAGTCTATTGCTGTAACTCTTTTTCCCCGTTTTAAAAATTCATTACTTTGATAGCCTTCCCCACATCCTATATCTAATACCGTTTTAAAGTCATAGTTTCGACACACAAATTCTAACGCCTCATATCCCGGATATGGATATTTTTCAAATGGAAAATTTATCAGATACGCTTCTACTTTTTTGTATATATCATATACTTCTTCCAAAGTTTCTGGCGTCCGCTCTTTTTCAAACAACAGTTTCCTTAAATCCTCTTTCCATTCTTCCGTCACTTTTCAACCCTCCTTGTATTCCTCATTTTTCTTTCTACGGCAATCTGGAACCGCATACAATACTGTTTCCGTTTGTCCATAACGGTATTGTCTTATATAAAATTTATATTCACTTGATATATTATGAATCAGCATCAAAATGTCATAAAAGTCCTCCGGCTTATGATAGACGCATATTGCCATAACTGGTAAGCATTTCTTTATGGTTTCTTTTGCACCTTCGATTGCATTATGCTCCGCACCTTCAATATCCATCTTTATAAAATCGATCTGTTTCCCCACCAGTGCGGAATCTATCGATATGCAATTTACATTTTTTCCACCTTCTCCTATATGATTACCCGCCCCTCCAATTGAATTGTCAAATGCTATCTGTGTTTTCGTATTCCACAACGCATATTCATATATCTGCACATAATCCAATTGCATCTTGTCCACCTTCAGTCGAAGTATACTGCATATCTCTTCATCCGCCTCGAAACAGTAATAACCAGTTTTCCATGTAGGAAAATGTTTTATAAATTCTTCTAATGTATCACCAATATAAGCTCCACCATCTACAAAGCCTTCTTCAACTTCATATCTATCTAATATCTCCGTGTCAAAATACTGTTCTTTCTCATCATCCACATAATCAGCCATCTTATCAAGCCATTTCTGTTCTTTTGTAATCCGGTAATTCAACAGATCTACTACAATTTCTTTGGACTTTTCATCTTTCAACATATCATAAAAGAAAGAAAATTCTTGTATGTGTGACCGAATAAATTCTTTTTCCTGATCTCCCTCCAAAAGTCTTGCCGGTTGAAAATAAACCGTCCTTTTTTTCTCAACTCCCATTTTTTCAAGCTGTCCGACAATCCTGTCATAAGCTGTGCTGGATATGATAATGATCGGATTGTTTGCCACCTGTAAAATTTTATCCGCCGATATAACTTTCACCCCACAATAATCACTTCCAACTTTTCGCATATTATTATCCACAAAAGCAACCACTTTCTGAGACAATCCTACCTTTTTTAATAACGAAAATGTTTTCTCTCCCCCGATGCCAGCACCGAAAATTATAAATTCAGCCTCTTCTTTTATAGTATCCAAAAATTTTTCTTCATAGTCTTTTTCCGATGTCCAGACCAATACTTCTTCCAAATTCATATCATACCTTCCCTTCATCTCTTTCACTCAGGTATTTTTCATATTCTGACGGTGTCAAAAAGACAATATTCTTATCATTATATAATTGTGTAAGATACATGCCAAACATTCTATTTTTCATTTCCGCCTCTTTGGAACTTATTGAAATTCTCATGTTTCCATCATAATAGTTTTCATTCACATCCCCCGAGAATCCATCAAATCCTGCTAAGTACACTTTTTTTACACCTAATTGATTCAATATATTCAACACAATGGCTCCCGCCGAATCCTGTATGTCAGGAAAATTTATGATCCAATGCAGATAATCTACAATCTTAACACTCTCTGGCGGATCATCATCCATATTAGATGGCGCTATCACATTATTTTTTCTATTTTTCAAACGGGAATAAAAATCTTTTCTTGTCACAAAAATATAATCCGTGTCGTACTCCTCATTATTCAGACTGACCGAAACAATTTCCTTTTCCTGAAGTTTTGACCAGATTTCTTCTTTTGCTCTTATAATACTCTTTCCCGGCGCAATGAGCAAAACTTCCTTCTCCGCAAAGCTCTGTTTTAATTGCTGTATAATCTTTCCATCATCTGCCTGTTTTCTCTGATTGTATTTTGTATATACCTTTTCCGCATATTGTTTATCAAATGAATCTCTTTTTTGAGGTTCTATTGCCTTTAGCAGTTCCGCCACATCGCTTATTGGCAACATATGCTTCCCGTAAAAATATTTCGCATAACTCGGCGAACACTGATTGATTGATGAAAGATAATACTCTATCGAATATCCCCAGGAAAATTCTTTTTCCAATACTTTCATAACCTGATCCATTACATCCATCAATGCGGTTGTATGATATGCATTGCCATATTGTCTGTTCAAATCTTCAAGCAGGAGTTCCGTATTCAAATTTCCTGCGCCTTTTCCCATTCCTAAAATAGATGAGTCAATGACTATTGATCTTTGAATATTCATCGACAACAGAGCTATGACATTGGAATAAGCCAGCTGCAAATTATTGTGTGTATGCAAACCCAGCCGTATATCGGCATTTAGATTATGATCCACTAAGCCAGCTATTCTTGTTACATCCTCCGGTCTCATTTCGCCAAAACTGTCTACAATATAAAGCGCCTCTGTTCCCGATAGTTCACGATTTATGCCCTCTATCAGCTCCAGTAATTCAGCATCTGTATAATGGATGGTCAGCATTGGCTGCATAAACAATTTATATCCTTTTTTCAGTATCTCGTTTCCAACCTTTAGTGCTTTCACCGCATCCTTTTTATGAAATGCCAGACGAATTCCATCAATTCCTTTTGGATTTCTTTCTTCCAACAGATCTACATCAAATTTTCCATAATCAATCATCGCAAGGTATGTTGATTCTTTTTTCTTTTCTTTCAGGAAATTACTATATATAACCTTTTCATCACAGAATTTTGTTCTTCCAACAGGGCTTCCTTCTTTTTGATCTATATATCCAAGTTCAATATAGTCAATTCCTGCTTTTTCTATGGAATCCAATATTCTTTCCATACTTGTTTGTCCAAAATTGAAATCATTTACGCATCCGCCATCACGCAATGTCACATCAAGTACCTTTATATCGCTCATAAACTTCTCCCATGCTTCCTATTTTCTCAAGCTATCATATATTGCATTTGCAATCACAAAATCTTCCGGATAATCAATATCTACTTCTTCAATCGAATCCACTTCACATATGTAAGGTTTATATCCAATTCTTCTTCCAGTTTTTTCAAACACATCTTTTGTAAAGACATAGCAGCCTACCGATTCTTTATAAATTCTAGGCAAATCCTGTGTTCTTGCTATACTTGATGGATCAAAATTTAACGGTTTTCCATCCTGCCACAAAAAATCCTGAACCACACCTGCTGTGAAGGCAGAATCATATTCCCCGGAACACACCTGCTTTACACATTCACGAATGGATTCCACTTTTACAAAGGGACTTGTCACATGCGCCAAAACAATAATATCCACATCTACTTTTTCCAAAAATGAGGATACAATGTCCTGGCATTTTGTTTCCGCAGTATCCAGTTCTTTCCCACGTTTTAAAAATTGTACTCGCCCGGATAGATACTCTTTTATAGATTCATCACTACAAAAACAATAAATGTCATCTATTTCATCCACCTGCGAAATCGTATCAAACATCAGTCTGCACAGCGGCGTTCCATCTGAAAATGCTTTGACATTTTTCCCTGGAAATCTCTCATTATTCAGTTTAATCGGCAAATAAGCGGCTACTTTCATCATTCTTCCTCCTCATTATTGAAAAAAATATACCCAGTCTATTGATATTTCATGATCCCCCGGAGCAATCTCTCTGACTTCCATATCTATACCTCCGTTCCCTTTTTCAATATACCGTACATTTTCATTTCTACTACTTTTCACATCATCGATCCTAATACTTTTTATATCTGCGAACCCTCCCACATCAACAAACGGATAATATATCAATTGTTTTATAGTTATCTCATTTTTAAATTTAAACCTGCTTCGTATTATTCCGCCGGACTGCTCATTTACGCATGTAATCTCCTCACTGATATCTTCTGCAGCTTTTAACACTATTTTTGAATACAGTACCTCATAATTAATCGGAAAATCTATATCACCAGTCAGCAAATCTTGAATCATCCTCTTATCTATATGGCGCATTTTCAAAACATACGAAAATCGGTTCTCTTCATCCATTCTAAAGAACATTTCTTTATCATATCCAAAATAATCCATATAATAGTTAAAATGCTTCATATAAATATCATACTCAGAAGGTTTTTGCTTGAATCTCCATCTCCAATAATCCGCATCAAACATCAAGGCTGATGGTATCAAATATCCAAACATATAATAATTCAGCTTATGAATATCTACCTTTTCAACGCTACAGATATCTTGGGTGCACATAAACTGAAGAGATGACAAATTTCCTCTTAAAAAGGTTGTTCTATCCCATAAAAGAGCTTTCAGTAAAATCTGTGAATCTATACTTGTCACTCTTTTACAGCTCAATATAAAAGAAATCGGATCATTTCTCTCATGCTCTTTTTTCGGTCCTTTGTCATTTCCATTCCACGGAATACCCGGATGATCCCGGATGATAATGTCTGTTGTCTTTAATTTTTTTCGCGCTTCATAATATAAATCGGTATCCGTGTATTTATATTTTGAATAATCATATGGGTAAATGGAACATGCCATTTTACAGATTCCCAATTCATGTTCCGGTTCACACTCCATGATTTTTAAAAGCGGAATATTTTTCTTTTTTCCAAAAATTGCAAGCAACTCCCGATTGGAGAAAACAATCGGAACCTGCTTACCGCTTTTATAAGTCATATATCGTTTTTCGGCTTCTTCAGATTGCCTGATTGCCCCATCAATTGCAGCCACATACAATGTTTGTGTATATCCGTGAATTTTTTTTACAGCAGAAAAACAATAGGATATGATTGGACACTGATATTTTTCTCCAAGATAAGCCACACTGGCAAATGTATCCAAACAGTTGAAGATTGCCTCTACTTTGGTCTCTTTTCTTTTCGCCAGCTCTTCCTCTATAATCCGAACCAGTTCCATCTCCAAACGCGGATATCTGTTTTGTAAAAGAAATAGCAACATCTCACTCCGTGAAACCAGCCTTTCCTCTAAATCATCAAAAATTTCATCCCGAATAAAGCCTTTACTGACATCTTGGTATTCCTCTTTGCCTAATCGCCGCATTTCAAATTCATCATAAAAACGTGATTCGCAATTTTTCGCATACTCTTCATAATGCTCTTCTATATACTTATGTGTAATTACTAAACAATCATTTTCCCTTGCATGGGAAATATTTTTGAGAAACCACTTATACCTTTCTCCCATTCCAAAGTATTCTGCGTCAAAAATAATTGAAACAAACATATTTTTCTTTCCTATTCCATCTCAATCCTAAATTTCTTTTCTACATGATCCATGACCGCATTTAGCCCTTCCATTGTTTCTGAGCAGGCAATATAGTAACCTATTCGCGCAGAATCAGATTCGCAATCTCCTATTATATCGCCCTCACTGAAATTCAACGCATATTTTTTTATATCTGCCTCTTTTTCCAAGTAATCTATTCCATGTATTTTTTTTACCCTGCCACCTCCATGCGGTGTATGAAAAAACTTCAAAACTGCCACGCGATCCCTCAGCTGTCCGCTGATCTCAAATGTTCTCTCTGCGCATTCTCCTAACGCACAGTCAAGCAGATATTCATATGTATGATACCCTGACAAGTACTGAGAAATCACAGACGAAATCATGTTTCCCCCTCCTCTTGCCGCAATTTCTATTAAATAAAATTTTCCATTTTCATACTTGTATTCCGCATGTGTAAGCCCAAATGGTAATTTTGATTTTAATATATACAAATCATTAACGTTTCTTAGCCGCTCATAATCAAACTTCTCATTGCTATAAGAAAACAGCAATTCATCTGCAATATTACAGTTATGTTTAAAATGCTTTTTCTCGCTGATTGCCAGCGTATAATGTGCTTCTGATGTTTTTATTCCATCTATAGTAAATTCCGTGCCATTTATATACCTTTCTGCCAAAACTGCCTTCTCAATCCGTGAATATGAAAGTGTTTCTTCAAAATATTTTTCTATATCCTGCTCTGATTTGACCGTATGCACGCCTTTACTCGCATTGCAATCAATCGGTTTTATAATAATCGGCTTTTTTATCTCTCGCAAAAAAAGAAGTACTTCTTCCTCCGTCTTACAAAGTCTGTATTCCGGATAATTTAAACCTATTTGTCTGCAAAATTCTTTCATCTTATACTTATCTGTAAACAATCTTGCCTCGGCAGAACCAATCGTAGCTAAATGAAATTTTTCTCCAATTCTCGCAATCACTGGTGTCGCTATATCACATTCATCAGAAACAACTGCGTCTATCGGATTACGCTCTATAAATGCGTCTATTTTTTTATTATCAAATATGTCGGACTGTAAAAACTTATCTGCATACGCTCTACACGGAGCATTTTCAGACGGATCTGCAACATATAGGTTGTATCCTCTTTCCCTTATTGTTCTCGCCAGATCCATCTGCCACTTTGTCCCTGGCAATAAAAGGATTGTTTTCTTCATATCAAACCACCAACTCACATATTTTTTCTATATCTTCTATACGAAGTTTTTCATAAAAAGGCAATACCAGAACCTTATCGGATAATGATCTGGCATATTCTAGCTTTTCTTGCCTGTATTTATTTTTAAAACATGCCTGATCGGAAGTCAACGGATAGAAATACTTCCTTGCATATATCTTTTTCTCCTTTAATCTATCATATAATCCATCTCTAGTCGCTCTATAATCTTCCTCCACCACAATCGGAAAATATGCATAATTTTTCTGGCACTCTTTCCTCTCATCAAAGAATCTGATGCCTGGAACATCACTCAACAATTCGTAATATCGCTCATAACGGATTTTTCTCTCCTGTATCGCCGTGTCGATATGTTTTAAATTGCACAACCCCATGATCGCAGAAAACTCATTCATCTTTGCATTGGCTCCGACCGACACTACCAGTTCTTCTCCTCGTATTCCAAAGTTTTTCAGATTATATAATTTATCATATAATTTCGGATCCGAAAAAGTTACCGCTCCGCCTTCAATGGTATTGAATACCTTTGTCGCGTGAAAACTGAAAACGGATGCATCTCCATAATTTCCAATCCCTTTTCCTTTATAGGTAACACCAAACGCATGCGCCGCATCGTAGATCACTTTTAAACTGTATTTATCTGCTATCCGCTGGATTTCTTCCACATTACAAATATTTCCGTATACATGCACCGGTACGATCGCAACTGTATTTTCTGTGATCAGCTCTTCGATCTTTGTTTCATCTATGGTTCCATCACTGAGTTTCACATCACAGAACACCGGCTTTAAACGGTTTCTCACGATCGCATGCGTGGTAGATATGAATGTAAACGGTGTCGTGATAACTTCCGCGCCCTCCGGGAAATCCATTGCCTGAATTGCCATTTCAAGTGCCATATGTCCGTTTACCATAAGAGATATTTGCGGTACATCCAGATATTCTCTCAGTTCTTTCTCCAGTTCTTTATGATATTTTCCCATATTGGTGAGCCAATGGCTGTCCCATAGCGGTTTGATCGCTTCTATGTATTCTTCATACGTCGGCATCGACGACTGAGTTACATATATTTTTTCATTCTGTTTATCCATTATTTTTCCTCTAAAACTTCTGCTTTTTGTATCAGTACCGGTTTTCCGGTCTGCCTGTAAAGCCACACGACCGAACTCAGATCTCCGTAATAGGCATCGCTGAACCCGATCGCCGTATACATATCCGGCGTGTCATCATAAATTCCTATTTTCTCTTCCAGAAACCATTTCTTTAATGTGATATAGGCTTCATATAATTCCGGGCGCATGGACGCAATGGATGATTCCATCAACGGATGGGGGCGCCAGAGGAGAACTGCCTCTTTGCTGCCTTTAAAAAAGGTAAATACATCCTTCAGCTTCTCAATATATGCAGCACCGTTTTCCAACATCGCATTCAGGCTGGTGTTATACAAAATCACCTTTTTTCCTTTGCTTCTTTCCCGCCATTCTTGCGGTGCATCCACATTCTCCCGGTTTAACGCCCGTACCTTGTCAAATTTGGGCGATCCGAGCGGAAGCAGCTTGTCCTCAATCGGAAAATCCGGCGCCGCTTTCTTAAAGTACCGGATGTAGTCATCCTTTTCCGTTTCATTCTGGACAACAACATAATCCGCATATATTACACCGGTCGTCAGTGCGTAGTTTTCCGGTATTCCGTTTCCCTCCAGGACAAAATACGGTACATAGACCAGTTTCTCTGTATACCGCTTCAGATTTTTGGAATAAAAAAACGGATGCACACTTGTCACATGATTTCCACCATCGTATGGATTATGTATGAATACGATATCCGGCCGCCTTGCCTCAAAATCATACGAATCATACCCCGTCACCGGAATATAATCGGGATATTCCCCTCCCTCATAATGTTCTTCTCCAAGAGTTCCATCCGCTTTTTTGTCATAGTAGGGAATCGGTATGACATAGGCATCGCACGTCTCGTCCTCTCTTGCCGCCAGCCAGATACTTTCCAGCGAATCCCACATGGACGCTTTGTAGGGAAGAAAAACCGCTTCTAACTTGTCCGGTATCTCCTTTTGTGTATATTGTATCACGTTCTGCAAGATTTTTTCTGCCCGTTTTCCCAAGTCTTCTCTCTTTTTCATATCCTGTTCCACAGCAGTCATATAGATCAGTTCACAATAATCTTCCAGTCCGTGAACGCAATCGAATCCTTCACCATATACTGTCTCAATCTGCGTTCCAATATCTACCGCCATATTCTGGCAACGCGCAAAGGTATCCTGTAACTGCGCTTCCGCAATCACATCTGTGATAATTTTCTGATTCTCGCTACAAAGTTCTTCCAGTTTTTTGAATATCTGCTTTCTTACTGTTCTACTCATTGTTTCTTCCTGATTCCAAACGCAGCCTACTGTATACTGCTGCCGGCACAAATTTTTTTACCGCTTCCCAGTTATCCTCTTTGATCCATTTGCGTACCGCAGAAGCACTGATGATCCCTTGATCGGTCTCAATCCTTTTTATTTCCTCCACCTCAATTCCATAATTGGGCAGAATCCTTTTCATAGCTTCATTATACTGTCTGGTAACCGGATCCAAAAGTTCTTCCCCGACAAAACGCTTTGTAATCCCCAACTCCTTCGCCACATATTCTCCAAAAATCGTCAGATCATGTGCTGCGTCCAGGGTATCTTCTTTCTTTTCTTCTTTTTCAAAATATAGAGGCATCGTTGCATAGGATAATACAAATTCTCCTGAAGGCACAACGATCACATTTTCAAATTGTTCGGTTACCTGCTTCACCATTGCAAAACGTTCTTCAAATCTGAAATCCGATTTATCTTCCTGCACCACAAAAATATAAAGATAATCCACTTTACTTCTTGCATGCTCGATCAGATAAAGATGTCCTCTGGTCATTGGATTGCAATTCATAACAATGGCTCCCACCGAACTTCCTTTTTCAATCCTTTGACACTCTTTCACTTGTCTAATATATTTTTCTAACTTTTTCTGCGCTTTTTCATCCAGTATAACTTTTCCCATTTGCAGACATTTGGGATCATCGCTTACTGTATCGTTTAGTAATGGCTCTAACCAATTTGCCATTGCATTAGCAATTTCAAAACATCCCTTTGCCGTTGCATGCATGGGTATATCCCAAAACCAGTCATCCTGCCGTTTTTTTATAATATCTGCTACTGGCAGATCACTCTGATAATCTGGCTTTTTTTCCATCAGGCGATCAATCAGAATTACAATATCATTTTCCATCAACGTTAGACTTTGTATCATTTCCTCATAAAGCATGCTATGGTGTAAGGGATACATGATACACTCCACGGCGTAATCTTTCTCCTTCAGTTTTTCCGCCAAAATACATCCAATACTTTCTTCTTCCCTAAGAACGCAATAGCTCATTGCTATACACGGGCCTATAATGTAAATGTGATGTTTTCCATTTCCATAATTTTTTGTTTCTATGCTTTTTCCCCGCACATAAAATTCTTTTGAATTTTGTTTTCTCACATTCTGCGCATCCAACCACGCCTCCCAGTCAATCTTTTCCCCTATAATTCTTTTAATCTGGCTTCTGCCCACAATATCATCCCAGCATCTTTTCTCCAGCGGAAATACTCTATGCATACGTCGAATTTCTTCGCCTGATGTCTTGCTTCGACTTTCCGTAGGAAAATACATCGTCTGCACTTTTACATTTTTATTTTTAAGATCCTTTTTTATTTTTTCCGTCAAAAAAGAGTGTTTATTCTGACCTACTTTCATTACAAATTTCCAATTCGAAAGAAGCTTATCCGATGCATATTCCCTAAAATGCTCTGCACCCTCTGCATAAATTGTCATCCTGCCATGTGCAGAATCATTCAACGTTCTGTTCTTGGCAGGAAAAAGCAGTTCCCATTTCTCTCCTTCGCAAAAATATGGAATATCATACATATCCAAAATATTTGAAAAAATATATGCCCACTCATTGCACTCATCAATACATACACTTTTTACCCGCGGATATGCCTCTTCAAAAAATAATAACGTGTCCTTTTCCTGTAATTCCATGAGCGCAATATCAATATAAAAAGTACTCAGCCCCTTCTCATATTCATATGCAAAATAAAGCAGTTGTCCCTGCTCATCAAACACCGGAATAAAGGCCTGTTTCCTTATGCCCCGTTCTTCTAATTGTTTCAGCAATACATGTAGATGTTCCCAGATCTGAGCGTCATCCTTTTTATGCACATATTTTTCCGTAATAATATACTCATCCCTGCCAGATGATGCCGTATGTAATAACGTCTGATAATTCAGATAGCCATAATAGGCACCCGCATCGTAAACCAGGATCATATCATCCGTGTGGCCTTTCTGGCAAAAATATGAAAACAACCAGCCTCTGTCCAGCTCACTCTTTTCCATGCAGTAAACTTCTGTATCCCAAAATCGTATCATCTCATCTTCTCCTACTTGATCCAGTCTTCCCGTTCCATCTTTAACAGTGCCTTAAACAGCTCCAAATCATCTACCGTCGTGACTTTTATATTTTTCTCCGATCCATAGGAAAAATATAATTTCTCGCCCAGCCGCAGCATCAGCGTATTGATATAGACCTCTCCCTTGATCCCTCTGCGCTCTGCCTCTTCGTATGCCCAAAGAGCCTTACCATACAGATACGCCTGCGGGGTCTGCACACGCATGATCTCTGTACGCGCAATGCCTTCCTGACCGGATATCCCATCTTCGGTTCGAACGATCGTCTCCTGACACCGGACCGCGCTGAGTCCCGATCCCTTCTGTCTGCATTTTACAATGGCATCCGTGATCACTTCCGCCGGAAGAAACGGACGCACCGCGTCATGCACCAGGATCACATCCTTTTCGCCACATACTTCCCTTAACGCTTCGATCCCATTTCTGGTGGATTCCTGTCCGTCGCCGCCTCCACTGACGATCCATTTCAATTTTGTAATGCCATATTGTCTGGCATACGCCCGCAGCACTTCGTGCCAGCCGTCAATACACACCACCGCTATCTCATCAATATCCGGATGTTTCTCAAAATTTTCCAGTGTATAGACGATCAGCGGTTTTTCGTAAACATTCATAAACTGTTTTGGTATATCCTGTGCTGTCCTGCTTCCGTGTCCGCCTGCCAGTATCAGTGCCACATTCATGACTCTTACCGTTCCTTTCTTTCGTTCTCTTCCTGATGTTTCATACGGTATAACGCCTTAAACATTTCCACGTCCTCTGTGCGGTTGATCTTCAAATTCAGATCCGACCCCGCAGAGAAACTGACTTTTTCTCCGAGATTTGTCAACATGGAACTGTTGTCCCATGCTCCAAGGCAGTTTTTCCCGACCGCCTCATTGTGCTTTTCCCAGATATACGCAAAGTCAAACGCCTGTGGCGTCTGCACTTTCATGATCTCATACCGGTTGATCGACTGATATCCTTCTTTTCCATCCGGCGAATGCATGATCGTATCCATGATGTAGGTCGCCGCCACACCCATTCCTTTTTTCCTGCACACCTTGATACTGTCCGTTATGAGTTCTTCCGATACCATCGGACGGATCGCGTCATGTACCACGACAATATCTCCCGCTCCCATGCGGTCTTTTAAGAGCTGCAACCCGTGATAGGTAGACTCCTGCGCGTCTTTTCCCCCGGGAATGATCTCCTTTAGCTTTGTGATATTAAACTGTTTTCCATATACCCGCACCATCTCCTGCCAGCCATCCAGGCAGGTGACAATGATCTCATCGATATCCGGATGATTCTGAAAGATTTCCAGAGTGTAAATAATGACCGGTTTATTGTTTACATTCACAAACTGTTTTGGTATGTCCATATGAAAACGCGGATCCAGTCCTCCCGCCAAAATCAACGCTGTATTCATCTTCTGTCCCCCTCACTCAATCAAAAAAGGACTTTCGCACTACGCAAAAAGTCCCCTTCTTTTGTTTCTTCAAGCGCCGCCAATTCCATTTGACCCAGCATTAAATTTTATATTTTATATATCGGCCGATTGTTCGTTTTTCCTAACCTCTGGCTAAGACAAGGTTTCTTCCATAAATATATAACTTGTCCCGCTGCTTATTACAATTATACCCTTATTGCACCTGTTACTCAATCCTTTTCTTATAAGTCAACTCAGCAATCAGCAGCTAAGCTTTGACCCTTAAAGGGGCACCCTGTAATCAGGATACCCCCTTTGCATTTACTCCGATTTCAAATTCAATTTTTTCTCCATCCGGCGCATTTCTTCGAATTCGCCCATATCCAGGAAGGAATCCTCGCTGATTGGATACATTCCAACCTGTTTTCCCTCTTGTATAAGTAAATCTGTCAGATCTGTCATATGAAAAAATGTATCTTCCGGTATCTTCTGTAACAGGTCCGGATTCAATACATACATTCCTGTATTTACAAAATAGGATAGTTTGGGTTTTTCCTCCATAGAAATAACAGTACCATTTTCCTTTGAATGGATCACTCCATATGGAACCACAATATTTTTTAACGCCGATACTATTGTGATCGCATTGCCGGACTCTTTATGATATTTGTAAATATCCGCATAATCAGCATGAATCAGGATATCACAATTTGTCACAATGATAGGGCATTCAAACTCTGTATCGATCAGCCGCAGACTTCCTGCCGTTCCAAGAGGCTTGTCCTCTTCCACATATTGAATGGAGTACTCCTTCGCCAGATCTGCAAAATAAGACTTGATCATGCTCTTTTTATAATTAACCGTAGCATAAAAATCTGCAACTCCATATTCCACAAATTTGTCAATGATACGTTCCATGATTGGAATATCCCCTATTGGTATCAACGGTTTGGGCAGAATTTTCGTATATGGGTAAAGCCTGGTTCCCTTTCCGCCCGCCATCACTACGACCGGAACCTCCCGTAACGTTTTCATGTCACGTTTTTCCATCTCTGTCACATCTTCACGATCCAGTATGATATCTGTGACTTTACCTTCTGCGTCCAAGACCGGAAGTGCCTTCACCTGCACTTTTTTCATATAATCCTGTGCCTGCGATTCCTCGCCGCGATATACAATCTTTGGATCCTTATTCATGATATCTGCCACTGCCACATCTAATTTTCCGGATCTTATGATCCATCGACGGATATCGCCATCCGTAACCGTTCCCTGCAGCCTGCCACTCTTATCTGCAATAAACAAGATCCCATGTGCATTAGCATCTATCTTTTCCATCGCTTCTACTATATGTAATGTACTTTCCCCCAGGAACTGAATCAATTGCTCTTTCCTCATATCGTTTATCTCCCGTTTAAAGTTTTCCTAATTCTTATTTTAAACCAGTAATATAGCAAAAGCAATGATAACAATTTTCAGATAACAATTTTTTCCTTCACTCCCTTGAATGTTGCGAACTTTTCCTCTACAATAGACTTCAGTATATAATCATCATTTTTACCCGGAGATGACAAAATGGAATTAGGCAGTGAATACGACTTAGATTTAAACAAACTGAATATCTCATCCAATAACCTCTTTCATTATCTGGAGTCTTATAATTGTCAGTTTTTTGACAGTGGGAGAAGCGCTCTTCGTCATATCCCGTTTAATCAAAATAAGGCTGTTCTTCTGCCCGAATTTATTTGTGAATCGGTCAGCAACTGTTTTTCATCCCAAAACATTATTTTTTATAATATAACCGAAGATTTGCAGATTGATCTCGACGACCTGAAACGGAAGATCACCCCACAGGTGGCAACACTTTACATCTGCCACTATTTCGGTGCCGTTCAGTCCGCACAAATCTTATCTTATCTGCGTCGTATGGCAGACGAATGTGGTATAATGATAATTGAAGATACAACGCAAAGTTTTTTTTCGATAAATCATATCACCGGGGACTATATGATCGCCAGCATCCGCAAATGGCTTCCAATTCCGCTTGGCGGCGTTTTGTATACAAAAAAAACTCAGGATTTACCCGCACTTGACCATATAAAAACCAGCAGCGACAACACACGCTCCTACGGTATGATACTCAAAAATCTTTTTTTGAAAAATGAACTGGATTGCAATGCTAAATACCGTCAGATATTTACAGAATGTGAAGAAAAATTGGACACTTCCGATGAGATACTACAGATATCGGACTTTTCCCGTTTTCTTATTTCCTGCATTGATATTCCAGAATTGATTGCAGCCCGAAGATCAAATTATCATTTTCTGACTTTGGAACTTCAAAAAATAGGACTTCAACCGGTTTGTGCCCTGGCAGAAAATGACTGCCCGCTGGTTTTTCCTCTACGTGTAAAAAACCGCGATTCTTTTCGAAGTTATTTAATGGAACACAAGATATACTGCGCTGTACACTGGCCATTTGATCACTTCCGGCCTGAATTCCGGCCAATGGCACAAAAAAACGCAGAGACATTGATCTCTCTTCCAATCGATCAACGATATCAAAAAAATGATATGACCTATTTAAGGGATATTATTTTTCAATATGGGGGTGAATTACTATTTTAAAAATATATCAACAAACAGATGCTGCTGCATGGGACATTTGTATAAAATCATTTATTAACTGGGATATCTATTATTTATATGAGTATGCACATTCTTTCATGCTTCATGGTGACGGTGAACCGTTGCTCATCTATTACGAAGATGCAGCTTCCCGCTTCTGCTATGTGGTCATGAAAAGCGACATTGCAGCTTCCGGACTATTTGGCGAACAACTTTCCGCTGATACATGGTACGATCTCGAAACACCTTACGGCTATGGTGGGCCATTGAGTGATCATAATATTCCAAAAGATTCCCAGATCCAGTTTCTAAAGGAATTACAGCATTACTGCCGGGAAAATCGAATTGTTTCACAGTTTGTACGTTTTCATCCGTTATTACTCAACCACGAGCTGCTTCCATATGTTATTGAAACACGTTATTTAAGAGACACCATATTTATGGATACCACAAATCCGGATCTGATCATGAAAAACATGGATTCCAAAAACCGTAATATGGTTAGAAAAGCAATTAAAAACGACGTCACTATTGTACGAAAAGACATTACAGACTTCAAAGATTTTATTCCAATGTATAATGAGACAATGGAAAAAAATCAGGCAGATGCATACTATACTTTCCAGACAGATTACTTTGAATCCTTAAAACTTCTTGCAGATTACGCATGCATTTTTTATGCAATGTATGAGGGAAAACCTGTCAGCGGCTCTATCATGTTTTATAATGACCGATATATGCATTACCATCTTTCCGGCACACATACAGAATACCGGAAATATTCTCCAGGAAACCTTCTTCTTTACGAAGCAGCATGTCAGGCAAGCAAAATGGGAATATCAAAATTTCATTTAGGCGGCGGCATGCTCCCGGATGATACTCTTTTTGGCTTCAAAAAGCAATTTAACAAAAATGGCAGAGCTCCCTTCTGGGTTGGTCGAACCATTTTTGATCCGGATGCATATCACGATCTGGTCATGCTGCGCAAAAAACTGAATCCCGAATTTGATGAAAACAATGGATTCATGATTCAATATAGAAAATAAACAAATTTATACACTTTATGGAGACGAAAAACATGAAAAAAATTATTGTATTCGGTGCAACCGGAAATGTAGGGTCTTATTTCACCAAATATGCATCTGAGTATTTTTCAAAAGACGAATATCAGATCATTGCTTCCGGGAAGCGTAAAAAAGCAGACGTTTTTCAAACTATGGATGTCCCATACATATCCGTTGACATCACAAATCCTTCTGATTTTGACAATCTTCCGAAAGAAGATATATATGCCGTTGTTTTACTTGCTGCTGTTATTCCTGCCTATATGGACGGCTATCATCCCAAAGATTATCTTGATTCGATCATCATGGGAACCTACAATGTGCTTGAATTTTGCAGGACAAGGAATGTAGATCGTATTTTATACTCCACCAGCTGCTTTGATGTATGGGAATATCCAACCGGAACCATCATCAAACCGGATATGCCAAAGAACTTCAGTTACACCGGCGACCACGCCATGTATGTCATTTCCAAAAACACTGCGTTGGAGTTACTTGAACATTACCATCAGCAATATGGTCTGAAAACTTTTGCTTTCCGTTTTCCGACCGTATATTCCTACAGTACCAACCACTATATTTATCCAAATGGTGTCAAAACACTGCGTCCTTTGTACAAACTGATCTTTCACGCAATGGAAAGTAAACCTCTTGAAATCTGGGGTGATCCAAACTATGCCAAAGATATGCTTCATGTTTATGACATGGCCCAGATGTTTTGCAAAGCCATTGAAGTACAGAACTTAACAAAGGGGTTTTATAATTGCGGAACCGGTATACCCGTTACCTTGCGCCAGCAAATGGAGGCTATCATTGAAGTCTTCTGTCCACCGGGCAAACCTTCCGAAATTATCTGTCTGACCGACAAAGTTGCTGGCGGCGGTATATTAATGGATGTTCAAAATGCCAAAGATGAACTTGGTTATGAACCAAAATATGATGTAGTAAAACTATTTGAAAATTTTAAAGAAGAAATGAAAGTTGATCGTTTTTTAGAACTACGCGGAAAATAATACTTTCATAATGTACAGGAGGGTTTTTATGAAAACAATCATTATTGCAGAAGCAGGAGTAAATCATAACGGAGATATGGATCTGGCAAAAAAACTCATTGATGAGGCCAAAAAAGCAGGTGCCGATTTTGTTAAATTTCAGACTGCCGTTGACTGCACTTCCAAATATGCTCCAAAGGCAGAATATCAAAAACGCGAAACCGGAGCAGATGAAACCCAGCTGGAGATGGCAAAAAAACTCCGTCTGAAATTGGAACAGCATTATGAGCTTTACGAATATTGCAACAGTATCGGGATGTCCTACTTATCTACTGCCTTTGACATTGACAGTGTTCATTTTCTCGACTCTCTGGATCTTCCATTTTTTAAGATCCCGTCCGGCGAAATTACTAATTTACCATATCTGTTAGAGATTGCCGCCACCAAGAAACCAGTTGTTATGTCTACCGGAATGGCAGAAATGGACGAGATCGCGACTGCTATTGACATTTTAAAGAAAAACGGAACCAGTGAAATTACTTTACTGCAATGTCATACCGATTACCCTACCGCTATGGAAAATGTAAATTTAAATGCAATGCTCACCTTAAAAAATGCATTTCATCTTCCTGTCGGCTTATCCGATCACAGCGTAGGGATTGAGGTTCCGATCGCAGCTGTCGCAATGGGTGCCACTGTAATTGAAAAACATTTTACACTGGATCGCACTATGATTGGTCCGGATCACAAGGCAAGCATTGAACCAGATGAATTAAAAGCAATGGTTTCTGCCATTCGTAATATTGAAGTGGCACTTGGTGATGGCAAAAAAATCTGTTCTCCTGCAGAACGTCCCAATATTATTGTCGCCCGAAAAAGTATTGTTGCAAAAAGAGATATCAAAAAAGGTGAAATTTTAACCGAAGAAAACATTACTACCAAACGTCCCGGAAACGGAATTTCTGCTATGAAATGGTTTGATGTACTGGGAACAAAAGCAATTCGTGATTTTGGAGAAGATGAATTAATATGCACAGAATAAAAATTTGCGTTGTAACCGGAAGCCGCGCTGAATTTGGTCAACTGCTCCCCCTTCTTAAGAAGCTGGAGCAGGATTCTTATTTTAATCTTGACTTTGTAGTGACCGGTTCTCACCTGGCACCGGAAAATGGAAATACGATCGAAGAAATTCGGGCTTCCCGTATCAATATTTCAGAATGTATTCCAATAAAATATCTTGATGACAATTCGCGGGAAGGAATCGCACGTCAGATCAGTGATGTCATCTTATCATTTAGTCACTATTTTTCTGAACACAGACCGGATATGCTGATCGTAATCGGTGACCGTTATGAAATGTTTGGCGTAGCAATCGCAGCATCCACACTTTTAATTCCGATCACACACATATGTGGCGGAAGCACTACCAGCGGTGCAATTGATGAAGTATACCGCCACTCAATCACAAAAATGAGCGCTCTGCACTTTACTACTTGTGACGCTTACCGCAAACGTGTTATTCAACTTGGTGAGAACCCTCATTCTGTATATAATGTTGGTTCTCTTGCAATCGAAAACTGTTTAAAGACCAAGCTTTTATCTGAAGACGATTTCAGGAACCAGTTGGGACTCTCTATGCATGTTCCTTATTGCGTTGTCACTTTTCATCCTGTCACTTTAGAAAAAGAGGCTTCCGAAAACGAATTATATGAATTGATCGAGGCGCTTCGCGCATTCTCCGATTATTCCTATATCATCACTCTTTCCAATACAGATTCAGGTGGCGACCGTATCAATGAGATTTGGAGATCTACTGCTCAAAAATATACCAATTTCCATGTAGTTCCTTCTCTCGGCATGAAACGTTACCTGACTGCCTTAAAATATTCAGAAATGATGATTGGAAATTCATCCAGCGGAACAACCGAGGGACCTGCCATGCACATTCCAACAATTGATATTGGCGACAGACAAAAAGGACGTTTCTTTGCTGACAGTATCATACATTGTGACCCGAGGAAAGATGATATCATAAGTGCAATAAAAAAAGCCTCTTCCGCAGAGTTTAAAGATATGGTCAAACAGGTGAAAAACCCCTTCGGTGACGGAACAACTTCCGATCAGATGATCCAGATCCTAAAGCAGGTCACTTCTGCTCCAGTTAATATAAAAAAAGATTTTTATGATGTAAACTTTGAGGTATCAATATGAAAAATATAGCTATTATTCCCGCCCGCAGCGGATCAAAAGGACTAAAAGACAAAAACATCAAACCTCTTTTGGATATCCCCCTTTTAGCATACAGTATCCGCGCCGCAAAAGATTCCGCGCTTTTTGATGAGATCATGGTAAGTACAGACAGCGATGACTACGCACAGATTGCAAAAGACTATGGTGCTTCTGTTCCTTTTTTGCGCTCTGCTAAAACCAGCAGTGATACCGCCGGCAGCTGGGATGTTGTAACTGAAGTACTAAGTCAATATCAGACTTCCGGCAGATATTTTGATACCATCTGTCTGCTCCAGCCAACTTCACCTCTACGTATTGCTTCTGATATCATCGGCGGTTATCAGTTGTTTGACCAGAAAAACGCAGATGCCATAACTGCTGTGTGCGAAATGGATCATTCCCCTTTATGGTCCATGACCCTTCCACCCGATTTATCGCTTGGCAGTTTTCGCAAATCACTTAGCCAAAGCAAGCGCCGGCAGGATCTGGATACCTATTATCGTATTAATGGTGCCCTTTATATCAGAAAAATTTCTTATCATGCCAACAGCATCCAGCTGTTAAGCGAAAAAGAATACGCATACGTTATGGAGCGCGGCCGAAGCATTGACATTGATGTGGCAGAGGACTTTGAATTGGCCGAGTTTTTAATGAAACGCTCTTTGAATACCTATTCTTCCCATTGATAAATTCAAAAACAGACAGTATATATTACATGTACTGCCTGTTTTTTTATCTGTTACTCCTCTATTTTACCAAACACTTCATCTGAAAATCCCTCAAAAAGATTTGCACATTCTTCAACCAGTTCCATAAACAGAATTCCACGTCTTGCAATCTCTTTGCATTCTTCCTCGAAAGAACCGTATTCAATATAC
The DNA here is from genome assembly GCF_014297335.1 of Roseburia yibonii. Taxonomy (NCBI): domain Bacteria; kingdom Bacillati; phylum Bacillota; class Clostridia; order Lachnospirales; family Lachnospiraceae; genus Roseburia; species Roseburia yibonii. The sequence continues at coordinate 320,210 of NZ_JACOQH010000003.1, forward strand.
TGTGATGTCTTTAAAATGCTGTTGGCACGTCCGAGCGTTTCTTCTACTAATGAATAATTCTGATTCTTCTCTATTTTTTTAGTATTTTTCTTAATCTGCTTTAACAATTTGTCATATGCTGCATTATCCATATTATGATTCTGCGTCAGCTTATCCAGTTTTTGATACAATTTCTTACCTGCAGCCGCATTTACCGCCATCTCATGAAACTTCTTCGGTGTATCTTTCATATAGACCAGAATCTTTTTCTGTTCCTCCGGGTTAAACATCGGCTCCAGCTTCTCAATATTTGCAGATACATCTGCCTCAATCTTACACTCTTTTTCTATCGCCTCTTTTAATGTCGAAATCTCCGTTCCTTTGATCTTCGCCCCGCCCTCGGTCGCATTGATCACTCGAAAATTCGGATACATATTTTTCCAACGCGCAATAAAATCTTCAAACCAGATTCTGTAATGATCAAAATCCGGTCTGGTCGGTACCTTTTCCTCCACATTTCCCGGAACCATCTTCATCTTTGAAGTATCCAGTTCTTCCATCTTCTCTTTAAATGTACCATCCGCATGAGTCTTATTTCCTGTCAATGCAAGATCCTGTCCTACCATAATGACCGTCCCAAGCCCAAGATAACATGCCAATGAAAATGCAGCTGTCGCTACAGAACCGCCCACATCCATTGCTGCCCACTCTTTATGATTCATCTCATACATGCGATCAAAATACGGCGTGAATTCCCGGAAGAAAAATTTCTTTCCTTTATGATAATCCATTACTGCATGTGCTGCCCGCACTTCACTGAGCAGCGGTATGTTTCTGCTTTCTTCTACTGCTACGAGTTCCAGTGGCTTTGTCCCGTCTATAATCGCATACATATCCGGTATAATTCCATTTCTTAAAAGCGGCTTCATTGCCGTATCCACTGCAATGATAAACGCCTTATTCTTTGCCTTTTTCAGTTCCTCAATATTTTTATTTAATGAAGGACCCGCAGATACAATAATTGCCGGCATTTCTCTTGGAATTGCCTCCATCAGCTGCTTTGCCTGATAGCCTGTACGCACATAGTCGGCATTTTTCAGCATATTTTCCACTGCCACCTTGGAAAACGCCTGTACCGTATTTATATTTACCAGATATTCCTCTGCCACATCCTTTAACACTTTTTGAAAATCAAGCACTTTTTCAGGGCATATCTCATTGTAATTCGGCAATATGAAATGTCGCATACAGGATACTCTGTCTCCGCGGAGCATCTGCTTGATCAGCGGCTTAATGCCTTCTTCATTGATTCCCTCTACTAACAATGCCACAATTCTGTCTTCAAACAGTTCTTCGATATCTACATGAAACAACTGCTCATAAAAGATTGAAAATGACGGTTCATACACCATTACCATATTGTCATTTTTTTTCGGCACTTCTTTAAAAAGTTCCTCCAGATAGCAGCCATTTCCTATTCCAACCATAAAAAGCGGTGCTGAATATTCTATCTTTCCCAGAAATTTAATCTGATTTGCTGCCGCCAACGAAGCGGAACGTTTTCCTGCAAGATACAGGGTTCGATTGTTTCTTTGTACTTTTAAGATCTCTCTGCCCTCAAGATTGATTTCACTCTCAACATCAAGATTTTCTTTTTGTAACAACTCATCTTTTTTTTCTTCGATCAGTTTATCCATGCCCGGAAATCTCTTGTTCAACGCCTCCAGGTTCTTTTCGTATAATCCCATCATTGTACCAGCACCTTCTTTCCTGCGAAATATTCTTCTGGCACAAACATCGTCAGATATTCGCTGATTCCGCTTTCCAGCGCATCCAGCATCAATACTGTATCATTTTCTTTTGCTGCTGTTACTATATCATCCAGGATTGTAAGCAGATTTGCCTGCAATGCCTGGTACAATTCATCTTCAATTCCAAACTGATTGCCTGACAAAAACCATGTTGTAAATTCTTCTATCATTGGCAATCTCTTTTTTGCCTGTTCTATATAATCGTTTTTTCTGCTCTCTAACCGCCGATAACCAATATAATTGATCTCCATATAAAGCTGTTTTATCTTCTCTTCCATACTGATTCCTTTTATCTTTATAAAGAAAGAGCCGGCAAAACTGCCGGTTCTTTCTATGTTGATTAAATTAACTGCCAATCTTATCAGATTACTGTAATAAGGACAGAACACCCTGGTTGATCTGGTTTGCCTGAGCAAGCATTGACTGACCTGCCTGAGCAAGAATGTTGTTCTTGCTGTAGCTAACCATTTCATCAGCCATATCTGTATCACGGATACGAGATTCAGCTGCAGATGTATTCTCAGATACAGTGTCTAAGTTAGCAACTGTATGCTCTAATCTGTTCTGTAATGCACCAAGTGCGGAACGCTGGATAGATACTTTGTTGATAGCACCCTGGATAGCCTGGATAGAAGCGTTTGCCATGTTGTAATCATCAACTCTCGGTACGTTCATTGTAGTAAGGCTTCCGAATCCTCCAACAGTCTCAGAAGAGAATGCAACGTCTTTCTTTAATGCAGACCAAGCTTTTGCTGCAGATGCTGCGTATTTTGCACCAAGAGATGCTTTTCCGCCGCTGATAGCTGCTTCACGAGAATCATATTTTCCAGAACCAACAATGTATTTTCCAGATGCTGCATTGTAGTAGATCATGTCATCTGTGAAAGCTGCTTTACCAGTTTCTCTAGCTGCCTGTGTGAAAGCTTTCTTGTTAGCGCTGTCTGCTAATTTGTTGTTGTACTCATATGTAGTTCCTTCGTATACGATAGTTCCATAATGAGTATAGTTCTGACCCTTAGCATAGTTGAAATCTTTCAGTCCAAGAGACTTAGCATCCATCTTGTCGATGCTGATTCCGATGCTCTGTCCGCCGTTAGCTCCAACCTGAAGCTTCTTATCCTGATAAGTTCCGTCTAACAGGTTCTGTTTGTTGAACTGAGTTGTCTCAGAAATTCTGTCTAATTCGCTTGTTAATGCATTTAACTCCTGGTTGATTGCATCACGGTCGATAGACTGGTTTGTGTCGTTAGCGCCCTGAACTGCTAACTCGTTCATTCTCTGAAGGATAGAATGAGATTCATTTAATGCACCTTCAGCAGACTGAATAAGGGAGATACCATCTTCAGCGTTTGTAGAAGCTTTGTCAAGACCTCTGATCTGGCTTCTCATTTTCTCAGAAATTGTAAGTCCTGCAGCATCATCGCCTGCGCGGTTGATTCTGTAACCAGAAGATAATTTCTCAGAAGATTTTGCCTGAGCGCTTGTTGTGATACCTAACTGTCTGTTCGCATTCATTGCGGTAAGGTTGTGCTGTACTACCATAATATAATTCCTCCTTGAATTTGCTGCAGCTTCCATGCTGCATTTTAATTTTATCTGAAACGGTTACCCCATTTCATTCTGTTTTGTCACAGTTTCTATTCTTCCGGCCGTACGCTCCTTCCAAACATCCACTGTCCAGCAGCTCGGAAACAGATCAGTGTTTCCTTGCTTACCTGTTATATATATCGGACATATTCGCCGATACTTTATAGCAAAAAGTGACTTTTTTCACTTTTTTCTATCTAAAAACTGAGAATCGAGATAAGCATTTTTCATCATGTTCTGATAATAGGTGTTTACTGCTTTCTGACTCGATTTAACTTCTCGAATCTGCTTTTTAACAGATGCAAATTTTTTCTCGATCAACTGCTTATTTCGTGCTTCTTCCGCCTGTGCAGACATGGTCTTTGCGACTATCTCTCGGATCAGTTCCTGCATCTGCCGGATCTGCTCCGCATACTTGTCCATATTCTGTTCGATTTCCGGGCGAACCTGCTCATAGATCTGCTGGAACCCATCGTCCAGACAATTAAGCTCCTCGATCAGCGCAGCTTTTTTATCTAATGTTTTTTCAAAATCATCCGGTCCGAGCATCTCATCCGCCAGAAGTACTTTCTGTTCTTCATTTGCTGCCCGGATTGCATCCAGAATCTTATTTTTTTTCTGCAGACTTTCTGACAGGATTGTTATATAATCTTCTCCCGGCATACAAACTCCTTTTAAGATAATTTTGTTCCATTATTGGTTTCCTTCATTACTTCTTTCCATGTATCACGCATCGTCCGCAGATGTTTTAAGACTTCTTCCAGAATTTCTTTGTCTTTCTTCATATTGGCAAGCGATAAACGCTCTCTCAAGTACACATATACATTTTCAAAATCTTCTGCCACTGCATATTTGTGATTCAATGTCGCGCGAAATTCATCAATAATATTTTCTACTTTTACGATATTGTTATGTGCTTTTTCCACATCGCCCTCTTCGATTGCGCGAATCGCAATATTGCAGAACTTGATTGCTCCATCATAGAGCATCAGTGTCAGTTCTGCCGGAGATGCAGTCATCACTTTATTGTTTGCATATGCTGCATAACCTGTATTTAGTGCCATGTTATTTGTACCTCCATGTAACTTAACTTTATGTCATTTTTAACTCAACAGGCTGGACAGAGAAGAAGACTGACTCTGTAAGGACGCCAGTGCCGACTCCATTGCTGCAAACTTTTTATAATAAGAATCTTCAAGATCTGTCAGCTTATCTTCCCACTTGGAAATGGTATCGGTATAATCACTGTATTCTCTCGCCATCTCAATATCATTGTAAATCGTATAGGAACTGCTCAATCCCTTTACCGATTTCATTTTTGTATCGATCGCTGAATACAGTCCACTGGTAAGCTGTTTCATAAATGAAGAAACGGTATCCGGATCCGAGCTCAGCATATTCAGCAAAACATCCGAGTTATTCTTACTAACGCTGTCATCCGCATCTCCATCAATATGATACGCATCCTGAGAACTGTTTGCTGTCATGGTCGCATATGCTTCTGTCTTGATGCCAAAACTGGAAAGACTGTATTTTTTTGCTCCATTTGCCGATGCCCACAGCTTCAACTGTGACGCTGATGTCACATAAGAACCATCGGAATTCTTAATTGCATTTCCGTTGCATTTGTAATACTGTTTATCGGAATCATATGTAACCGCGTTTCCATTGTAAATATAATAGGAAGTTGACATTGCGTTTTTCATTGTGGACATAATTCCATCAAGTGTATCATCCCTGCGCAGTAACGCCGCCTTGATCTTTTCTTCCCATTTTTCCACTTCCGTATCGGTCATCTGATCCTTTTCAGAATCTGTCAGTGGTTCATATCCCTTTGCGCTGTCCGCATTATACAGCGAGTACATCTCTTTCATCAGGGAATTATACTGCGACAAAAAGCTCTTGACCTGATCATACATGCTCTGTGTATCCACTGATGTCGTAATACTGATCTCTGAGTTTCCAGTCTCAGCAAGGCAGTCTATTGTCAGTCCGTTCACAGTATAGGTATTATTTGCAGAGGTAAACTTGGCACCATTCAGCTCAATCTCGGAATCCTGCGCATCCACGATGCTCGCTCCGCCCTCTTTGCTCAATCCAACCGTCTTCAAAATATCCGCATCGCCATCAAGAGAAAACGCATTCTGCTCTCCCGTCTTATTCGAGGTCATAAAGATTCTCTTGTTTGTTGCATCGAAAGAAGCCTTCGTATCTCCCGCGCCATTTAACGCACTCACAAGATCCTTGATCGTAGTATTTCCCGTCACACTGACAGTCTTTACTACATTTCCAGAGCTGTCCTTCACCTGGATATCTCCGCCTGATCCGGTATATCCTAATTCGCTCAGCTTCGTTGCTGAAGTCGGTGCGGTTCCGGCTGAAGTATTTGAAATCTCTCCACCTGTGATATAAGTACCCTTGGCAAGCTGTTTGATCTTTAATGTCTGTGTTCCGTTTACACATGAACCTGCCGCTGTCACCGTAGCTTTTGCGGAATCTGATACAGTTGTTTTCTTCATTGTCCACGCAGAAGTAAAACGAAGGTTACTGATATTATCATACAGGCTTCGTACCTTAATGTTCAGATCTTTCCACGCATCCTGTTTCCATGACAATTTTGTCTGTGCTTTCTGATATTTTTCTTCCTTGGTACGATACGCTGAAACCAGTTCTGAAATAATAGCTTCGGTATCAAGACCGGAATTAAGACCTGTAATTCGAATTGGCATACTGCTTCCTCCTATCGTTTCTCATCCACAAGGATTCCCGCCATCTCCCACACTTTCGCTATCATATCCAGTGTTTCTTCCGGCGGATACTCACGGATGACTTTCTTGGTTTCCTTATCTACGATCTTTATCGTGATGCGGTTCGTTTCGTCGTGTACGCCCCACACCGCTTCCGTATTGGTTTTTTTGTTGATCTCATCGACCGCGCGACGAATCGTGTCTTTACTTTGTACTTCGTTAATCACCACGTCATCCGATCTTCCGGAATCCGAAGTGTCCGTCACTCCACCCGCAGTGGCATTTCCTACCGCTACCTGTATGTCCTCCTGTGATGTTGTGACTTTTCCGTCAGGCTGTGGCGTACTTCCCTGATAGACCACTCCTGCCTTTGCCGCTATTTCCATTTTCATACCACCTCCGTGTGATAACTCTTTACTCCTGTTTTTGGTTTTCTATATAATTATATCGGTTTTTTCAGCAAATAATTAACCGGTGATCAAAGCATTTTTTTCAATGCCTCGAGTCCTTCCGCGCTGACCGATGCCCTGTTTTCTTCCTGGATCTGTTTGTAGACCTCTTTCCGGTAGATTGGGACATCCTTTGGCGCTGTTATGCCGATCTTGATCTGATCTCCGCGCACTTCAAGGATCGATATCTCAATATTATTATTGATCACGAGTGATTCCCCTTTTTTTCTTGTCAGTGCCAGCATGTCTACTCACCCGCCTTTTCTTTGAGCTTATCATAAATCTTATATTTAACCGGATAATCCCCCTCCGCTATGACCTGGATCGCTTTTTTCGTATCGGTGTTGATGATGATCGGTGCCTTTAAGTTCACCGTGATATCTTCTTTCTTTCCGGTCGCCGTAAGCGTCACAAGAACATAGGTGTTCTCCGCATTCAGTTCTCCGAGCGGTTTTAAAAGCTCCTCATCAATATCCGGCGCATAATCCGGTTTTACCGAAAGCGGATCAATGACCGGGAGCGCAAACACTTCATCCTCCAGGCACTGCAGCCAGGATACGCCTTTTTTATCTTTTTTTTCCGAGTCGTAGATCAGCGCATATTCTTTGTAATCCGGAAATCCGATGATGCCGTTTTCAAAGCAGATCACTTTATCTTTTTGTATATCAATCTCACCAAACAGTCTTGTATTCATATGTCATCCACCTTTTTACAGATAATCAAGTAATGTCTGCTCCTGTACTTTACTTGCCGCCTGAAGCGCAGCCTGGTAAGCGGTATAGGACGCTGTGTAATCGATCACGATATCCGACAGGTCTCTGTCTTCGTTATCCGACTTTAATTTTTCTACCGTTGTCATATTGCTCTCAAGACGGTTTTTAACCAGATCCAGACGCTGTCCCTTTGCTCCTACCGTTGTAAGCGCAAGGTTTACATCTTTTGTATAATTGTCAACAGTTGTCAGTTTTGCATTATAAAGATCCTGCATGTTCTGGTTTGCATAGTCCAACTGTCTTTGTGCCGCGTCATACCATTTGCTTAACATTTCCTGATCCGCATCAGAAGAATAACGTTCTGAGGACTGCATCGCTTTGATTTTCTCTACGGTATCGTAAGCGTTCATCGCAAACTGTACCGCATCGGAAAGCTCATCTACATCTCTTCCGATCGAGGCGTTAAAGGTATCCGCTGCCAGCGTATTGACTGTGATCGACTGATTGTTTCCGATGTAGTAATTGATATCCTGATACATCCGCTCGCCTTTGTCATTGTAGTTGATGTATTTCACAGGATTTGCCGTATCTGTCTTATCCGTACAGTTGAAATAATGCTCCGGGCGAAGTTCTCCCTCGTTAAAACCAGTCTTGTCATAGGTGACAGAAACGCTTGCTTTGTTGGAACGTATAAAGTCCGCTGCATTCTTTCCAAGGAGCAGCTCTCCGGTATCAGTATTTAAGATCACTTCATCATCACCGACTGCATAATCCGCTGCATTCAGATTGCTGTTCGTCATCTGTTTGAATGTAAAACCATTGGCAGATGCTCCCGCGCCGGTCGTATCCAAAACTTCTGTCGCCGTCGTTCCATTCTGCATTTTGTAGGTAAATGTGATGTCCGTCGGATTTTTGATCGCGTTGTAAGACAAGCGGATCCTCTGGATCGTCACTTTGTCTACATCTGCTGCCGGTTCATTTGCCGGAACATCTGAGAAAGATTCAAATGTATGGGTATAATAATCTTTTTCTTCAATATTTTCATAGGAAGACGGCTCTGTGATCGTATAACTTGCTTTTGAATCCGTCTGGAAAGTCAGTGTGGTGTTGGTCTTGTATCCGGTAAAGATCGTTCTGCCGGCATAATCATTGTTTCCCTCCTGATAGATCTGATCACGAAGCTGTTTTAACTGAGTCAGTATCGTATTACGGTTGCTCTGTGTCAGATAGGTATTGGATCCATCATTACACTGTGTATGGATTTTATCAAGTACCGAATTTAATGTCGTTAAAGAAGACTGCGTCATCTCAATCCAGGACTCCGCATCCTTTACGTTGGTATTCAGGTACTGGTCGATCTGGTTTAACGTACTTCTGAGACGCAGAGAGCGGACTGCAATGACCGGATCATCCGATGGCACATCGATCTTTTTCTGCGTGGACATCTGCGTGTTCATTCTGTCTACTTCGATCTTGTTGCGGTTAATATTTGATTTTGTCGTGTTCATGATCATGTTATTGGTAACTCGCATTTATTTATCCTCCTTATACTCCGGTCTGTAAGATCAGCTGATCGTACATCTCTGTCATAACCTGAACCATCTGGGATGACAGATTATAAGCATTCTGGAATTTTACCAGATCAAGCGCTTCTTCATCTTCGTCCACGCCGGAAATGGAAAGGCGCTGTGACGTGATGGATTCCGAAATATTGGCAAAGTTCTCGTTGAAAGTGCTTGCCTCCTGCTTATCAACCGATACGTCATTGTACAGGCACTTTAAGAAATCGGATGCTCCGCAGTTGCGGTACATCTTCACATCAGATTGCAGCTTCAAGAGTTCTTCCGCAAGGTCATAAGCATCCTCACCCTGTGTGATATCGCCGGTCGGATCCTTGCCTTTTAATTCATTGTATTTATCTTTTGTGATCGTTGAAAAACGGGTCGGATCTTTGACGCACTCTTTGGCGACACCGAAATTTGCCGCCGTCAGCCAGTAGTAAGTGTCGCTTTCACTTGTGTAAGTGTAGTTGCCTGCTTTCATTTCAAAGTTATCGTCCGCAAATGCTCTCTCTTCTTTTGTAATGTTCGCCACAAAGAACGTGCGCATGTCATTTCCGTTTAAGTCCACACCGGTCTGTTCCAGACGGTTGAATTTTGAAGCGAATGAACGTACAAACGCAGTCATCTGATTCATATAATATGGAATACCGAGGGAATCTATACTGGTTCCGATCTCGGCTTTCTTTCCAACATAATCATCTAAATTAACGGCTGCGTCAACATCTTCCAGATTGAATGTGAAAGACGTAATCGTCTCGTTCCCTTCCGCGTCTACCGTTGTTTTATAGGAAAATCCGTTGTAATGGAAATTCTTGTTTCCGATCGTGATGATTCCTTCCGTGTCCATATTCATGCCAGCCATGTCTGTGATGGAAAGTTTCTGGTCAAACGTCACTTTATTTCCATCGACCTTTGTCAGAACTCCGGAAAAGTTTTCTTCATTATTTCCGTCACGCATCTCAAACAGGGCACGAAGCTGTCCGTTCATGCTCGCGTTTGTGGTGTTGAAAGAATTTCCGGTATCTGACCAGTAGAGATCGTAAAGTCCGTCGATATCGGTCTGGTTTACCTTGTAATCACGCGCACGGCACTCTATGGTGCGGTAATCATAGCCGTCTACAATATCCTGGCCATTGATGGATACCGTATACCAGTTCGCGCCTGTGACACGATCCGGATACTTGGAATCCTTGATTGGCACTTCATTTACAGTCACCGGCACGATCTGGGCAAGATCGTCGATCAGAAGCGCACGCTGGTCACGCAGCTCGTTGGCATATCCGCCGTTTAACTCGAGCTGGTTGATCTGCTTGTTCAGTGTCGCGATCTTTGACGCCGTCGCGTTTACTTTCGCAACGATCGTCTTGATCTCGTCATTGCAGCTTGACTGAAGGCTCTGAAGTTCTTCTGAAATTCCGGTAAAATAGCTTGTGAGATTGTTGCTGGCGCCGATAAACTCATTTCGTTTGTTGACATCCCCCGCATTTCCTTTCAAACTGTCAAGATCTTTGAACATGGTATCGAGGATTGTGGAAAATCCCTTCTGATAGGTCTTTTCATCATCGATATAATAGGTCTCGATCTGTTTCATATAGTAAAGCCGCTTGTCGTAATAACCGACATTTGCGTTGTTTTCCCAGTATTTTACATCATAGTAGAAATCGCGTACCTGCGTGATCGATGTCGTTGTAACACCGGAACCGGTTGTTCCGTACTTCTGATGCACGCGTAAGGCTTCTGATGCCACACGATTTGCAACCTGTTTGGTATATCCGTCCGTCTGAACGTTTGAAATATTATTTGCGGTCGTATTGATCGCTGCCTGGAAAGAGCTTAACCCAGATCCCGCAATCGTAAGTCCAAAAAATGTTGATGGCATATTTTATCTTCCTCCCTAACGCATGCTGTTGAGCAGTGTATCGATCATTGCCGCGATCACGTTGATGTAACGGCTCGCAGCGTTATATCCGTTCTGGTACTTGATCATGTTTGTAAGTTCTTCGTCCGTGGAAACACCGATCACTTCCTGTCTCTTGTTATCCGTAGATAACAGGGATCCGGAAAGTGTATCTGTCGCCGTTGCGTAGATATTGCCGTTCATTGCCAGTTCATCTACCATCTTCGTGTAGAACTTCTCAAAGGTACAGTTCTCTGTGTCGTACGGACTGAGCCACATTGACTCTGTTGTCCATGCCGCAAGAAGTTTATTTCCCAGATCATAATCCACGTCTTTCATATTTGCTTTCATATGCGGGAGATTGGTTCCGATCTTTAAGAGATCGCCGTTAATGGACACGCCCTCGGTCGTATACATTTTGGAACGGTCGTTTAGATCTTCCTCATTGTATTTCCAGATCTTGATCTCATTTCCGTTTGCGTCCGTAACCGCATTGCCCGCCGCATCACGAAGCGTAATCTCGGTATAGCGGTCACATCCGTTTCGTTTGAACAGTTCCTGCGGCGGCAGCTGTCCGTCCTCTCCGCGCGGTGTTGTATTCACATCCAAAAACTTTGCGTCTGTCGCAACGATCATATTTCCATCCGCGTCATAGTAGGCATTGCCGTTTTCATCTGCCAGCACGCGGACTGTTTCGCCGTTGACCGTTGCCTCGATCGTATGATAGAGTACGTTTCCGTCCGCATCATAGCAGGTGCCGTCTTCCGCCACCTGCGTATTCGGGCAGAACAGGTCATTGATCTGTGTCATCATCGTGTGGATGAGCTGATCGAACTCTGCCAGTGAATTCATCATCGTGGATTTTCCGATGCCTTCCTGATACTGCTCGCTTGTCATCGTGCTTCCATCCGCATTGTGGAACAGATTATAATAGGTCGGTGTCATATCGCCGCGTGCGAGAAGCTGTGCCTTGATCGATCCCATATCCGTATTCATGTCGGAGGAGATCTCCTCGGTCAGATCATAGACATAATCCAGATCGCCGGATGTCATATCCGATGTATTCGGCCAGTACGGCGTAATGAAATCCGTTACTTTGTCGGTCTGTTTTGCCATATTGTACACACGCACTTCATCGAGAAGATCGTGGTTCTCAAAACGGACGCTCACGATGCCATCCGGATTTTCTTCATATTCGATCTTTCCGTACGCAGAAAGCTGATCCAGCGCCTGATCTCTCGCGTCTCTTAAGTCCATCGCGGTCTCAATGCCGCCCGCTTCGATCTTCTGGATCTCATAATTCAGGTCGAAAATGTTCTGCGCCAGTTCATTTACTTTATCTATTTTTTCGGAAATCTGTGTATTGATATTCTTCTGATAAGATTTGAGTCCGGAATAAACCGCCTTGGAACGGCTGAGGAACAGGCTCGCTTTCTGGATGACCATGTTCTGTGCGGTTGAATTTCCCGGATCTGTTCCGAAATTATTAAACGCGTTCCAGAAATCTTTCAGTGCGTTCTGGAACTGCTTTCCTTCCATTTCCTGCAGATAAGTCTGCACTTCATAAGCTGCCTCATAGGATGTTTCGTAAAACGCTGACCGCGCTGAGGTAGAGCGGTATAACTTGTCCAGAAACATGTCTCTCGTATGTACCACATCCCCGATCGACACACCAAGTCCGTACTGCTGCGGACTGATCGCAGCATTCGCAAATTTGATATAATTTTCATCGGTGAACAGTACCTGCTGACGTACATGACCTGTCGTACCTACGTTTGCAAGGTTGTTCGCTGTTGTGTTGATCGCGTTCTGGTGGTTCCTGAGTGAGGAACTTCCTATATATAAACTTCCAAATGAATTTGCCACGGTTTCTTCTCCCTTCTTCCCTTATCTTACTGTTTTGCGTCAAAACCGCTGCTTCCAAGCAGTTCTCCGGTGTTATAAGCGTTTTTGTCGTAATTTGCCGTCTCGGGAGCCTGACGCAGACTTTTAAACAGGGTCAGGTCAAAGTTCACCATTTCAAGTGCCTGTTCAAGCAGAACCCGGTTCTGCTCGTTTACCGCAGACATCTCATCCAGGGTATGACGCAGACGGTCACACAGATCGGACAACTTCTTTTGTTCGTTCGGCTGTTTTTCCAGAAGATCTATCATTTTGCGTACGGTAAGTGTCTCGGCATCCTGTCCGAGTACATCCGCCATATCCGCAAGAACCCCGGATCTTTTTGTCTCGAGATTCTTCAAAATGCTGGTGACATCCTGTTCTTCATTTGTAATATCCTCTAATGTCCGGATGTCTCCCTTGATGATCGCGTTCTTCTTGTCTGTCGATAACCCGATCAGCTTCCGGTAATGTTTTTCTTCTTGTTCGATTACGTCCAAAAGGTCGTCCATTAAACTGGCCACTGTCTTATCCTCATTCCTTGCTTAGTTGTTCATTGCATTGTAATGTGCTAAAAGTTTTTCTGCAAAATCTCCCGTATCAACCGAATAACTGCCCGTTGACATTTTGTTTTTCAACCGAGAAACCTTATCTTCCCTGATATCTGAAGTTTCCGCAACTGCCTGTTTTGCGATCTGGTAGTCCTGCCCTGTCTGTGAGATACTGAGATAATCCCTGCCATAAGACGCAGCATTTACGTTATATTTCGCAGATGTCTTTGTTGTTTTATATAAAGATGCTACCTGACTGATGGATTCTATACGCATAACGGCATCTCCTTTCTTCCCTGAATTGCTAAGTTCCCAATGAACTTTCTAATGTATTTATCGGACGAAATTGCAATTACATTAGCCCTTTTTTCATTTCTTCCATAATCTCGGCAACTGCCTCGCGCTCATCAAAATGATATTTCACGCCTTTGATCTCCTGATAATTTTCATGGCCTTTTCCGAGCAGCACGATCATATCGCCTTCTTTTGCATTTTCAATACAGTAGCGGATCGCTTCTTTTCTGTCATCGATCTCGATATATTTTCCGTTGCTTTTCGCAAGTCCGACCTTGATATCGTTGTTGATATCGGAAATCTCCTCGTCTCTTGGATTGTCACAGGTGAGCACACAGAGATCCGCCATCTCGCCCGTAACCTCTCCCATGTCATAACGGCGCAGTTTGGAACGGTTTCCGCCTCCGCCGTAAACACAGATCAGCCGTTTCGGATGGTACTCAAGCAGCGTTGTGAGCACACTTCTGGTGCTGACCTCGTTGTGCGCGTAATCGATGATGAGTGTAAATTTGTCCGACACCGGAACCATCTCCACTCTGCCCTTGACCTGTACCTCGCTTAACGCTGCAAGGATCGCTTCATCTCCGACTCCCGCCAGATGGCACACGAGCATGGTCACGAGCGCGTTGTATACCGAAAATCTGCCCGGGATGTGTACGCGCGCTTCGCAGTCCATACAGCCTTTGGTGTGAAAATGCATTCCGAGTTTTCCGTTCTCCTGTAAAAATCCGATATTTTCTGCCATGAGATCCGCCTGTTTTTCGCAGGAAAATGTTTTGACTTCACAGGTATGTCCTTTTAAAATGCCTTCCACATGCTCGTCATCCGCATTTACGATGCCGCATCTGCACTGACGGAACAAGAGGCTTTTGCACTCCATATATTCCTCGAAAGACGCATGTTCCGCCGGTCCGATATGATCCGGGGAAAGATTGGTAAATACGCCGTAATCAAATTCGATGCCTGCGGTACGATCCAGTTTCAGTCCCTGGGAAGATACCTCCATGACCACATGGCTGCAGCCCTCTTTTACCATTTCACGAAACAGACGGTGCAGCTCGTAGGACTCCGGCGTCGTATTCTTGGACGGCAGTTTTTTATCTCCCGCAAGGGAACCGATCGTTCCGATCAGGCCGACTTTTTTTCCCGCGTGTTCCAGTACGCTTTTGATCATATAAGTCGTTGTCGTCTTTCCCTTGGTTCCGGTCAGTCCGATCGTTGTCAGTTCTCTTGCCGGATAACCGAAATACGCCGCTGACATGCAGGCAAGCGCTTTTCTTGCCGATGCCACGGAGATCACCGTGATCTCTGCCGGGATCTCCGCCAGATCCACTTCTTTTTCCACTACGATCGCCGACGCTTTTTTCGCCACCGCATCCGGGATATATTTGTGTCCGTCGGTCTTCGCACCGATCATGCAGACAAACGCCGTTCCCTGCTCTAATTTTCTTGAATCATATATAATGTCCGCGATCTCCACGTCCATGCTGCCCTGCAGACAGGTGTATTCTATCTTTTCACAAAGTTCTCTTAACTTCATCTTTATCCTCCATTTTCTTATTTTTTGTGTTCCCGGTAACGCAAGCATTTCCGGATATTGTCCGGCTGGGGACAAACTGCAATGCAGAATTTCTGCAGATTTGTCTGTCCCCGGCCGGACAATCTTCCAGACTTGTACCATTTTTGCGAACACAGATCCATCCGATTAAAAATCCGGCATTCCTGAAAATTCTCAAATTCAGAGTATGCGCAGAAACTTTTTATTGGTTCAAAATATGTGATGCATCGATCTCTGACTCAAATACGGTATGGGACGGTCCGGTCATGAACATATGATTTGTTTTTTCGTCCCACTCGATATGAAGCGGTCCGCCGACCTGCTCTACCGTAACTTTTCTGTCACACCGTCCGGTCAGGACGCCCGTCACAACTGCCGTACAGCATCCGGTTCCGCAGCCGATCGTCTCTCCGGTTCCGCGCTCCCACTCCCGCTGCTTTACATAGTCCCGGCTCACAAATTCCACAAAGGTCACATTCGTCTTATTCGGAAACAGGCTCGTCATATGCTCAATCTCTTTTCCGTATTTTTCCACATCGAGATCCGCAACACTGTCTACAAACATTGCGCAGTGCGGGTTGCCCCAGGATACCGCCGTGATGTGGAAGGTGCGGTCTAATACTTTTACCGGCTGATCCACAAACTGCGGAAGATCGGTATTGACCGGGATCACTTTTGTGTCTAAGCGCGGCTCGCCGATATCCGCACGGATATTGGAAACCAGTCCGTCTTTCACCGTCAGATTCAGATGCTGCATCCCGCCAAGGGTTTCAATGACCAGATCCGTCTGATCGGTCAGCCTGTGATCGTATACATATTTACCGACACTTCGCAGCGCGTTGCCACACATCTCGCCCTCGCTTCCGTCCGGGTTGAACATGCGCATACGGAAGTCCCCCTTATCCGACGGGCAGATCAGCACCATGCCATCCGAGCCGATCGCGAAATGGCGGTCGCTCACAAATCTTGCCAGCTCCGGTAAGTTATTTAATTTCTGGTGGATTGCGTCAATATATACATAATCATTGCCAAATGCCTGCATTTTCGTAAATTTCATATCGCTTATCTCCTTTACTTTCATCTTTCCCGATTTTTCTGGTAAAAACACGGGAAACAGGAACACGGGCAGCAGCTTTTTGCCATCCACCCGTGCATGTTCAAACTCATTTTTATTTTTTAACCATTCATCGCGCGATCCAGATCCGCGATAATATCGTCCGGATTCTCGATTCCAACGGACATACGGAGGAAGCTGCGTGTGATACCAAGTTTTTCTTTGACATCTTCCGGCGTATCTTCGTGCGTCTGTGTCGTCGGATAAGTGATCAGTGTCTCGGTTCCACCAAGGCTCTCCGCAAACATGATCATATCCACATTCTTTAAGATCTTCATAACGGTCTCTTCACTGTCCACGGTAAAGGAGATCATTCCGCCAAATCCGGTCGTCTGTTTTAAGGTCACATCATAGTCCTTGTGATCTTCAAATCCGACATAGTAAACTTTCTCTACTTTTTTCTGTTCACGCAGCCAGTGCGCCACTTTCTTTGCGTTGGCGTTGTGCTTGTCCATGCGGACTGCAAGCGTCTTGATGCCACGCAGCACCAGCCAGGAATCTAACGGAGCGAGCTGGCTTCCGTGGGATTTGATATGGATATTGATCTTCTCCGCGATCTCCTCGTCATCCTTTACCACTACGATACCGGAGATCGTGTCGTTGTGTCCGCCCAGATATTTGGTCGAACTGTGTGTTACGATGTCCGCGCCAAGTGTAAGCGGTTTCTGGAAATACGGTGTCAGGAATGTGTTGTCCACAACAGTCAGCGCGCCGATTCCTTTTGCGATCTCGGAAACAGCGTGAATATCCGCCACCTTCATCATCGGATTGGTCGGTGTCTCAATGAAAAACATCTTGGTATTCTTCTGTATTGCTGCCTGTACCGCATCCAGATCTGACATGTCAACATAGGTGTGTTCTATTCCGTACTTGCCAAACACATCCCCGATGATACGGAATGTTCCGCCATAAATATCATCCGAAAGGATAATGTGATCACCCGGCTCAAGCAGGGAAAATACCGCCATGTTGGCAGCCTGTCCACTGGAAAACGCGAATCCACGGATACCACCTTCCAGGATCGCCATGGTGCGCTCAAGCTCCAGTCTGGTCGGATTTTCCAGTCTGCTGTACGCAAAACCTGTGGTCTGCCCAAACTCCGGATGGCGGAAAGTCGCCGCCTGGAAGATCGGCATGCTTACCGCGCCGGTAAGCGGCTCCGTTCCAAGTGCGCCGTGTACCACTTTGGAATCAAACGCAAGATTTTCTTTTGTATCAAAATCGGTATAATTGCTGAAATTTTTCATAATAAAAACCGCCTTTCTCTCAGGTTTTATCTTGTCAACTGCATAGTTTCGCCATTTTTAGTCTGTTTCCATTATATATGACATTATTTTGAAAGAATATCAAAATAATGCTTTATACATTGCAGATAATGCTTTATACTGAACATAACAGTTGTCTTTGAAATTTTCAAGAAATGATACAGATGGTCCGTCCATGGCACACCGCTCTTAGCAGTGCTTTTCCAGTGTGCCTAAGCGGGCTGACAGACAGTGTTGATAGAATGCCGCATTCCGGCGATAAATGTACGGAGGTTACATATGGAAAACTACGAAAAAACCGGTTATCTCACTACAAACTTCAAAATGTTCCACATCATCGACCGGCAGAAAAAAGATTTTTCTTTTCACTACCACGATTTCAACAAGATCCTGATCTTTATCCGGGGAGATGTCAGCTACTGTATCGAGGGGCATTCTTACGAGCTGCAGCCCTATGATGTGGTCTTTGTAAAAGCCGGAGAGATCCACCGCCCCGTGATCCACAGCGACGCGGTCTATGAGCGCATCATCATCTATGTTTCTCCGGATTTTATCAGTTCCTACCAGAATGAGAACTACGATCTGAACTACTGTTTCAAAAAAGCGCAAGAGGAAAAGTCCAATGTCCTGCGCATGGATTCTTTTCACCGCAGCAAACTCTACGAAGTGACCTGCGAACTGGAAAAATCGTTTTCGGATGCGGATTATGCCGGCGAGCTGTACCAGAATATCCTGTTTCTGGAATTTATGATCCAGTTAAACCGCGCAACGATCCACAATCACATCGACTATGTCAACACAAGCGCTTCCAATCCGAAGATCCTTGCCCTGCTTGATTTTTTGAACACGCATCTCACGGAAGATATTTCGATTGACCGGCTGTCGGAGCAATTTTACATCAGCAAATATTATCTGATGCACAGTTTCAAAGAGGAGACCGGCTACACGATCGGAAATTACCTGACCACCAGGCGCCTGCTCCGGGCAAGGGATCTGATCCGCGACGGCTCACCGATCACCGAAGCCTGCTTTGCCAGTGGCTTTAAGAACTATTCTTCTTTTTCGAGAGCCTACAAAAAATATTTCAAAAAAGCCCCGCGGGATCTCTGATACGGATGCTCCCACGGGACTTTTTCCATTCTTTCTTATTCTTTCCTACTCTTTTTTATTTGCTCCCTGATAAGAAAAGAACACGTCACTGCGGTTTTTCTTATCAAACATATCGTTATACTGTAAGATCTGATACTGATCCAGCATTTCTTTTTCTTCTCCGGTCGCATCGACGTAGTGCTTGTATTCCCCATCCTGCGTAGAATAAAAGCCGCGCGAGTTCATTGCCGGAACCTTCGTCTGCAGATCCTCCAGAAATTTGTGATATGGCGTCAACGGCAGCCCCGCCTTATCCAACACCATGGTGGACAGATAGTTGAGTGATGTATGCACATCCGTCTGCGTCTCTGAATCATAGTTTGTCCAGATGAAGAACGGCACGGTAAACAGTTCTTCCAGTTCATCGATCGTAAGCCCGGAAAGGCCTTTTCCGTTCATCTGACGGTAAAAGCTGCTGTTTAAGCTCGGCTGATGATCTCCGAAAAAGACGATCTCCACCTTCTGATCCACATTCGAGAAATAATTGATCAGTTTTTCCAGTGCCTGATCGCTGGTATTGACCAGGGACAGATACTGGTTTACATCCGAATAATAACCATTGGTCATCCGCACATTCTCGGTAAAGTTCGGATACTCATCGGTATAACCACCGTGATTTTGCATGGTAATGCTCATGATAAAGAGCTTCTCATCCGGATCTTTCGCCTCATACTGCGCGATGATCTTATTGTAAAGCTCCTCGTCCGTGATGTATTCACGCACAATGTTGCTCTGATCAAAATCATCGATAAAATAACTCTGGGTAAATCCAAGCAGCGGATAAACCTTATTTCTGCTCCAGCCGGTCGCGTAATACGGATGCATGGACACACAGTTATAGCCGTAGCTTTCGAGCGTGCTGACCAGTGAATAGGTATTTCCCGATACATACTGCTGATACGCCACAGAGCCGCTCGGCAGATACGCCATCGTGTTTCCGGTCAGGAATTCCCACTCGGAGTTCGGCGTCTTTGCCCCGAATACCGACGAGAGCGCGCAGCCTTTTGTAATATTGGTATCCATCGAATCCAGAAACGGCGTCACTTCCTGATTTGTGCGCAGATCACCAATCACGCCAAGATCCGCAAAGGACTCATTCATGATCGCGATGATGACCGGTGCGTCCTCTGTTTCCTTCGCGACATCCGCATCCGCCGCCGTCGTTCCATACTTGTCTTCCAGTTCCTTTATGGTGTCCAGCGAATAATCCGCCGGTTTTTCCACAAAGGAATCACGGATTCCCAGCACAAAATTCAAAATATAACCGTTGCGGTAGGTTCCTTTCTGTTCCCAGGTCTCTGTCACGATCAACTCTGCCTTGATCGCAATATGGGTGACCAGGACAACCGCCGCGCAAAGGCTGAGTGCCCGCAGCACATAGATCCGTTTAAACGAAAGATTGATCCGCCGGATCCCCGCCACATACACGATTGATAAAATGACCGCCATCGCAGCTCTTGTATCCAGCGAAAAGTGATACTCAGACGCAACGCTGAGCCCGGTGGAGATTGCTTTTAAATCTCCGAAGGTAAACTCATTCTGGCGGAACTGCCACACGAAGTAATTGATCCCGCCAAGCGACATCAGAAAAATATGCGCTGTCATACAGGCGATCTTCGGACGCGCGGTAAGAAAAATCAGTCCCAGATAAACCACCGCGCAGCACAAAATATTTAAAGTCCATTTCTGGCTTGTGATCCTCGTACGATCCTCCGGCAAAAGCAGCATATGCTGGATCAGAAGTTCGGTAAACACACTGCTCACCGCCACCTCAAGCGCCAGCCATACATAGTTGAGTTTCGGTGTAAGTTCTATCGAAAGACCTTTCAGCAGGAAATAAACCGCGCCGAATATAACCGCCATAAGCGGTGTTTTCCCGGAATAAAGACAGAAGCCCAACATAACCGCAAATGCGATCCCGCTCGTAATGCAGTTTCTTTTCTCAAATGTAAATTCAAATTTCATAATGCATTCCTGTTCCTGTTTCTATAATCTATCCCAATATACTTTCATTTTTCCCTACGCTACTATACCGCAAATCCGCGTCTTTTACAAGAGTCCGCCGGATTTCCCGCTTTTTTATGCAAGAAAAAACACATCCGCCTTTCTTTAGACAGATGTGCTTTAACTGTTTCTTTGTATGCGTTTCTTCCTCTGATGGTTCAGCGCCACAACCGCCCCGATCAGAAACGGAAATACGAATGTCGCAAAACGATATAACAGGGATGTGGACCCCGCAAGTCCTGTCCCGATCAATACGGAAAAAAGCAGTGTAAATACAAACTCAGTGGAACCGATCCCTGCCGGTGAAGGGATCACCGCCGCGAGCATCGCCGTCAAAGACATGACTGCCATTCCCTGAAACAGCGTAAGATCACACTCGGCACGCAGCACCAGATACGGGATCGAATACCAGCAGGCGAATTTCAGCAGATTTTTTAAGACCGCTGTAAAGATCAGTCTGCCATCCCGCAGAAGATCTCTCGTCGCCTCCTCCAAAATCCCGCAGTATTCCGCAAGCTGCGCCTTCTGGCGCTCTATTTTTCCGTTCAGTTTACGGTTCACCTTTTCGCTCAGCCACAAAAGCAGCCGGTGAAACCGCGTCGAACAGCAAAACAGAAGCAGAAAACACGCCACGACCACGGTAATCCCATAGCCGAGCACGAGCATCCAGAGATACGAGCTGTAGTTCTGCTTAAAAAATCCAAAATTAAAGATCAAAAGAAGAACCGACAGGATCGCGATGCTCACTTTATGGATCACATACTCGATCATATACATGCCTGTGGATTTTGAATAATCGATCTCTTTTTCATGGAAATAATAGATCGCCGCGATCCCCGCGCCACTGCCCAGCGTTGCCACACGGTAAAAGCTGCAGTAAAACGCGCTCTCCACACCGTCCAGATAACGAAACCCCGGATTATAATGACGCGCGAATGCATAAGTGATCCATCCTTCCACGAGCTCATAGAGCACAGACGCCGCGCAGATCGCAAGAATGACCTGAAAAGACGTCTGTTTTAACTGCTCCGCGATCGGCTTTGCCGAATCGCGGAATGTATACACGATCGCCGCTACGATCGCGGCAACAAATATTAATTTTATGATCTGTTTCTTTTTTCCGCGGATGAAAGATCACTCCTTACTTTTTCTTGTAATTAGTATAACCTTTTTGTTCATGCGGATGCGCTGCCCATAACTTATCCGCAGTTCCCTGCCACTCTTTTGCATATTCCACGCATTTTCCACACAGATGCTCTACCGGTTCTACTTCTTCTACGTCTGTAGAGTGCGCTCCACTTTCGTGAACCATCTTCTGTAAGAGTTCCGGATTCTCAAGCATCGGGCACGGACGAAGCATGTTCTCATTGAACGGCTGACCGTCTCTGTATGCCATGAAAAGCGGCTGTTTCAGACATTCTAACAGGCTCTTCTCGCGGATATTCGCTCCTGAGTAATGGATGAATACACACGGCTCCACATCACCCTTCGGATTGATATGACAGTAATTTCTTCCTCCGGCGATACATCCTCCGACATATTCACCATCGTTCTGGAAGTCCATAACGAAGATTTCCTTACCACCTTCAAATCCACGGACTTCACGGATTCTGTGGTAAATATATTCTCTCTGCTCTTTGGTCGGCATCAGTTCAGGAGATGCTTTCATACCTACCGGCATCAGATGGAAATACCATGCGAAACGGCTTCCGTGCTCGATCAGCAGATCAAAGAACTCATCGCTTGTTACGGCATCCATGTTCTTGGATGTATAACATACGGAGTTACCAAAGATCAGTCCGTTTTCATGAAGCAGATCCATTGCCGCGATAACCTTGTCGAATACACCGTTTCCTCTACGGAAATCGTTGGTGTCCTCAAATCCTTCCAGACTGATGGAAAGGGAAAGGTTTCCGACACGTTTCATATCATCACAGAATTTCTGGTCAACCAGTGTACCGTTTGTGTAGCTGTGGAATGCACATTCATTGTGCTTCTCGCACAGTTTGATCAGATCCGCTTTGCGGACTAACGGTTCTCCACCGGTAAACATATAGAAATAAATTCCAAGTTCTTTTCCCTGTGTAACAATGCTGTCCAGCTCATCAAATGTCAGATTTAACTTGTTACCGTACTCTGCTGCCCAGCATCCGGTACAGTGCAGATTACATGCGCTGGTCGGATCCATCAGGATCAGCCACGGGATATTGCAGTTATGCACTTCTCTCATCTTACGGATCGTCTTGGTTCCGCAGAATGCTGCCTGATAACCTAAATTCAGTGCTGTCATTTTCGCAACATGCGGATCTGTCTCATCCAAAAGACGGTTCACATATCTCATCCATTTCTGATCCGGGTTCTGGATCATCTTTCTTGCGCCGTCGTATGCAGCAGCCTGAAAGTTGTCGCCCATAAATTTCTGTGCCAGATCAACGATCTGAAGCAGTCCTTTTTCGCGGTCTTTATTAATATGCTTTAATGCCACATCGATTGCCGCACTAAATGCTTTTCTTTCAACTGCCTGTGTTAATTTTGCCATCTCACAAACCTCCATGCTCTTCCTTTAACTTTTGAATAAATCTAGGTGTCAGTATATGTAAATATAATTCACATGAACATATGCAATCACATTTTTATGTATTCCTGCAATATACATTTTCACCATTTTGTCAATTTCAATATACAAAAGTCTGACTTTGTAGCAGCTTTTTCTTTTGCTTATGTGCAACGCCGCTACATGGAATTATACCTAAAATCAAACTTTTGTCAATAAATCATTCCTCAAATGCACACATTATTGTGGTATACTGTTTTTGTATGTTTAGCTGTATTTTTTCACGAAAGGAGCATCTTTATGCCGGGATTTACCACACATTACCTATTCGGTGTTAAAACCTGCCACAGACTTGGCGCTTCCCCGCTCAGACGGGAGCTTATGGAAAACCATACCGCGTTTGGCCTCGGGCTTCAGGGACCGGATATTTTCTTTTATGATCTTCCTTCTTATGTTATCTATAAAAATAACATCGGCTCTGTCGCGCACACGACCGACACCGGGAAATTTCTGTTTTTCCTGCTTCAGAGCCGTTTTTTATTCCCGAAAGGAAAAAAACGTCAGATCGCGGAGAGCTATATTGCCGGCTTTATCGGGCATTATCTTCTCGACACCACCTGCCACCCTTATGTATACGACCGCTCGAAAAGCTGCTCGGACAGTGCCACCGCTTTCGCGCCGCATGTATATCTGGAGACCGACATTGATACCGCGTTTCTGCGCCATTATAAAAAAAAGCTGCCTTCGGAATTCTATCAGGAGCGCACCATCGCTTTAAGCCAAACCGGACATTTTGTGATCGCGAAGATCCTGCACCACTGCTACTCCAATGTATATCCGAATCTCCATGTGTCTTTTCAGACGACGCTGCGCGCGACTTATTTCATGCCGCTTGCCGCAGGACTTTTGCATGATAACACCGGAAAAAAGAAGGCGCTTGCCAGAAAGTGTGAGGGACTTCTGCTCGGTCATCCGTATTTCTCCGCCCTGATCCCGAGTGATTTCCTTCAATTTTCGGCGGATCCTTTAAATCAGGCGCACCGCCCCTGGAAAAATCCGTGGAACGAAAATGCGGTCTCCACAGCCTCTTTCCCGTCGCTCTTCTCCTCTGCGTCACGCCGCTACGCCGGATACTTAAAACGGCTGGACGAGCTGTTTTCCTGCAAAAACGAAGCCGTGCTTCCAATATTGGAGGGCAGACTGCTTGCCGACCTCGGAAATAAATCCTACCACAGTGGCATGGACTGTCGTATCCCAAGTTAGGCCACGCTTGTTGCTAATGCAAAAACGCCTTTCGGACACTTTTTCTGATCCGAAAGGCGTTTTTTCTTCTCATTTTATTCAAAAAATTCTCTGATCTGATGCAAAACAATATCCATAAGCCCGGTTCTTGCCTCAACACTCGCCCAGGCGATGTGAGGCGTGATGAACAGCCTGTTACTGTCTTTGATCTCACGCAGCGGATTATCCTCCCGCATTGGCTCAGCACTTAAAACATCCAGGCCCGCCGCTGCAATCTGTCCACATTTTAACGCTTCCGCAAGATCTTTTTCCACAACGATCGGCCCTCTTCCCACATTTAAAAAGACTGCCGTGGGTTTCATTTTTTCAAATGCCTCCCGGTTCATCAGACCGCGTGTCGCGTCCGTAAGCGGTGCATGCACAGAAACGATGTCCGACTCTCTTAACAGCGTATCCAGATCGGTCCGCTCGTATCCCGGCTGCGTATTCTTTCCGGATGTGGAATAGTAGATCACATGACAGCCGAATGCCTTCGCGAGATCCGCAACCCGTCTTCCGATCGCGCCAAGCCCGATGATGCCCCAGGTTTTTCCGCTGATCTCATGAAACACATTGCCAAAATGCGAGAACGAGCGATCCCCGATGTACTGTTCCGTTTTGACATAATCATCATAGTAGCGCAGCTTCTCGTACAGATAAAAAAGCAACGCAAAAGTATGCTGTGCCACACTCTCTGTGGAATATCCAGCTACGTTCCGCCAGGCGATCCCGCGTTTTTCCAGATAATCTTTATCCAGATTATCGGTGCCGGTCGCCGTCACACAGACCAGTTTCAGATTTTTTGCTTTTTTCAATGTCGTCTCATTGATCGGTATCTTGTTGATCACGACCACATCCGCATCCGTGATCCGCTCCGCCGCCTCTTCGGACGTGGAATAGTCATACCGCTTTACTTCTCCAAGCACATCGAAGCCGGACAGATCGATGTCCGCCCCGATCGATGCCGCATCCAGAAATACGATCTTCATTTCTTTTTTTCTCCTTCCGTGTCACCAAGTTTTTTTGCGATCTCCTTCATGGTCTTCATATCCAGACTGTAAAAATGCATGGACAACAGTGAGATGACCCATCCTATGATTGGGACGATACAGAACAAAAAGATCGTTGTCCACTTTAAGACCGGTGTCAGCGTATCCTCGATCTGCGGGAAACGGCTGTTGTAACCGATCGCAAGCATGACCAGTCCGACAAACGCTGTTCCGAGCGCCGCAAATACTTTATCCACGAAGGAAAACAGCGCCCCCATAAGTCCCGGCACAAATTTTCCGCTGCGGTACTGCTCATAATCGGAGCAGTCCGCGATCATCGGCACCACCATATTGTTTGTGATGGACTTACAGCCATTGAGCAGTACATAGACCACGAAAAACGCTATGCTGATCGCGTTAATTTTATGTAAACCGAAATTCACGGTGTTGATACTATCCTGCAGGAGGGCAACGATCATAACCACCTGAAACACAATCCCGAAATAAGTAAACAGCACGAGTGCCTTCTTCTGTCCCATCCGCTGTGCCACCTTGATCCCGGCAGCAACAACGATAAGGGTCGGCACCGCCGTGATCACACCGATCAGTCCCGCAATGCCATAATTCTGCATCAGTATGCCATAGAGCATGACGCCCACGGTGGTATGCCCATAAACCGTCGCTGCGAATTTGTTGGAACACGCCGCAAGGATCAGCATATCGATCGGCTTGTTGTTTTTTATGATCTCAAGATAATCCCTTACCCGGATCTTCTGTTTCTTATGTCTGCGGTAATTCTCCGCCCGGTCCTTGTTCCAGATCCCGATGATCGCGCCCGCCGTGCAGAGCGCTGAGAGAACGATCACCCAGAGCGCGTATTCATGGTACAGCTTTACATTGGTATAGCCGCCATACTTTGGTACGAGGTAGTTTGCCGCCAAAAGGATGCTTCCTCCATACGCCGCCATGATAAAAACCGAATCAAAGCAGGTGGAAAGCGGCCGCTTCGCCGGATTGTTCGTGATGACCGCCTGCGCGGACTTGCCGACTACTGTCTGAAGGGTATACCCGATCACGAACAATGCGTACACCACGATAAAATAAATGATACGAAACGGTTTCGGAATGTATTCCAGTGTCCCGAAAAGCAGTAACGTGCTTCCCGCCATGATCACGTTGCCCCACAGCATATACGGACGGAATTTTCCGTGCTTTCCCTTGGCACGATCCAGAAGGAATCCGGCTATCGGATCCGTCACTCCGTCAAATACATTCAATGCTGTCAGGAGGAAAGAGATCAGAACCACGCTAAATCCGGCTATGGAATTCGCGTAATAAGACGCGTATCCCATCAACGCGAGATAGAGGTTCGTCGCCGCGTTGTTCAGCGAAAACAGTGCGATCTGATATATTTTTGCCTCATTATATACAGTTCCTTTTTCTTTTGCGCTTTTTTCCATCTTCCTTATCTCCGCTGCAAAAATGGTGTCCGTTAAGCTTCGAGATATTCTTTGAGCTCCGGCAGCAGAAGTCTGGTCTCATTATAGCCCTGGTCGTAGAGCCGCTCGAGTTTGTCCATATTCCGCTCTGCCCTGCCGATGCCGTAGGTATCTTCCGGCGCAATGATAAAGACTTTTCCTTCTTTTTCCAGCTCTTTCAGTTCATCCAGGCATGCGTTATACTTATCCGCACGCGCGAGCATTGCCTCCGCCACCTTGGGATATCTGCAGTACATCTTGCTGAAAAGCTTCGTGGAACGATCCGTTCCCTTGCGGTAATCCCTCGTCTGGGTCAGCACGACGATATTTTTGTCACAGCCGGCCTCTATCGCCTTTTTATATGGAATGGAGTCCGCCACACCGCCGTCCACATAATAGTGATGGCCAACCTTCACCGGCTGAAACAGCAGCGGGAGCGCGCAGCTCGCCACTACCGTTGTAAATTTACGGTCATCGCGTGGAACCGGCAGGTATTCCGCTTTTCCGGTATGGATATTGGTTGCGACCGCGACCACTTCTCCCGGGAACGCGGCAAAGGTATCGTAATCAAACGGTACCAGCTTTTCCGGTATTTCTCCAAAAATAAAATCTACATTAAAAAAATTACGTTCACTTCGATTGAGCAGATGTGACATCCCCATATAACGCTTGTCCTTGACATATTCTCTGGCAATTTTTAAATTCCGGCCCTTCTGCTTTGATATATAAGATGTCCCATAAGCCATTCCGGCAGAAACTCCGATAAAATAATCCGGCATGATCTCCCCGTCCAACAACGCATCCATCACTCCGCAGGAAAAGATCGCCCTGTTTGCTCCGCCTTCCATTGTGATTCCCAGTTTCATGTTGTTTCCCCTTTCTTTATGCCTCAATCGCTATGATTATAGCACATTCTTTCCAAAATAAACTATTTGTAATCCTTAATTTTTTGTAAACATTTCCCTTAAAACAGTTAAAAATAAATAAAAAAACGGGACAGCCTCCGCTGTCCCAAAACTTTTCTTAAATTTCTTATTTCTGGCTCTCCGCTTCGACTGCCCGCAGGATCAGTTTCACGCCGGAGATCTCCACTACTTCGCCCCGCATGCCTGCTTCCAGCGTCTGCGCGTCATCCTCCATACGCGCGGTCCATTCCTGTCCGTCCAGATCCGCCGTACCGGTTCCCGCAAGATTATCCACCTTTTCTTTGATCAGTACCTGCTTTCCGATCGCGCTCTCATAGTTCGTCCGGACACGTCCCGGTTTGACGCATTTTACAACAAACGGCCGGGTGAAAAACAGTAACACCAGTGACACCGCAAAAAATGCCGCGACCTGCCATCCGATGTCTACGCCAAGCGCCGCTAAGATCAGTGCGACCAGCGCGCCTCCCGCAAACCATATTGTCGCGAGACCAACCGTAATAAATTCAATTATCAGAAATACAATTAACAGTACAATCCATGTAATAACGACCATATAACTCCTCCCTGAACTTTTCACACGAATTTTTCTTTTTTCAGATTCAGTATATCTGATTTTTCCTGTAAATGCAATGTGGTAAAATTTTCTCTTGCATTTCACGCATAAAGGATGTAGTATAGTTATATCTTATATGTAGTATTTAAAACCATGTTAAGTTGTTTTTATTTCTTATAAAGGAGGTCTCACTATGGATATTCATGCAATAGACACTGTTTCTACGACACAGCGCCCTTTTGATTCCACTACTTTACACACTTTTTCGATCCGCGAACCGGGAAGTGCCATCACCCACGGCATTGCCATGGTCTTTGCGCTGATCGGCGCTATCCCGCTGATGCGCCGCGCCGTCACAGGCGGCACGGTTACCTGGATCGCAGCTTTCATCTTCTGCGCGAGCATGATCCTTTTGTATGGCGCAAGCACTGCGTTTCATACTTTTGATATCAACCCGCGTGTAAACACCATTTTGAAAAAAGCAGATCACATGATGATCTCCGTCTTTATCGCAGGAAGCTACACACCGATCTGTCTTTTAGTTCTGCCGGAGCCGACCGGGCTCATGCTGCTTGCCGTTGTGTGGGGACTCGCGCTTGCCGGTATTATAATCAAAGCATTTTTCGTGTTCTGTCCGAAATGGGTTTCTTCTATTTTATATATCGGCATGGGATGGACCTGTCTGCTTGCCCTTGGAACGATCTTCCGGAACATGGATCCCGCCGGTTTCGCTTTCCTGTTTGTCGGCGGACTGATCTACACGATCGGCGGCGTGATCTATGCGTTAAAGCTTCCGGTTTTTGACCGGCTTCCGAAAAATTTTGGCAATCACGAGATCTTTCATCTGTTTGTCATGGCGGGAAGCCTGTGCCACTACATCGTGATCTACTCCTATGTACTTGCATAAAGAAAAGAAAAAGATCTGCGCAGACGATCGCCTGCACAGATCTTTCTTTTTGTCTTTACCGGAAACGCGATTTACATTCCTGCTGTATCGATCAGCGCGTCATCTAAATCTGTATATCCGTCATCGGTAATGGAGTATACGCCATCTTCGCCAAGTACTTCAACGGTAACGGTCTGCGGATCATTGTAGCTGATAGCATCAACTCTTTCCTGAAGTACATCATACATGGTCTGGAATACCAGTTCATTGATCTCATCTTCTGTGGTATCCGGTGTGAGATTTGCCATCTCTTCCATTACACGGTTGGTTACTTCGTCTTCAAGACCGTCAAACAGACCTGTCATCTGCTCAACTTCAACAGTAACGGTATAACCGTCTTTGTCTTTCATCTTTTCAGCGCCGGTAACTGTGTATTTTGCTTTCTTGTAAATGTCTTTGTATAATGTTCTGTAATTTTCTGTCAGTTCATCGGAAAGTCCAACTTCGCCCATACCTTCCATCATGCTGTCAATGTTGTCTTCATAGTCCTGCTCTGCCTGCTCTTTGGTACGATCTGTCAGTTTCATGTACTGCTCTGTCTCACCTTTGGTCAGCAGATCCAGACACGCTGTTACATATCCTGCAGCGTCAAATTTTCCGCATCCGGCAACAGTTGCCATTACCATGATTCCTGCGAGACATGTGACGAATACTTTTTTCATTTTTGTCATTTTCATTCCTCTTTCTCCTCTACGGTATAATTATTATTTTCTGACTTATAATCAGTCCAGACCAGTATACCAAATGCTGGATTTTTTCGCAAGGAGTTTCTGACTGATATCCAATGATCCCATGATTCAAAAATTAGCGGTTGCATTTTGCCTGTGAGCGCAGTATTTTAAGATTATTATAAAACATGAAGGAGAACCACTATGTTTCAACTACTGTTAGCTGTCATTTATCTTGCGTTTATCAGCCTTGGTCTGCCGGATTCCCTGCTCGGAGCCGCATGGCCCACCATGTACCCGGAGTTTGATGTCCCAGTCTCCTATGCAGGTATCATCTCCATGATCATCGCTCTCGGCACGATCGTCTCAAGCCTGCAGAGCGACCGCCTGACCAAAAAACTCGGTGCCGGAAAAGTGACCGCGCTCAGCGTTGCAATGACCGCCTTCGCACTGTTTGGCTTCTCCATCAGTCATTCCTTCTTTGTCATGATCTTCTGGGCAATTCCATATGGTCTCGGCGCGGGAAGCGTGGATGCCGCCTTAAACAATTATGTCGCGCTTCATTTTGAAAGCCGCCACATGAGCTGGCTGCACTGCATGTGGGGTGTCGGTGCTTCCGTCGGTCCTTACATCATGGGCTACGCCTTAAACGGAGGACACGGCTGGAACAGCGGCTACCGTTATATCGCAATCCTTCAGATCATCCTGACACTCATTCTGTGTCTCAGCCTGCCGTTGTGGAAAGACCGCAGTAAAAACGAAGAGAGTGTCTCCTCTGAAAAGACACTCTCCTTAAAAGAAGTGCTTGCCATCCCCGGCGCAAAGCAGATCATGCTCATGTTTTTCTGCTACTGCGCGCTTGAGCAGACCACCGGTCTTTGGGCAAGCAGTTACCTGGTACTCCATAAAGGTGTATCCGCCGAACGCGCCGCAAATTTTGCCAGTATGTTTTTTATCGGCATCACGATCGGAAGGGCCATCAGCGGATTTATCACCATGAAATTGAACGACACGCAGATGATACGGCTTGGCTCCGGCATTATCATCGTCGGGATCGCTGTTTTACTGCTCCCTTTCGGTGAGACGCTGTCCTTTGCCGGACTCATTCTGATCGGTCTCGGCTGCGCGCCTATCTATCCCTGCGTCATCCATTCGACACCGACACATTTCGGCGCGAAACGTTCACAGGCGATCATCGGTGTACAGATGGCAAGCGCGTATGTGGGCACCTGCCTCATGCCGCCGATCTTCGGTCTGATCGCGAATTATATTACCGTTGCCCTGCTGCCGCTCTACCTGCTTCTTTTCATCCTGCTCATGTGTATCATGCACGAGCGGTTAAACCGCATTGCGCGAGATTTTGATTCAAACCTGTTTTTATAATTCTCTTTGGATCCACGCCATCAGCACATCCACTACATATTGTTTCTGTGCTTCGGTCAGTGCCTTTCCCGCCGGGATCCCATGCCACTTTGCCAGACAGCCGCGACAGCAGCAGGCGGTGGCATGCTGCGCGATAAACACCGGATGCCCGCGCATCGGCGTCTGTTTTCCATCGTTTGGGATCTCTGCCGGCGCAAGGCGCTTTTCAATAAAATCTTTTGCATGGCTTCGAATGGTGTCCGGCCCTTTTTCTCTGGCATACGCCTTATCTTTTTCTGTCAGGTGAAATCTGCTGCGAAATTTGGAACGCGAAAGCCGGGCAAAAAGTTCCGGATATTCCTGTTCTGTGAAAAAATCTGGTGCCATGATTCCTCTTCCTCTCTACGCAAATAATTTCCGTACGTTTTCCGCGTCAAATGTCACCTGTGACACCTGATCCACCTCGATCTGATAGAGCGCGTTTGCCGCAAGATGCTCCGCCGCCTGTTCCAGATCACGGATGCCCGTCGTGTCCGCATACTGCGCCACAACTGCGTCCAGCCCGTCCTCTGTGATCACACACTCACCCGGCTTTAATCCGATGCGCTTTAATACCTTTGGCAATGCGAATCTGGAAAAGATGATCTTTTTTTCCTCCGGCGTGTAATCCGGGATGTCGATCACCGCAAACCGTGACATGAGCGGTGCGCTGATCTGCTCTTTGTTGTTTGCCGTCGAGATCGGATATACCCCGACGGTCGGAACCATACATTCCATATAATTGTCGGTAAACCCGAGGTTGTCCAAAAGTGTCAAAAGCACGTCCGCCGGATTTCCGTTTCCTTTTCCCGATGCCGCCTTATCCAACTCATTGATGATAAAGACGAGGTTTGACTCGCCTGCCATGGAAAATGCTTCCATGATGATTCCCGGTTTTGCATTCGCATAGATCCGCGAGCTTCCGGTCAGCTGTTCCGGATCATTGATAGAACTCATATCAAGCGTTGTCCAAGGCAGCTTTAAAATACGCGCAACCGCATAGGCGATCTGCGATTTTCCGGTTCCCGCCGGTCCGACGAGCAAAAGCCCGTATGCCGGCAACGTATGCGTGCGGTTGATCTGGATGATTGTCTCCATGATCCGCTGTTTCACACGCTCCAGCCCGTAAAGTTCCTCATCCAGAATGCGGCGCGCCTCTTTCGGATCGATTGCTTCAAAATAATTGCTCTTCCACTGCACATTCATCATCATGGAAAGCGCGCGCTGTGCATGGCGCCGCTCCTCCTGCGATACTTCATGTGACCGTGCGACCGCAAGATTTCTTCTTGCCCAGATCCTGATGTTGTCCGGCATCGTCCGTCCCGCGCAGGTCATGAAATCCGAAATGCTCTGGATGCTGGTCAGCTTCATCTCGTCTCCGGTCTCATCCACGTCATCCTCTTCCTGCTCCGCCGCCGGCGCGCTGCTCGCAAGCAGACGCTCGATCATAAACTGGAGAAATCCATCCTCCGCTGACAGCTTGGTTCCTCCGCCAAGCGTGGTCTCCCTGATCTTGTATACTGCATACCCTTCCTCCGTATGCTCGCCCGAGAGCCGCACGCTGATATGATTTTCCCCCAGCCATTTCAGCAGACTGACAAAACGGGCATCTACCTTTCGGATATCTGCTGTATACGTCTCGCCTTTTTCTTTAAACTCAAACGCCGTCCGCTTGCTCTGATTTGTAAAAACGCCCGTAGAATGATGCTCCCACGCTCTCTCTTCATTATCCAGCACGAGGATCGGCTCCTGTGGCGTCTTTATTTTTTCATTCGAAGCAAACGTTATGTAAGTGCAGACCGCTGCTTCTTTTTTATTCGGTGTATCGCTAAAATCAAAAACTGGCATGATGCTTCTCTCCTTTGCTGCTCTCCGACATTTTTAATTATTATATCATTTCTTTCACACGCCGCCAATTCCCAATAGTGAGCTTCGCTTACTGCCTGTCAAACGCGATCCACGCAATCTCCATAACCGGTTTTACTACCTCGGCATGCACTTCGTAAAAGCCCTCTTCCAGTTCCACAGAAAGCAACTTCTGCGTGATCCATCTTCCTTCGGTTCCGCTGATCTGCACGGTCGTCAGCGGCTCTCCGTTCAGAGAAACGTTTGCCGCCGCCTGGGCAAGATTGGAAGCGTCCGAGCAGAGCTTCGCAATGACATTGTAAACGCCAGCCTGCTTTACCTGGATGACCGCAGAGTTTTTTTCTTCCATAGAAAGCTGCACAGTCTTTTCGAGCTCCTGCACATCCGCCGCGTCTGTCTTTGCCGCCGCATGGAATACCAAAATGTCATCCAACGGCTTTAATGGGCGTTCCATAACCGGCGCATGTAAGATAAAACGGCAGATATTTTTGGCGCTGCGCTGTAATTCGCCTCTGGTCAGCTTTCCTTCGGCAAGCGAGGCGATCGTATCATCTTCCATGGAATTGATCTCCGCTCCGTTATGATTTACAACCATATAAAGGTCGTTCTGCGCGCGCACCATCGAAGATGTGAGCTGTCTGCTCTGCGCTCCGCCTTTTACCACATCATTCATACACGCCCACCAGTCCGTCATCACAATACCGGTGTATCCCCACTCACCACGCAGGATCGTAGTATTCAAATCGTAGTTGGATGCCGTCCAGTGTCCGTTGACCGGGCCGTAGGAAGTCATAATGGATACCGCGCCGCCGTCTTTTACCGCCATCTCAAATCCTTTTAAATAGATCTCGCGAAGCGCGCGCTCTGATACCACCGCATCTGCGGTATGTCTCGCCTTCTCCTGGTTATTTGCCGCAAAGTGCTTTACGGTCGCCGAAGACCCACCCTTTCGGATGCCCCGCACAACTGCTGCCGCAAAGCTGCCGGTCACATACGGATCTTCGCTGAAATACTCAAAATTTCTTCCGTTTAAAGGATATCTGTGAATGTTGACACCAGGTCCGAGCAGGGTATCGATCTGATTTTCTACCAGTTCCTCCCCTTCCAGCACATACAGTTCTTCCATCATCGGAATATTAAACGAGCATGCGAGCAGGGTTCCGATCGGAAGTTGCGTAGCCGTTTTTCCGTTCTCCATACGGATTCCGGACGGGCCGTCCGCGGCACACGCAACCGGTATTCCATAGCGGTAAAGATTCTCACCGACACCACCGAACGCGGATGCCGTTCCCGGCGTTACCTTCGGACTGCTCATGCCCTCCGCGCGCACGATCGTTGCAAGTTCACTGTCACTTAACTGTGCAACAAACGCTTCCAGATCCGCCTTGCCGGATGCCACATCGGAAAGTGTGATCTTCCGGTCTCCCGTATATGGGATCTCTTTCGGAAGATTTTCCGTGATCCGCTCGGCAAGATCGATCGTCTGCTGCGGAACCGCCTCTTTTTCCACCGGATAGCTTCCATCGGCGTTCTTTTTCCCTGGCCGGATACGCGCAAACTGCTGCGTTGGCGCAAGCGCTTCCGAAAGCTTTTCAACCACACGAAGCTCCTTTACCGTATAAGCGCCGTTTCCATCCACATCCGCCACTTCTGTCTGCCGCACACTGTTTCCCACATGGAAAATGTAATCGCCCGCCTCAAGCACATAGCAGGACTTATTCCCGGTCACGCCGGAATCATCATACGAAGCAAGCCGCGCCACCGGAATGGATAACGTAAGTTCCTGTGTTTCCCCCGGTTCAAGCTCCTGTGTTTTCGCAAACGCCACAAGCTCGCGCTTTGGTTTTCCAAGCGCTCCCTGCGGTGCCTCCACATAGACCTGCACTACTTCTTTTCCCCGGTATGCCCCGATATTTTTTACTGCCGCAGTGATACAGATGGCATCATTTCCCTTTGCCCCGGCAATGGAATGTGCCTTTCTCACCTCTGTCACAAATTCCGTATAGGATAGACCAAATCCAAACTCATATTTCACCTTTTCCGGACAGAATGTCTCAAAATAACGATAGCCGACATAGATATCCTCTGCGTAAAAATTCCGTTTTTCGTCGCCGAAATTTTCTGCCGCCGGATAGTCTCTCAGATCGTCCGCGATCGTATCGGTCAGTTTTCCGCTCGGTGACACTGCACCGCTAAGAAGATCCGCAACTGCATGACTGCCCTCGATGCCTCCCTGCCAGATATAGAAAATGCTCCTGATATGATCCTGATAAACCGGATCGGATACCCAGCTCATGTCAATGATATTGGAAACATTCAAAAGCACCGCGACCTGATCAAACTGCTCCGTCACAACATGCAGATTTTCCAGTTCCTGCGCGGTCAGGCGATAACTTCCCTCCTCATCCGCGTAGTCCTTGTCCTCACCTGCCGTACGCCCGATGATAAAAAGCGCTTTGTCTGATTTTTTCCGGGCTGCCACTGCGATCTCCTCCGTAACCGGCATTTCTTCCTGATGCCACGGTTCTGCCGCCCATCCGCCGCCGCCATTGTCAAACGGATGATCCTTGAGCCAGTCTGTGTAGATCTCTGCCAGCTCCTCATTGATGGCAAGATCCGGGCATGCGCGCATCGCGTCCAACAGACTGATCACATACGCGACATTGATTGCTCCGCCCGATCCGGTTCCGCTGCGATAGGTTTCCAGCTGACATCTGCCAAAGACCGATACGGTCTCCCCTTTCCTTAAAGGAAGCATTCCTCCGTCATTTTTTAAAAGCACAGCCCCCTCTGCCGCCGCTTTTCTACAATAAGTATAAAATTTCTCTACTGCTGCCATATTTGATATCCTCCTGCCTTATTTTTATTTTCTTCATTTCACTCTTATTTTTACAGTTATTTTCATAGTTCTATTGTAGAAAAAAATTCTTTCCCATGCTATAATTTTTCTATCCAAAAATATAACGATTTTGTCATGGTGAATTATTTATGAATTATCCCGAAGAAAAGAACACTTATATTGACGGCATTCCCTGCCAGTATCTGTGTCATGTAGAAGTAACAAAAAAAGCAGGAACCGTTTTTCCTGCTCATTATCATTATTATATCGAACTGCTTTACGCACTCTCCGGCAGTTTTCTGGTTTATCTGAACGGAACCTACCACGAATTTTCCGCCGGCGATATGGTGCTGATCAACTCCAGAGAGGTGCATCAGATCGACGCGACTGCTGCGGATGGCGGCTCTTATATCTGTGTGCGCTTTCTGCCGGATCTGATTTATAATGGCATGTCGCAGAGCCATTTTGAATTAAAATACCTGCTCCCGTTTGTGACCGAACAGCCGGATTACGAAAAAGTCATCCATGCCGCTTCCCTCTCCGACTCTCTGATCCCGGAACTGATGAATGAGATCATCCGCGAATCCGAGCAGCAAAACTACGGCTATGAGCTTGCGATCAAAAACGATATCGGCCGCATTTTTCTATGGCTTTTGCGCTACTGGCAGAAAAGCGAGACCGAGCCGCTTCTTGTAAACCAGACCGATCTGAATCTGCAAAAACAGCTTGCGCCCGCACTGACCTATATGTTGTCAAATTATGAAAAGCCGATCCTCGCAACCGAAATGGCAGATCTGTGTCATTTGAGCTACAGCTATTTTTCCCGGAGCTTCCACCGTCTGATGCATATGAAATTCAATGATTATCTGAATTCCATCCGCATCCGTGAGGCGGAAAAACTGCTGATCTCGACATCAGGAAGCGTGACTGAGATCGCCGCGTCCGTCGGCTTTTGTACCACCAGCTATTTCATCAAGCTTTTCAAAGAACAGATGTATGTCTCGCCAAAACAGTATCAGAAACTGCTCGCGCAGTGAGTTCCCTTCTTTATTTTCTCCCGCTCCTGTGCTACAATGGCGGCAAAAGACATCGACTTGGACAGGAGGATTTTTATGGAATTATATATCATTCGACACGGAGAAACTTACTGGAACCATGAGCACCGCATCCAGGGACGCTCCGATGTCCCTTTAAATGAAAACGGCCGCGCACTTGCCGGAAAAACCGGAGAAGCCTTGGAACAGACTCCTTTTGACGTGATCTATTCCTCTCCTTTGATCCGCGCTTACGAGACCGCGAACCTGATCCGTGGACACCGTAATATCCAGATCATCCGGGATGACCGGTTACAGGAGATCAGTTTTGGTATCTCCGAAGGCGAGCCACTTCCTGCACTCACAGAGGATCCGACTTCCCCGTTCCATTATTTCTTTGACCGGCCGGAACTTTACACTGCGCCGGACGGTGGAGAGAGTTTGGAACATATCTGCGCGCGGGCTTCTGATTTCTTAAAAAATGAGATTGAACCGAGAGAAAAAGACTTTTCCCGCGTCATGATCGTTGCACACGCCGCTTTAAACAAAGCGCTTTTGTGCCATATCATGCAGCACGGGATCAAAGATTTCTGGTCAGACGGACGCCTTTTAAACTGCAGCGCCTACATTTTCCGTCTGGAAAACGGACACTATGAGATGCTCGCCTACGGAAAGACTTTTAACTGAAATTGGTTATGACAAGTGCCGCTCCCGACAATAGCAGCATGACTATGACCAGCTTTTTGACTGTTTTTTCGTTTAAAAAACTGCCGCTTTTCATCCCTGCGAACATTCCGACAAACATGACCGGCACCAAAACCACGGCCTGTCTGACCGTTCCCGGGGTGATGATTCCAAGAATTGTATACAAGATAATGCGAAATGTATTTTCAATGCAAAATACCATGCAGATGTTGGCCTTAAATTCCTGACTGGAATCCGTCACTCTGCTCATATACGCTGCAAGCAGCGCCCCGACGCCGTACAGTCCGCAGAGCACACCGGAAATGATCCCGATCGCTCCGAGTGCCAGACCGGACTGCCTGCCCATCTTCCCGCCGTTCTCCCGGAAAAACATCTCCAGCGCAAGCGCAATGATGATAAATCCAAACGCGATCTTAACTGCGCGCACATCCACGTTTTTTAGCAGTAATATCCCCGGAATGTCTCCGACCAGCACGATCGCAGTCAGCGGCAGCCAGATCTTTGTCTTCAATGAGGCTCTTTCTTTCCGGATCAGCATCAGGTTCGTCGGATACCCCAGTATCAGTTCCACCGGAGAAATATTTACGTTGTCATAGCCAAAGCTTAAAATGGTCGTAAACACCAGGGTATTCGCAAATCCGCAGAGTTCCTTGATAAAATACGCGCACAGAGCCGCGCATATCATCCAGCCCATTATCTGTTACGTCTCTCTTCGATCTTATTTAAAAGCCCCTGCATCGTATCTTTCATATCATTCAGTCTGGTGCTGTTTTCCTCGTCCGCTTCCATCGTTTCACTTGCATGCGCGCTGACTTCTTCGGAAACTGCGGATATCGTCTGAATGGACGCCACGATCACGCTGTTTGCCTCTTTCAGTTCGTTGATCTCCGCTGCAAGTTTCTTTACATGTTCCTGAATCGCAAAGGTATTTTTCTCGATCGCAAGAAAACTGTCCGCCGTGTTGGAAGCTCCCTGTTTTTCTTCATTGATCCCGGCGATCATCTGACGGATCACACCTACCACTTCACTGATCGCGGAAGAAACATTCTGGATAAGTTCTGTAATATTGACCGTTGCTTCCTTCGTCTGCGTCGCCATGCCGGAAATCTCTGTCGCTACAACTGCAAAACCTTTTCCTGCCTCGCCTGCCAGATACCACTCGCCCGGATAATATTTTTCCGCGCACGCCCGGATGTCTTTTACCAGCGCAAACGCTTCCTCTCCTTCGGTCTACCGCACATAAAACAAACAGCATTCCAAATACAATCAAAACCAGTTTCGGATGATTGACAATTTTTCGGTAAAATTTTTCCAGTTTCATAAATTTCTCCTTCCATATTTTTTATCTTTTTCCTGTCCCGGGATTATCCCGAGGTCACTCCGCACAGGTATTTCCCCCGCAGCAAATACGTCCCGAATGATCCCGACAATGCCATCTTCAGCCTGTTGTCCGTCCGCTTTCCGCTGCCATGATAGTGCATTTTGCGATACACGGAACGTAATTCGCCATCCACTTCAATTTCTCCCTGTTCCTTCATTTTTCCGGAAAACGCCTCCACATTTCCAAGCGCACTGATCTTTCCGCTGATCTGCTCTGCCTGAATATTGAGATACAGCAGCCCCTGCCGCACTCCGATCGGAACTTCCAGTTCAATTTCGTAAATACATTTTTCTACCATACTGCACCCCGCTTTTCATTCATGATTTTACTGTCTTTCCCCGCGCAATAACATGGTCAAATTACTCCTGTTTGTGTAATATGGGACAAATCTCTTAATTTGATGGTCAAATCCACCACAAAACTTCTTGCGGATTTGCCGGACAAATGTATAATAAATATTGGAATTCATTTATTCGGATATGAGCGGGATGTTTTTCAGAAATGACCAACGAAGAAGTTTTTTTTCAGACAAAAAAAGCACTTTCCGACGCATTAAAAAAATTAATGAGCCAAAAAGCGTTTTCCAAGATCACTGTGAGTGAGATCATCCGTATGTGTAACGTAAACCGCAAAACATTTTATTATCATTTTGAGGATATCCAGGCACTTTTAAAATGGATGTTTGAACAGGAAGCTATTGAAATTGTAAAACAATACGATCTCATGGTGGATTACACCGAGGTGATTTCCCTTGTTTTTGATTATGCCGCCAACAATGCTTATATTGTCAACTGTGCTTACGATTCCCTGGGCAGAAATGTATTAAAGCGCTTTTTCTGTCAAGATTTTCGTGGGATCACAGAAACGATGGTAAGACATGCCGAGGAGCGTTTAAACATCCATGTTTCGGATGATTTTCGCTCATTCCTGTGCCACTTGTATACGGAAGGCATTGCCGGAATGCTGATCGATCTGTTCCAGCATCCTTCTGAATTCGACCAGATAAAAATGACAAACTACTTTTCCCTGATCATCAATCCCGCGCTTCCAGCCGTGCTCACCGCATATGTTGAAGAACAAAATAATCATAAATAACGTACAAAGAAGCGGAAACCACTGATTTTTCAATGATTTCCGCTTCTTTTTCGGAATGAGACACGGGGGAGTCGAACCCCCGACAACTTGATTAAAAGTCAAGTGCTCTACCAACTGAGCTAGTATCCCATTTAAAATTAATATTCCCTTTTTATCGGGCATCTATTCGCTTACTACTACGAACAGAGTGCCTGGTTCCGGAATCGAACCAGAGACACGAGGATTTTCAGTCCTCTGCTCTACCAACTGAGCTAACCAGGCATATAAAATAAATTGCGGGGATAGGATTTGAACCTATGACCTTCGGGTTATGAGCCCGACGAGCTTCCAGACTGCTCCACCCCGCGATAATAAATAAAAAATGGATGGAGGTGGATTCGAACCACCGAAGCAATTTGCAGCAGATTTACAGTCTGTCCCCTTTGGCCACTCGGGAATCCATCCATATATATAAAAGAACCTAAGCTCAATTATATTCTATATTAAATTATAGAAGCCGATGATCGGACTCGAACCGATAACCTGCTGATTACAAATCAGCTGCTCTGCCAATTGAGCCACATCGGCAAATCTTACACCTAACTTAAAATGGGACCTATAGGGCTCGAACCTATGACCCTCTGCTTGTAAGGCAGATGCTCTCCCAGCTGAGCTAAGATCCCATAACGACCCAAGCGGGACTCGAACCCGCGACCTCCGCCGTGACAGGGCGGCGCTCTAACCAACTGAGCCATTGGGCCTCATGTACATTCAAAATTTCACACAGATCCGTGATACCGCTTACTCTTACATCTGGCTTTCGCCTGATGTTTCTTGGTCAAGCCCTCGACCGATTAGTAACAGTCAGCTCCATGCGTTGCCGCACTTCCACCTCTGCCCTATCTACCTGATACTCTCTCAGGGGTCTTACTTCCTCTAGGGAAGGG